>CAIPZZ010000078.1 GCA_903869665.1 uncultured Opitutia bacterium | reverse complement strand
CTCGACAAAGGCCGGCTCATTCTGGAAGGCGCGGTGGCGGAGCTGGTGGGTCGGCGCGACCGGCAGGCGCTGATTGTGGAGGCGTTGTCGCCTAGCGAGCTGGCGGAGCTGCGGGCATGGCTGGCGGCGCGCGGGCGGGCGCTGGAGTCGGTCGAGCAGCCGCGGGCGCGGCTCGACGAGGTGTTTCTCCGCGAGGTCGCGCGGGCAGAGAACGGACGGAAGGAGGGCGGTCCATGAGCGCGGAGCGCGTCAGTTTTTCCATGGGCCGGCTCAGCCTCATCGCGGGCAACACCTTCCTGGAGGCGGTGCGGCAACGACTGTTTCTGTTTCTCGTGCTGCTGGCGGGCGCGCTGGTGGGCGGGGCGCAGTTTTTCCACGACTTTCACTTCGGGCCGAATTTCGGCGCGCCGGAGCTGAAGTTTACGTTCAACTTCGGCATGGGCGCGCTGGTGTTCTTCGGCTCGGTGCTGACGGTGGCGGCGACGGCGCAGCTTTTTTTCAGCGAGATTGAGAACCGCACCGCGCTCACACTACTGGCCAAGCCGGTGTGGCGGGCAGAGTTTGTCTTCGGGAAATTTCTCGGCGTGTGGGCTGTGGTGGGCGTGTTCTGCGCGCTGCTCACGGGACTGCTCGCGGGGCTGCTCGCGCACCGCGCGGGAGTGTTTCTCGACGATGACCCGGCGGTGTTCGCGCACGGCGGGCAGATCACGGCGGGGGATGTGTTCATCGTGGGCGCGCTGCACTGGGTGAAGTTCGGCGTGCTGGCGATGGTCACGCTGCTGGTGGCAAGCTTCTCCAACACCAACCTGTTCACCGTCGTGACGGGTTTTTTCGTGCTCGTCATCTGCCACCTGCAGGCGCTCGCGCACAAGGCCTACGCCAAGGTGGAGGCGTCGTCCGCCGTGCTCGGCGTGCTCATTGAGACGCTCGCGCGGGTCTTCCCCAATTTCCAGCTCTTCAGCCTCGAGGATCAGGCGGGCACGGCCGAGGGGGTGAGCGGCCTACTCGCGCTGCAGGTGGCGGGCTACGGGCTGGCCTACATCGCGGTCTTCGGTCTGCTCGCTGTCTTCAGCTTCCGCCGCCGTGAAATCTAGCCTCTCCCTCCCACAGTCGCTTCGCACCGGGGCGGTGGTTTTCGCCGCGCTGGCCGCGGCCGGCTGGGCGTTACGCCCGTTGGAGCAGACGGCCTGGGAGCAGATCGAGCGGGATGCGCCGCCCGCGCCTGCCAACGAGACGATAACCGCGGGCCTCGGCCAGGCCGCCATCGTCGGGCTGCTCGGCGGCTTCCGCACGCTCGCGGCGGACTTCATGTTTCTCAAGGCCAACGCGGACTGGTCCGACCGCGACCTGCGCGCGACGACTACCAGCCTGCGGTTGACCACCGCGCTCGACCCGCGCCCGCTCTATTTCTGGATTAACGGCGCGCGGATGATGGCCAACGAAATGCCCGGCTGGCGCGTCGAGCAGGCCGGCGGCTGGGACGTCGTGCCACCGGCGGTGCAGCGCGCGTTCACCCGCGAGCAGGCCGCGCAGGGCATCGCCTATCTGGAGGAGGCGATACGCTATCACCCGAACTCGCCCACGCCTTACGAGACCATCGCCTTCATCCATATGGTCCGCCTCCACCGGGTCGCGCTGGACGCCGGAGATCCCGCTGCCGCCAACGAAGAGCTGCTGCAGGCGGCGGACTTCTACGGCCGCGCCGCTGCGCTGCCCGGCGCGCCCTATTTCGACGCGCGCATGCGCGGCCGCCTGCTTGCGCGCGCAGGCCGCCCGCGCGAGGCTCTCGGTTGGTTTGTGAAACTTTACCCCACGTTGCCGAAACCGGCCGGCCTGCCCGGCGCGCAGCCCGCGTCCGGCCGCGGCCAGCCGACCGAGGACGAGGTTTTCGCCGCCGCTGCGGCCGACGTGCTGGAACAGATCCGCGAGCTGGAGCAGCAGCTCGGCTTGCCGCCGGAGCAGGCCTTCCGGCCGTAAGCGGGGCATCTCAGCCGGTGTAGGGGCGCAGTCTTGCTGCGCCCTTCCCGCGACGGTCGCCAAATGGGCGTAGCAAGACTGCGCCCCTACAAGTCCCGGCCCCTGAGAGCGGTTTAAAGAATAGAGTGGCCGTATCCGTGTCATTGCGAGGAGCGCAGTGACGAAGCAATCCAGCCCCTCGGCAGTGCTCGGGGCACTGAGCTTGTCGAAGTGCTGGATCGCCACGGCGCGCTTCGCGCACCTCGCGATGACAAAGGGCCGAGCAGGCGGCTACATTTCAACTTAAACCGCTCTAGCGTCGGGCGATGGCGCAGCGCGTTGAGGTGAACGCGCTCCACCATTTCACATCGCCGCGCCGTTGGAAAAATTTCGCCGGCTTACATCGGCCGCGCGCTTGCGCCCGCGTGTATCGCCGCGCACAAACCCCGCGTGAACGCGAACGACGCGCCCTGGCCGCTCCTCGCCGGTGGCCTGATCATCTCCCTTATCAGCCTCGCGGCCAGCCTGCATTTGCGCCGCCGGCAGCGGCTGTTGCGCGACCTGCCGACTTCGAAAGCCGCCGGGGTGTTTGTCGGCCTCGTAGAGCTCAAGGGCACTGCCGAGAGCGAGATGCCGCTCACCAGTTTCCTCGCGGAGGCGGCGTGCGTGCAGTTCGCGTGGCGCGTGGAGGAGCATTGGTCGCGTCTGGTCGTGGAAACCTATACCGACGACAAGGGCCGCACGCAGACGCGCACCCGTCACGAGAGCGGCTGGACCACCGTCGCGGACGGCGGGGAGACACAGAACTTTTACACGCGCGACGACACCGGCGCGGTGCTTGTGCGGCCCGCCGGGGCGAAGATCGAGCCGCTCGCGCTCTTTGATGAGACGGTCTCGCGCGGTGACCCGCTCTATTACGGCAAAGGCCCAGAGCGCGCCGTGCCCAACTCCGACCACCGCCGCCGTTTCAGTGAGACCGGCATCCCGCTGCACGCGCCGCTCTACATTGTCGGCGCGGCCCGCGAACGCGCCGACGTGGTCGCGCCCGAGATCGCCGCGAGCAAGGACGCCCCGCTGTTCCTTGTCTCGACGCGCACCGAGGAGACGGTCGCGTCCGGCCTTGCCGGCTGGTCATGGTTTTGGTGGGCACTTGGCCTTTTGCTCGCCTGTGCACCGCTAGTGTTCGTGCTGGCCAACCAGCAGGACAATTTCTCCCCCACCGCGCTTCCGCCTGCGCTGCTCGCCCTGCCGCCGCTTGGCTATCTTTTACTCTGGGGCGCGGGCTGGGTGTGGATGGTGTTTAACAGCCTCGTCGCCCTGCGCCAGCGCGTGCGGTCGGGCTGGTCGCTCATTGACGTGCAGCTCAAGCGCCGTGCCGACCTCATTCCCGGTCTCGTCGCTATCGTATCCGGCCTCACCGGCCACGAACGGGAGACGCAGACCGCGCTCGCCGCGCTGCGCGCACAGGCGCAGGCCACGCCGCCCGGCGTGAGCGGCCCCGACCACACAGGCCTCGCCGGCGCGCTGCGTGTGGTCGTGGAAAAGTATCCGCAGCTCACCGCGCAGGAGAGCTTCGCGCGCCTGCACCGCGAGCTGGTGGAGACGGAGCAGCGTGTCGCGCTCGCGCGGACCTACTACAACGACATCGCCACGCAGTTTGCCACGCGGCTGGAACAGGTGCCAGACCGCTGGGTCGCCCGCCTCGGCGCGATGCGCCCCGAGCCGCTCCTCGCCGCCGAGAACTTCGAGCGCGCGCCGGTGGCGGTGAAATTCGCGGCGTAACGTGCGGTAATTTGCGCTCACGTGGGTTGTGCTCCGCTCTTGACTTGCCCTTCGCCCGCCACGATGCGAGCGTGCCGCCGCCGTGAACCCCGACATACGCACGCCTAGCTCCAAGCTCGCCCGATTTTTCGACACTCTGCCAACCGCCCTTGTGGCCTTTGGGTTTTTTCTGCTCGGGGGCTTGGTGATCGCGGCGATAGCCAAATCCTCTGAGCCGCCACCGGTTAAAAAGTCCGTGGAATGGAATTATAACCGCACCATCGGACAGGCTTGGCTAGCGACGCTGAACGATAGTCCCAACGGAACAATGCCGGCATGGGCCACTACGGACGTGTATGCGGTAGCTCAGTATCTCGCCCGCGCTGGCTTGAACGATCCGAAAATTTGGTTCATGCACACGGATCGGGCAAAGGGGGTTTTCGACGGTGAAATACAACGCATCGTGAACCCTGAGGACAGACGACAGATAGACCCCAAGTTCAAGGGCGCGGCACTATCCTATGCCGTCGCATTGTTTCCTACTGACATCGGCAGTATCACCGCAATGTCTGCTGATACCCCTCTCATTTGGACGCGCGGCTTGCAGCCCGACGGCACATGGCGAAAAGACAGCCCGTTTGGCGGGGATTTTGGGTATATATGTTTTCTGGGCGGAAACCTCGAGCGATACGATGGCTCCATCAATGGCAGGCTGGTCAAGTGGGGCACGAAGGAGCCGACGAGCAACATCCTCGAAGCCCTCCCGGCCGGCACGCGCATTGGCGAATACACGCCGACGCCCGAAGACCTCGTGCGCGGGCAGGAATTTGTGCGGCGGGAGAAAATGCAAAAGGAATGGGACGCGGTCATGAAGCAATTGCTGGTGGCTCTCAGTTGGAGCGTTTCACTGCTGCTCACGCTAGCAGCCAGCTATTTTTTCGCCGTATCACCCCCAAAATCGCCGGAGCGGCTCATGTGCGCCCTTGGCGCTGTGGCCTGCGCGACTTGGTTTTGGCTTATGGCGCTGAGTTCAGCGGCGAGCTATTAGGGTGGGGCGGTCGGCTATGCTGTGTCCCGGCCGGGATTTGGGCTTGCGCGCGACCCGGCGGTTTCAGACCGTGATCGTCCGCCAAATGCCAACGCCCGCGCCGCAGGCCGACCTGCATCCTATTTTCGACCGCGTGCTCGACCGCGCCGCCAAGGAGCAGCGGCTTGGGCAGCGCGGGCGGGTGGTGTGGCTCTATGGGCTGTCCGGCTCCGGCAAGAGCACGCTGGCCGTGGCGCTGGAGCGGCGGCTGCACGCGGAGGGATTTGCCACGCACCTGCTCGACGGCGACAACGTCCGCACCGGCCTCAACCGCGACCTGGGCTTCAGCGATGCCGATCGGGCGGAGAACATCCGCCGCGTGGCCGAGGTGGCGAAGCTCTTCGCGGCGGCGGGCGTGGTGGTGATCGCGGCGTTCATCACGCCGCTACGGGCGCACCGGCGGTTGGTGCGGGAAATCGTGGGCGCGGAGGATTTTTTGGAGATTTACGTCGCGGCGTCGTTCGAGGCCTGCGCCAAGCGCGACCCGAAGGGCCTTTACGCGAAAGCCAAGGCGGGCAATGTCGCCCAGTTCACCGGCCGCGACTCGGCCTTCGAGCCGCCCGCGTCGGAGGACGGCGCGATCACCCTCGACACCGAGGCCGAGCCGGCCGATGCCTCGCTCGCCCGCCTGCACGCCGCCATCCTCCCGCGCATCCGACTGTGAATTTTCCTCCCTCCGCCCCTGATTTCCTGAGTTCCAAATCAAATCCGTCATCCTTTCTCTTCGCGCCTTCCGCCTCTTTGCGTCTTTGCGTTAAAAATCCATGAGCTCCTACAACCTGCCGCACGTCGCCCAGCTTGAGCACGAGGCCATCTTCATCATTCGCGAGTTCGTCGCTCAGTTCGAGCGCCCCGCGCTGCTGTTCTCCGGCGGCAAGGACTCCATCGTGATGGTCAGGCTCGCGCAGAAGGCGTTCTGGCCGGCCAAGATTCCGTTCCCGCTCGTCCACATTGACACCGGGCACAATTTTCCCGAGACGATGGCCTTCCGCGACCAGCTCGTGGCCGACACGGGCGCGCGCCTGATCGTCGGGTCGGTCGAAGCCTCGATTCTCGCCGGCCGCGCCACCGAGGAGAAAGGGCCGAACCCTTCGCGCAATGGGCTTCAGACGGTGACGTTGCTCGATACCATCGCGGAGCACAAATTCGACGCTTGCTTGGGCGGCGGGCGACGCGACGAGGAGAAGGCCCGCGCGAAGGAGCGCATCTTCTCCGCGCGCGACGAGTTCGGCCAATGGGACCCGAAGAATCAGCGCCCCGAGCTGTGGAACCTGTTCAATGGCCGCAAGCATGTGGGCGAGAATTTCCGCGTGTTTCCGCTCTCCAACTGGACGGAGATGGACGTGTGGCAATACATCGCCCGTGAGAACCTAGCCATCCCCAGCATCTACTTCGCTCACGACCGCGAGCTCGTGAACCGCAACGGCGTGCTGCTGGCCAAGTCGCCGTTCATCACGCTGCTGCCCGGCGAAAAATGGGAGACGAAGCGCGTGCGCTACCGCACGGTGGGCGACAGCACCTGCACCGGCGCGGTCGAGAGCAACGCAGCCACGCTGGCCGAAATCATCCAGGAGGTCGCCAGCGCGCGCCAGACCGAGCGCGGCACCCGCGCCGACGACAAACGCTCCGACACCGCGATGGAGGATCGCAAAAAGGCGGGGTATTTCTGAGGCGAAATTTAACGCAAAGGCGCAAAGAGGCGGAGACGCTAAGCAAGATGAACGAAAACGAAATCAGTCGGGTGATCGTGGACGCGGCGGTCGAGGTGCATCGCACGCTCGGCGGGCCGGGCTTGCTCGAAAGCGTCTATGAGGAAGCCCTCGTGGAGGAGCTGAACTTGCGCGGTCTCGGTGTCGAGCGGCAGCAGCCCGTCCCGATCACCTATAAGGGCAAATTGCTCGCCACTCCGCTGAGACTGGACTTGCGCATCAACGGTCTCGTGCTCGTGGACACCAAGGCCACTAGCGGACACAACCCGATTTTCGAGGCCCAGATGCTCACCTATCTCCGTCTTACCGGTCTGAAGCTCGGGTTGATCATCAATTTTGGCGAACGCCTCGTCAAAGACGGCATCCATCGCGTCGTGAACCAACTCTAAACCAACTCCGCTCCGATCCTTTGCGCCTTCGCCCCTCAGCGTCTTTGCGTTAAAAAATTATCTCCATGTCCAGCACCGCCGCCTCCGCTCCCGCCCACTCCGACCAGCACTATCTCGCGATGGACCTGCTCCGCTTCACCACGGCGGGCAGCGTGGACGACGGCAAGTCCACTCTCATCGGCCGTCTCCTCTACGACTCGAAGGCCATCTTCGAGGACCAGCTCGAGGCCATCGAGCGCGCCACCGAGCAGCGCGGTGAGGAGAACCTCAACCTCGCGCTCCTCACCGACGGCCTCCGCGCCGAGCGCGAGCAGGGCATCACCATTGATGTGGCCTACCGCTACTTCGCCACGCCGCGCCGCAAGTTCATCGTGGCCGACACGCCCGGCCACATTCAATACACGCGCAACATGGTGACGGGCGCCTCCACCGCCAACCTCGCCATCGTGCTGGTGGACGCGCGCAAGGGCGTGATCGAGCAGACCTGCCGCCACTCCTTCATCGCCTCGCTGCTCCGCATCCCGCATCTCATTGTAGCCGTCAACAAGATGGACCTCGTGGACTGGTCCGAGGCGCGCTTCAACGAGATCGTCGCGCAGTTCTCCCAGTTCGCCTCGCGGCTGGAGATCCCCGACATCAAGTTCATCCCGCTCTCCGCGCTGCACGGCGACAACGTCGTGGATAAGTCCACCAAGACTCCGTGGTATCAGGGCGGCGCGCTGCTCTACACGCTGGAGACCACCTATATTGGCAGCGACCACAACCACATTGACGCACGTTTCCCGGTGCAGACCGTCATCCGGCCCAACAGCGATGCGCACCACGATTTCCGCGGCTTCGCGGGCCGCGTGGCCGGCGGAGTGTTCAAGCCCGGCGACGAGGTGCTGGTGCTGCCGTCCGAGCGGACCACGCGCATTAAGTCCCTCCACGGTCCCGAGGGCGAGCTGCGCGAGGCGTTTTCGCCGATGTCCATCGTGATGACGCTCGCGGACGAGATTGACATCTCGCGTGGCGACATGATCGCCAAGGCCAACAACCCGCCCCACGCCGGCCGCGAGCTCGACGCGATGCTCTGCTGGTTCTCCGAGAAAAAACTCCAGCCCGGCGGCAAATACCTGTTGCGGCACACGACGCGCGAACTGCGCTGCGTGCTCAAGGAGGTCCGCTACAAGGTCAATATCAACACGCTCCACAAGGTCGAGGGCGACACCGAGGTCGGCATGAACGACATCGCGCGCGTCCACCTGCGCGCCGCCGCGCCGCTGCTGTGCGACACCTACCAGCGCAACCGCGCGACGGGCAGCTTCATCCTCGTGGACGAGTTCACCAACGCGACGGTCGCCGCCGGGATGATCCAGCCGCCGTCAGGCTGAACGCGGCGAAGGGGTTGGGGACGGCCAGAGCAGAAGACCGCACGCAAGGTGCGGCCTCGCAGACAGGGCGGCACTTTACCGACACCTCAGAAGTTCACGTAAGAGCTGACCGCGCTGCGCGCGGCGGAGGTCGTGAGCTCGTCCCAGTTGCTGATGCCGTAAGGGTTGCCGGTGGTGAGGGAGGCAAGAGCTTCGTCATAGTGGAAGGCGTCGTTGCCGGTGAGGGTGACGGTGTCGCCGATCATCGCGCCTTGGACACCGCCGCTGGTGCCGCCGCCCTTGATGCTGAGGGCAGCGTTGGGCGCGTAAACGACACCGCTGAGGTTGCCGTTGCCGGAGATGGCGATGGACTGCTTGCTAGAGGCGGACGAGGCGCGCGTGCCGTAGAGCATGAAGTTGGCGGGGTTGCCGGCGTTGACCGCGCCGTTGCCGGCGATGCTCACGTCAGCCTCGGTGTAGATGGCGAGCGTGGAGGAGGAATTGTCGAGTTGGATGGAGGCATTGCCCTTCACGTCCACAGCGGTGCCGGTGGTAGGGGTGAGGATGATCACGACCTTCTTATCATCGGCGATGTGCAGGACGTTGCTCGCGTTCCCGGAGAGACCGATGGAACCAACGGAGTAATAGAATTTGCCGTCGCTGGCGGCCACGTCGCCGCCGCGCGGGAGGGTAGTGGAGCCGAGGGAGGCGATGGAATAGCCGCTGGTGGTGGGGGCGGTGGTGTCGGGAAAGTTGGCGGTGAAGTTGGTGGTGACGGCGCTGGCTACGACGGTGCCAGCGGTGGTGCCGAAGGGGCCGACGGTTCCGTTGGAGCCGACGGAGAGGCCGGAGGTGTCGGAGGTGCCGACGGCGACATGGCCCCAGATGTCAGCGTTGCCGACGCTAAGCGCGTCCACGGTGACGGCGAGGCTGCCGGCGCTGCCGTTGTCGTTTTTGTTGTAGGTGCCGCCTCCCAAGTTGGCATTGTAAGCGCCCTTGGCGGAGTTGTAGCTGTCCACCGAGGCGCTGTTGCCGGCGAAAGAAATGGTGCGCTTGGCGACGAGACCGTTGGCGAAGGTGGAGCGGAGGCTGAGAGTGACCTTGATGAATTTCTCGATGTTGCCCTGGCCGTTGGGGAGGGTGACGGTGGCGCGGGAGATGATGAAGGGGGCTGCCCCGGTGGTGAGCGTGTTGGAGATGTAAACGCGGACCTTGCCGGTCACGCCTTGGCCGAGGTCGAAGCCAGAGAACGCGCGCGCCCCGGTGTTAGTGCCGCTCACATACCAACCGCTCCAGGCAGAAGCGTTGCCGGCGACAGTCTGGTTGATGGACCACATGGCTTCTTCCAATCCCGTCTCGGCCAGGTTGACAGCGGCGTTGTTGCCGATGGCGCGCTGCGACACCTTTAGCACCGTGGCGGTGAGGCGGAGATAGCCAGTAATAGCGATGGCGATCATGCTGGAAAACAGCACGGCGACGAGGAGGACGGAGCCGCGCCGCCCGCGCAGGGGCCGGCGGCGCGGGCGGCAGGAGGGAGCGGGGCGCGGGGAGCTCATGCGGTGACGCGCTTGTTGCGCAGAGTGTAGCGGGCGGAGAGCACGGCGTTGGTGACACTGGCGGAGACGACGGAGGTGCGGGTGATGGTGAGGGAGATCTGCATCTGCTTCGTGACCTTGGCGGCGGCGACGCGGCCGGCGGCGGTGGTGAGGTCGTTGGCCCCGGACACGTCCACGCCGGTGATGGTGTAGCCGATGAATTGGAAGCTGGTGATGCCCCTGATGAGGGTGGTGGTCGCGCCTGCGGCCCGGCGCGTGAACGTGCCACCGGATGAGTCGTAGGTGTAGAGGATGGAGGCACCGTCCACGGTGAAGGTGACGCTGCTCGTGCTGTTCCAGACGATCTCGCTGGCCTGGCGGGTGTCCTGCGCGAACTGTTCGAGGCCCTTGCGTCCCTGCGCTGACATGTCCGCGTAGTTGCCGATGGCGAGGCCGTTGCGGCCGATCATGAGCATGGTGGTCAGCACGCCGGCGAGGACGGTGGTCGCAAGCGTGACGGCGACCAGGACCTCGACGAGGGTGAGACCCCGGCGGCGGCGGTCAGTTGGCGAGCGTGTAGTAGAAGTCATAGAGACCGTCCTTGCAGTAGCGGGTGGTGAAGGTGCGGGTGTGCGAGGTGCCGAAGACGCTCGTCCAGCTTACGACTAGAGTGATGTCGCGCATCGAGTCTTCACGTCCGCTAGTGGCGGTCACGACGCGGGTGAGGGTGAAACGGCTCGTGACGGCGGTGTTGCTGGAATAAGCGGTGGAGAGGTCCACGGCGGCCTTCTCGGACTCGGTTGAGATCGCCTCGCCGCCGGTGCTGCTTGACCACGGGAGCAGGCGCAGGCGCTCGAGCTCGCTCTGCAGGATTTGGGAGGCGAGGGTGATGTTACGCGCGTCGTCCAGCGTGCGCAGGCCGGCGGAGAGGACGTTGAGGCTGGTGGCGATGCCGAAGACCATGACGAACGCGGCCATCGTGACCTCAATGACGGTGAAGCCCGCGCGGCGGCGGTCGGGGCGCGCGGCACGGCGCGGCGGGAGATGCGGATTTTGTGCGGCGGACATCACGCCGCCACGATAGCGGAAATCCCGCCGGGCCGTTAGGGCCGGCCGACCCGTCTTATGGCCGGGGTGGTGCGCGGCAAATAGGCCCGGAGAAAGGCCTGAACGGGCCTATCCTCGGAATTTTGAAAAATATACTGCCAATATCACGGCCCGACCGGCACCACCGCGAGCTCACAGGCCGCTGATGGCGGCGCTGTAGGAGGCGGAGTTGGAGAGGTAGGTGAAGTCCACGCGGCGGTAGGAGATGACCTGCGGGCAGATAGGAGGAAAGTTGCCGTTGGAGAAAATCTTGTCGAAGCCCCAGAGGCGGGTGGGGGGGCTATAGTAGCTGGAACTCCACCCGGTGGTGGCGATGCGGGAATTATACATGGTGACCAGTGAGCCGCGGATGCCCAAGGTCCGGCCGCTCCAGTTCTCGAGGAAGCGAGGAAGGTTGTGGACGCCGCCGCTGTATTGCTGGGTGCCGGCGGCATCTGGCGTGGTCGTGATGGTGCCGGTGATGAAGGCGGCGGCGATCTCAGAGTCGGCGCTGGCGGCGGGGCTGCTGGTGCGGTAGCTGTTGTAGGCGGAGGTGCCGCTCGTGTTGGTGGTGGGCGCGAGCTTGGTGCCGGCGGCGGTCCCAAAATAATTGGGCGAGAGCACCATGACGGCGTCGGCGGCAATGGCGGCGGGGGTCTGGGTGCTGGCATCGCCGGAGGCGCCGGTGTGGTGGTCGTCGGGGAACTGGGCCGAGGTGTAGGTGGTGCCGGCGGCGTCAATGGTGCCATCGGCGTTGTAGTTGCCGAGGACATAGACGGGGGAGTTGGTGGCGATGGTGAGACCGGAGACGCTATTGGTATTGCTGGCACTTGTGCTAGAGGGCACGAGGGTGCTGCCGCTGGAGACTTGGCCGTTGGCAAGCACGACGCCGGTGAGGTTGGAGCTGGAGGAGGTGATGCCGACGTAGATGCCGCCGTTCCAGCCGCTGGAAGTGGCCGTGTAGGTGTCGTAGCCGTTGGAGCTGCCGACGCCCCACTTGGCTCCCGTGGAGGTGACGATGGTGGTGCCGGCGATGGAGGAGGCGGTGCTGGTCCCCATATTGACGAGGGCGGCTTTGAGCACTCCCATGTCAATCTGGACGAGGTTGACGCCCTTGTCCTCGTGCTGGTCATACATTCCGGAGCTCACGCTGGTGCTGGTGCCGGAACCGGTGGTGGTGTAGGGGATGAACTTGACCAAATTGGAAGGGACGGTGCCGAGGAGGACGCCGCCGTTGGGACCAGTGCCGGAGGAGGAGGAATGGCTGAAGAGCTGCAACGTGGCGCTGTTGGTGGCGGTGACGGTGACCTGAAGGTAGAGGCCGGCCTTGCGGGAGAACTTTTGCTCCTCGATGGCGGACTTGCCGGAGACATAGGGATCGCTGGCGGAGACGGTGAGAGGGGTCTCGATGAGGGCGTGGGGGCCGAAGCCGTGGCCGTAGCCGGCGCCGGTGCCGACGTTGGCCCCGTTGTCGGCAGCGGCATCGGTGGCATAGACGATCGCGCCGCTGACGCTACCCACCGGTTCGCTGTAGCCCATGGGGTTATAGGACTGGATGCCCATCGCGGCGGACTGGAGGTTGCCGTTCCAAGTCTTGGAAGAGAACTGGCTGAAGCTGACGCTACGCTGCGCGGTCACCAGCGGCAGGAGGCTGCCGATGCCGTCAATCGCGCCGTCAGCACCCATGGTGCTGTCATTCCAGACGCCGGCCGCTGTGCGCATGTTGACGACACTCGCACCGGCGATGTCCACGGAGAAGTTGACGGGGGTGGTGTCGTTCATGCTGCCGCTGCCCTGCTGCGCCGTAGCGGTCGTGCCGCGCCAGGCATGAAACACATGGCCGGAGGCGGTGACAGGGCCGTGG
>CAIPZZ010000077.1 GCA_903869665.1 uncultured Opitutia bacterium | reverse complement strand
GTCCTGCAATGGCTGGGCGCGCGCGCCAACGGCGGCTCCTACACGCCGCCACCGCCCCTCGCCAAAATCCTGCCCGCCGACCTGGCTGGCTGGGCCTCGCACGACCGGCCCATCGCCGAGAGCGAGGAGGAGCGCGCTGCCGTCAGTGAGGCACTCAACTATGACGACGCCATCTTTCGCGTTTATCAGCGCGGCGGGGAGTTCTTCGCCGTCTATATCGCGCACTGGGCCCCGGGTAAGATGCCGAAAAAATCTATCGCTACGCACACGCCCGACGTGTGCTGGGCGGGCAACGGCTGGGCGCGCCAGCGCGATGAGGAGCGGCGGCCGCTGGCGGATGGCGAGTCCGAGGCCGACGCGGTGCGCCGGGCGGTTGCGGCGGCCGGGTTGATGCCGGCGCAGTTCCGCATCTTCGCGGGGGACGGCACGACTCCGCGCGCCACGCAGCATCTCGTGTTCTGGCATGTCTATGGCGGCGAGGCCATCAGCTACGACACCGGCAAGGAGCCGCCGTGGTATGCCTGGATGTCCGACCTCAACAAGGACGGGCTCGGGCAGCGCAAGGAGCAATGGTTCGTCCGTATCGGCTCAAGCCTGCCCTATCCGCAGCTTTGGGCGGACCCCGGGTTCCAGCAGGTGCTGGCCGATTTGCGTCAGGCATGCCTGCGCCCGCCCACTACCCCGTCGGAGAAGAAATGACCGAATCACGCCGCTCTCTGGGGGCCGCGCCCGCCGTCCGACGGCTGGGCGCGGCCCTCGCGCTTTGGCTGGCGTGCATCGGAGCGGGCCGCGCCGCAGTGAGCACCGACACCGGCCTGCCGGCCGACGGTTTTACTGCGGTGGTGGCCGACTCGCCACGCGGTTGGTGGGACGGCGGCTGGGTTCGTTTGCGTGATATGAGCGGCCTGCCCGCGGCCGCGCCGGCAGACGACGCGCGCTTCCAAGGGCTGGCCGCACTACGGCGGGCCGGCGTGAAACCGCTGGTGTTTTTCGCGCCCGCCACGGGCGGCTGGCAACACGGGCTGCGTGAGACGGGCGGGAAAAAATCCCTGCCGCTCGACCTCGGCGAGGCGTTTGCGCTGGCCGAGCGGCTGGCGGCCGACGCCTGGCCAAACGTCACCGCGTGGGAGATCGGAAACGAGCCGGACCTGTTCTGGACGAACGATCTCGCCGCGACCCATGCGGCCTACCTCAAGGCTGTGGCCCTCGGCCTGCGGGCGGGCGCGCGAGCCGCGCGCGAGGCTGCCGGCCGGGGCGATCGCCGCGTGTCGGTCCGCACCGACGAGCCGCTCATCCTCAACGGCGCGCTGGCGATGACGCCGGGGCCGTTCCTCGAGCAGTTCGCAGCCAACGACGCGCTCAGCTATCTCGACGGCTTGAATTGGCATTTCTATGGCTACGCGGAGGATTTCACCGCGCAGCACGCGCAGTTTGAGGCCGCCGTGACCGAGCTGGCGGCGGCGCGCGCGCGGGCCGCCGGGCGCGCGGAGACGCGGACGCTGCCGGTGTTTCTCACGGAGTTCGGCTACGGGCTGTTGAGCGGCGAGTCGGCGCAAACCACCAAGGGGCGAGTGCGGCAGTGGCGGTGGTTCAATGACGTCGGCGGGCAGATGCGCGCGCTGGGCGTGGCCGGGCCGGTGGCGTTCTACCTGCCGCCCTATCTGGAGGACGGGAAACGCGAGCTGGGCCTGACGATGGCGCCGGTCGCACGTCCGACGGCGAATGGAAGCGGGGAAAATTTTTCCGCAGGCGGAGTGAGTTTCACTGCGGCGGATTTCGGTGCGGCGCGCCCGGAGCCGTGGATGCGCGGCATCGGCGCGCGCGTCGGCGGCAACGAGGCGTCGCCCGCGCTCGCGTGGCTCGCCTCCCAGCCCACGTCGCGCGCGCGCGGCTGGCGCGTGGCGCTCGCGCCGCCCTCGCCGGTGGTGCTGGACTTCGTGCCTGATCGTTCGATTGACACGCTGAAAAGCTGGCACGGTCTGCTGCTCAAGTCCGGCACCGGCCGTGAGCGCACGGGCGGGGGCGAGTTGCGGATCTACAATTTTTCCGACCGCGCCGTGACCGGCCGGCTGACGGCGCGCGCGGCGGCGGGGTTGGAGACGACGTTTGCCTCGCCGGGCGGTGGCGCGATCACGCTTGCGCCGTTCGCGCTCGTGAAGTTGCCCGTTGGCTTTCGGCTCACGGCGGATGCGCTGCGGGCGTTCGCCTGGGAGGCCGTATTCACCGAGGCCGCCGGCCGCGTGCCGCCGGCCGTGTATGCCACGCAGTTTTATCCCAACGCGGGCGGCGCGTCGCCCATGGCGAAAGAGACGGTGTTCCGCTTTGACCATCCGGCGGAGGCGGCGGCGGGCAACCGCGCACTCCTGCTCGCGCGCCCGCTCGCGAGGGAGGAGCCGCGCCTGCGTCCGCAGGGCCGCTGGCTCGCGAGCGATGGACTGGCGATTGAAGAGACGAAGGACGGCTGGAGGTTCACCGTGACGGCGCTGCCAGCGGAGCCGATGCGTCCCGCGATGGCGGAGCTGCCGCTGCCGGACGGCTGGAGATTTCCTGACGGGCACCTGCTCATGTTCCAGCACCGCCTTGTCGCCCCGCCTGCCGGCATGGCCGCGCCGCGGATGGACTGCCTGTTCCGCACCGCCAACGGCAACCTCTTCGAGGTCATGCCTCCGCCCGATGCGCGGGACGGGTTGCCGCAGGTCTTCGCGCAGGCAAAGGACAATTTCACCGGCATGAGCTATGGCCGGATGAACTCGCCGTGGCGCTTTGCTGAAAACCGTCCGGCCGCGCTCGTGTTTTTCTTCCGGCCGGACCGGCTGCCCGCGACCTTTGAAGTGCGTGGAGCGGAGGTCGCGCGGCTGGTCGTGCGGCAGGAAGCTGGAGCGCGTTGACCCCTGCACGCTGAACAAGGCCGAAGCGTCCTGGGGTCAGGCTGCTCCAGCTTGGGCTGCGCGTCGCAGCCGCGGCAGCGACGGGGCGCAGCCTGCGCTCACGCCACGCAGCGCAGGACGTAGATGACGCCGCTCTCGGTGCCGATGGCGAGGAAGGTGTCGTCGGGCGACCAGGTGAGCTTGGTGGCGGGGGAGGGCATTTTCACGGTTGCGCGCATAGGCTGACGGCGGTCCACACTCCAAATAATAACCGCGCCGTCGTCGGCGGCGGAGGCAAGGAGGCCGTGAGTGTTTTGGAAGGCGACAGCACGGACGGGGGCGTCGTGCGGGAGCATGAGCGGTTCGCGGCCTTCGGGGCCCGCACCGGCGCAGTCCCACACGCTGGCGTCGTGCCCGCCGCCGGTGGCAAGCCAGCGCGAGGTGTGGTCGAAGGAGAGGACGCGCACCTTGGCCTCGTAGCCGCTCATGTGAAGCTCGTCGTTTTTCTCCGGGAGCCAGAGGTGGACGCTCGGGTCCTGGTTGCCGGAGACAAGCCAGCGGCGGTCCGGCGACCAGACCAGGGAGAGGATGCCGTTGGCGTAGGGCAGCTCCTTTTGGAGGAGAAAATCATTCGCGTCCCAGAGGCGGATGCCGCCGAAATGCGCAGCGGCCACGCAGCGGGCCCGTTCGGCTGACTCAGGGCAGGCGGGTTGGGCGGCGAGGGCGGTGATGGTCTTGGGCGCGGGAGGAAACGTGTGCGCGAGGGAGCCGTCGGCGCGGAGGACGGTGAGGGTTTTACCGGCCGCGGCGAAGAGCAAACCGGAGGACGGAGGACGGAGGACGGAGATCGGAGGACTGGAGACAGAGGACGGAAGGTTGGAGGTTGTGGCTGTATTCGGTTCTCTGTCCTCTGTCCTCTGACTTGGCGTCCAGGCGAGGTGCTCAACCCAGGCGGAGCCGAGGGGGGCGGTGGCGGTGTGCTGGCCGGCGGCGGCGTCCCAAAACTTCACCGCGCCATCCTGGCCTCCCGTTGCGAGCAATTGGACGTTGGAGGCTGAAGGTTGAAGGTTCGCGGGCGCGAAGGCGACCGCGTTGGTGCCGCCGTCGTGGCCGGGGAGATCATGACGCCGCGCGCCGTCGGCGGCGGCGAGCAGCGACACAGGGCCGGCGGCGGAGGCGGCGGCGAGGAGCGCTCCGTCGGGCGACCAGGCGAGGTCAATGGCGTAGTCGTCGAGGCGCGCGGCCCAGTGCTTGGTGAGTTGCATCGCGCGGCACCAAAGCGACCGGGCCGTGCGGACGCAACGCCGGGCTGCGCGCCGGCCGGGCGCAAAAAACCCCGCCACGGTCTGCGTGGCGGGGCGGAAAAACTGCGGAGGCAGCGCGCTCAGGGGGCCTTGGGCAGGGGAGGCAGTGCGCCTGAGCTGGCCGGCGCGGCGGCGGCGGCCGCCTTCTTGGCCGCCGCGATCTCGGCCTCGTGGCCGGTATTGAGCTTTTTCAGCACGCTGTCGGTGATGTCCTCGTAGGCCGGGTCGATCCAGAGGAAGGTGCTGGTGCGGTAGGTGGTGTTGGGCGACTTGTCGATGAGGACATTCGCGCCCTTTTGCTTGGCGATCTCGGTGGCGGCGGCAGAGATGGTCTTGATCGCGGTCTCCTTGTAGTTCTCGAAGCTGCGGGCGGAGCGCTCCTGAGCGCTGCTGACGAGCTGCTGGCCTTCCTTCTGCTTGCTCTGCACGCGGGCGAGCAGATCCCGGGCGTCGGTTTCGGCAGTGGCCCGGGCGGCGGCGGTGATGGTAGGATCACCGTTCACTTTGGCGACGATGTCCTGATAGCGTTTGCCGAGGTCGCTGAGGTCGGCGTTGATCTTTTCGAGATCCTTTTTGAGCTCGTCCTCGAAGCTCTTGATGCGCTCGCGCTGGCCGGGCGTCTCGTAGTAGTCGTCGAAGGCCTGCTGGAGGTCGAGAACGACGATTTTGGGCGCGGGCTGCGCGGTGAGGGAGGCGGCGCCGAGGAGGGCCAGGGCGGCACAGAGGAGGGACTTGGCGGAGTTTTTCATGTGGCGGTGCAAAAGGATCAGAAGCGGTTGTTGACGGAGAAATTGAATCTCATACCCCGGTCATTGACCTTATCCGTGGTGATCGGGAAACCGAAATCAAGGTTCAGCGGCGCTCCGCCGATGAGCAAGCGCAATCCGAATCCATAGTTGGCGTTGTAGCGGCTGGTGCCGAAGTCGTAGGCGCGAGAGTTGACAAAACCGGCGTCGTAGAAAAGCGCGAGCCGGAGAGGATCCACGATATCAAACGAATACTCAGCGCTGAATAGGCCGTAGCTCTTGCCGCCAAGGGGCTCGCCGGTGGCGGCGTCCTTGGGGCCCACATCGCGGTAGTCGAAGCCGCGCAGGGTGTAGGGACCGCCGAGGAAATAACGGTCGTAAAACGGCACGCTTTTGCTGGCGCCGTAGCTGTCAATCGCGCCGAGGCGGGCGACGAGGCCGAGCACTTGATTCTGCGTCTCAGCCAGCTTGAAAAACTGCGAGCCGCGGGCTTCCAAGCGGTAATAGTCCACATCGGCCCCGAACGGGCCGCCGGCGACCTCGGCTGTGAGCTCGGCGCGGTTACCGCTGGTGGTGTTGACGAAGCGGTCACGGGTGTCGCGGCTGAGGGTGAGGCCGACTTTGGAGACGGTCTGCTCGCCGGCGAGGGCCTTGATGAAGACGGGGGCGGCGGCGTCAATTTTGGTGAGCTTGACGGACTCGATGGTGTAGGCGAGCTGGGCCTCGACATCGCCGTAGCCGAGCAGGCGGTTGCCAAAGCGCGGCAGGACGACCTTGCGGAGATAGACCTGGGCGCCAACCCGGATCTCGTCGTAGAGGGAGCTTTCGAAGCCGGTCGAGACGCGGTAGAGGGAGAAGCCGAACGCGAGCCGCTGCTGGAAGGCCCAGGGCTCCTCGAAGGAGACCAGCTCCTGGTTGGAGCGGGTGCCGAGCTGGAGCAGGAGGCGGAACTTCTGGCCGGCGCCCTGATAGAGCGAGCGGCGGTTGAAAAGATCGAAGTTGCCCTGGGTGATCTCGACGGAGGCGACGAACCGCTCCAGCGAGCTGACGCCCACGCCAAAGTTGAGCGAGCCGGTCTGGCCTTCCTTGACGGCGACCTTGAGGTTGCGGCGGCCGGGGACGGCGGTCGTCTCATCAGTGACGTTCACCTCGTCGAAGAAGCGGGTGTTGTCCAGCGTGGCCTTAGCGGCCTTCATCCGGACAGTGTCGAACACATCGCCGGGCCCGAGGTTGAGCTCGCGGATGATAACAAGGCTCTTGGTCTTGGTGTTGCCCTCGACCTGCACGGACTCGACGTGGATGAGGTCGCCCTCGTTAATGGCGTATTCGATGTCAATGGTGGTGCCGCTGCCGGGGTGGGGTTGCACGAGGCGGACGGAGGTCTCGAGGTAGCCCTTGGTGCCAAAGGCGTCGCGCAGCGCGGTGATGTCGTCGTCAATCTTGGCGGGGGCGAAGATGGCCCCGGTCTTCTGCTTGATGAGCTTCATCAGCTCGGGGGTGGCGATGAGCTTGTTGCCGCTCATGGCGATAGTGCCGACGCGGTATTGTGGCCCCTCTTCGACCGGGATGGTGATGACGACCTTGCCGGACGAGGTGTAGTCGAGGGCGATCTTCTCGCGGGGTGGGAGCTTCACGTCGAGATAGCCTTGCTCCTTGTAATACTTCACGAGCTTGTCGAGGTCGTCCTCAAACGTCTCGTCCTGCAGGTAGCCAGAGCCGGTGAGCCAGGAGAACAGGCCGCGCGTGGTCGTCTCCATCTGCTTGAGTAGATCCTTGGACTTGACGTGGGTGTTGCCCGTGAAACGGATGGCCGAAATGGTCGCGCGCGGGCCCTCCACGATCACGAAGGTGACGACGGCCGTGCCGCCCCCGGTCCGGTTGGCCGCGCCGGAGGAATCAATGCGGTAGGTGACCTTGGCCTGGTTGTAACCGGACTTCTGGTAGGCCTCGCGGATGGCGCGGGCGTCGGCATTGACCTGTTGCTCGTCGAGCGCGGCGTTCTCCTTGGTCTTCACCTCGCGGGCGAAGCTGCTGAACATGGCGCTGGGTTTCAGATGGGAGTAGCCCTCGTAGCGCACGGCGGCGACACGGAGCTTGGGCGTGACGACCACGGTGATGTCCACGATCGAGCCCGCGACGCGTTCCACCGGGCGGATATCAACCTGCGCGAAATTACCGGTCGCCATGAGCGTCCGCACATCATGGTCGAGCGCCGTGCTGTCGAATTCTTGTCCCTCCTTCAGGCGCATGTTGGCGCGCACGGCCGGCTCGCCCACTGGGCTGTCGGGTGATGCAAATTGCACCGTGATGGCTCCGATTTTGGGCGGGGCCGGTCGGTCGGCCGCAGGGGCGCTGGCCGCCGCACCGGCCGGCGGCACCACCACCAAGGCAAGCACCACCATGACAAGCAGGGCGGCGGCATGAAGGGCGGGGTTAGTTTGACGGCGTGAAGTTTTCAAAGCGGGTGATGTCACGGAGGAAGGTGAGCTTCAAATCACCTACCGGCCCGTTGCGCTGCTTGGCAACAATTAACTCCGCGCTGTCCGCCGCCACCTGGAACTTCTCGTCCGCGTCCTTGGGCCGGGTGAGCATGAGAACCACGTCGGCGTCCTGCTCGATGGAGCCGGATTCGCGCAGGTCGGCGAGCTTGGGCGCCCGGTTCTCCTTTTCTGAGGCGCGGTTGAGCTGGCTGAGGACGATCACGGGCACATCCAGCTCCTTGGCCAGTGCCTTCAGTCCGCGGGAGGCCTCGGCGACCTGTTGCTCGCGCGGCACGCGGCCGTCGGTCGGGCTGAGGAGCTGCAGGTAGTCCACGATGATGAGGCCGAGCTTGTGCCGGGCATGGATCCGCCGGGCCTTCGCGCGGAGCTGCATGATCGTGAGGGCGCTGGAGTCGTCAATGAACACGGGGGACTTGGAGAAGTCGTCGGCCGCGTGCAGCAGCGCCTGCATCTCCTCGCTGTTCTGGCCGACGAAGCCGTCGCGGAGCTTCTTCATGTTCACTCGCGCGCGCGAGCAGAGCATACGCAGCGCGAGCTGCGCCGCGCTCATTTCCAGCGAGAACATCAGGGTGGCCGCCGCCACGCCCTTGCGCGGCAGCGCCGCCGCCTCCACGAAATTGAGCGCGAGGGAGGTCTTGCCCATCGAGGGCCGCGCCGCGAGCACGATCATTTCCGCCTTTTGGAAGCCGAAGGTCAGCGTGTCTAGGTCCTTCAGCCCCGAGGTCACACCGGTCAGCTCGCCCCGGTGGTGCAGCATCTTGTCAATCACGATAAATGCCTCCTTGACCGGCTCCGCCATCGGTTTGGCCGAGTCGGACACGCGGTTCTGCGTGACCTTGAAGAAGTCCGCCTCCGCCTCGTCGAAAAACTGCTCCACGTTCTCGCCCGGCGAGAACGCCCGCTCCACGATGCCGCCCGCTGTCGCGATCATCCGCCGCAGCAGGTGCAGGCTCGACACCCGCTCGATGAAGTAGCCCGCCTGCGCGGTCGTCGGAATTTTGGACGACACCTGCATCAGATAGGGGTAGCCGCCGATCTCCTCCAGTTTGCCCGCTGCCTTCAGCTCCTCCGCGAGCACCGAGAGATCGGCCGGCAGGCCGCGTTGGTTCAACCCGAGCAGCGCCGCGAAAATTTTCTGGTTGGCCGGGGCGAAAAACGCTTCAGGGCCGAGCTTCTCTTCCTGGCAGCGCGCGAGCGTCTCCGCCCCGTCTATGAAGCAGCAGGAGAGCAGGTATTCCTCCGCCTCGAGTGAGTGCGGCAGCTCGCGGCCGAACAGGCCGGCGGGCGCGCCGGCGCGGGGCGGGGCGGGGGTGGGGGACGCGGCGTCGGCCATAAATGGAGGCGCGCAGCAAAGGTCGCCGGCCCGGCGGCGACAAGCGAAGGTTGCCGGAACTTATGCGGAACTTGCCCACAACTCCGTCGTGTGGTTCGGCAGCGGAGCGATCATCCGATCTCAGATGCCCCGAGCGGGCGTCGAAATTCTGACCGGGCTCTACCCCAAGGCCGGGGTTTCACAACTTCTCCACGATTTTGTCCGCCAGGCCGTAGGCGATGGCCTCCTGCGCATTGAGGTAGAAGTCGCGGTCGCTGTCACGCGTGACCTTTTCCAGCGGCTGGCCGGAGGCGGTGGCGATGATCTCATTCAGCTCGGCGCGGAGCTTTTCCATTTCTTTCGCCTGGATGTTGATGTCGGTTGCGGGGCCGACCATGCGGCCGGTGATGAGCGGCTGGTGGATGAGCACACGCGCGTGCGGGAAGATCAGGCGGCGGCCCTTGGGCGCGGCGCAGAGCAGGATGCTGCCCATCGAGGCGGCCATGCCGGTAACGATGATGGTGATGGGCGACGTGATGAGCCGCATCGTGTCATAGACCGCCATGCCGGCGGTGATGGAGCCGCCGGGTGTGTTCATGTAGAACGTGATCTCCTGGCCGGGGCCGGTGCTCTCGAGGTGGAGCAGCTTCTCGGTGATGTCCTTCGCGGACTCGTCGGTCACGGGGCCCCAGAGGAAAATTTTCCGCTGCGAGAGAAACTTCTTCTGGATGATCGCGCCGACCGGGGCGGCGGATTTTTTCACGGCGGCGTCGGCTTGCTGGTCGTCGTCATCGTCGTCATCAAGGCGCGGAAGCGGGGCGGCGAGGCCGGGCTGGAGGTTGTCGAAGTGCATCGCCGGCGAAGATGCCCGGGCCGGCCTTGATTGCAAGCCGACGCTGTGGGACGCAAAAAGGGGCGCGGAAATCTCCGCGCCCCCAATAGGTGCAAGGTGCCCGGTTTTTATTTAACGGCGGCTGCGGCGACGGGCCAAGGCCAGGCCAAGCCCGGCGAGGCCGAGCAGCGCGGCAAACGCGGCCGGCTCGGGCACGAGCATCAGCTCAAGGTCGAGGCCGTTTTCACCGAGCTGGAGGTAGGCGGGCGGCAGGCCGCCGGCCGAGCCGAGGGTGAAGGCGGCGAGGCTCCAGTTGGCCGAGGCGATGTTGGTGCCGACGACGCTGATCAGCGTGTAACGGCCCAGCGCGACCGAGCCGTCGAGATCGAGCAGGCTGACGTTGACCGCGCCGGTGCCGTTGCCGATGAGTGAGAAGCCGTCCCCGGAGACGACGAGCTGGCTGGTGAACGGACTCGCCAGCGAGAAGGCGAACGTGCCACTAGTGGCGGTGAAGCCGCCGGTGACGGTAAGCGCGCCGAGAGTGCCGTTGCCCGGCGCGAGCGTGCCGCCGTTGAGCAGCGTCGCGCCCACCGTGCCGGTGCCGGTGAGCGTGCCGCCGGCGTTCACCTGAGTGAGACTGCTGGCGGCGATGGAGCCGGTGACGCGCAACGTGCCTTGGCTGACGGTGGTCATGCCGGTGTAGGTGTTGCTGCCCCCAAGGGCGAGCGAACCGAGGCCGGACTTGATGAGGCCGCCGATGCCTTCCAGCACGGAGGTGATGCCGATGTCGTGGCTGTTGCTGTCAACCGTCACGCCGTCCTGGCCGAGCTGAACCTGGCCGGGCAGGAAACTGGCGACAAAGCCAGGTTCGTCAGCCGTGGCGACGAGCGTGCCACCGTTGAGGCTGAGCTGAGCCTCGCCCGGGCCTGCGGTGATGCGGCTGGTCGTCAGCACGCCACCCAACAGATTTAGCTGGCCGGAACTGTAGCTCGAATCATGCCCCAGCATGATCTCGCCGGCGGTGAGGGCCCCACCAGCCAGTGTGAACTCCCCAATGCCTCCGTCCATGCCGATGAGCAGGCTGCCGCTGACGGTAACGAGGCCGCCCGAAACTGCCAGACTGCCCGAGCCTGAACCAGAGCCGCTCCCTAGCTCCAAGTTCGCGGCGATACTCAGGGTGCCGGCGAACACGGTGACCGTGCCCTCGCCATCGGCCCCAACGGAGAGCGTGCTGGTGGCGACCGAGGCAGAATTATCGGTCAGGGTGAGAAACCCGCTGCCGCCGTCCGAGCCGACCGACAGGTAGCCCGTTGACAGGCTGCCGTTGGCGACCGTGAGGCTGCCGCGGCCTTCCGCGAAGCCCACGTCAACGAACTCGGCGGCGTTAAGGGAACCGCCGTTAATGAACACCGCGCCGCTGTTGCCCAGCCCGCCGACCGCCAGCCCGGAGGTGGTGACGGTGCCGCCGGAGAGCGTGACCGTGCCCGCAGGGCTCAGGAGCGCGCGCGGCCCACCGCCGCCCGGGACCGTGAGGGCGGCTTCCTCGCCACCGAGGCTGACATCGGAACCGACATGGATGACCTCAGAAACGGAGAGGGTGCCATCGGCAATCTCCAGAGTCCCCGTGGCCTCAGCATTGCCGACCACGAGCAGCCCGCCGATGTTAACGGTGCCGCCATCAATCCGGAGGGTGCCGTCGGAGGGGAGTATATCATTGGCCGAACCCGAACCTGCACCGGGC
Source organism: uncultured Opitutia bacterium (assembly GCA_903869665.1). Classification (GTDB taxonomy): domain Bacteria; phylum Verrucomicrobiota; class Verrucomicrobiia; order Opitutales; family Opitutaceae; genus CAIYUN01. Next base: position 14,204 of record CAIPZZ010000077.1, on the reverse strand, counting down.
GCGCTCAGACCCTGGACTGGGCTAGGAGCTGGGGCACCGATAACGAGGTTGCGCGACACCGAGAGGGTGCCGCCCTGAACCTCCAAGGTGCCTTGCCCGCCGCTGCCGACGAACAGACTTCCGGTGCCGCCACCGAGGCTTTCCACCAGCACGGTGCCGTCGCCGCCGATGGTGAGGTGACCTTCGCCCTCAATGCTGCCGACCGTCAGGTTGAACGCAGCAAGCCGGCCGTTCGTGACATTAACCGTGCCATAGCCGCCGCGTCCGATGTTAATCTCGCCAAAATCAACCACCCCCTCGTCTGCGATGGTGACCTCGTCGTCGCCACCGCTGTGGCCAACGTCAAGGCTGCCGCCCTCGATCAAGGCAAGATGGCCGACGCTCACCGAGCCGCTGCCGTTGTCGCTGCCGACGCGCAAGGTGTCGGCAAAGAGGCTGGCGTTGTCCGCTAGGGAGAGCTCGCCCTGTCGAGTGAGCCGCCCGTCACATCCAATCGTCCGTTGCCGTAAAACGGGTCGTCCAGCGCGCCAGTTCCGCCGCCGCCAGGCGTGGTGAGGGAGTTGTAACTGTAGCCGCTGCCAACCAGCGCAGAGGCGACGGTGGCGCTGCCACCCCCAAGGGTGAACCGGCCTTCGCCGTAACGGCCCACGACCAACTGCTCTGTCACATCAAGGCTACCGCCCAGCATGGTGAAGGTGCCGGATGCCTCCGTGCCGATGTCCAACACGCCGGCTGAGACGGCGCCGCCGGAGAGGCTGATCGTGCCCGAGCCGTTGTGGCCGACTTGAATTTCGCCGGCAATCAGCTGGCCGCCGATAATCTCGGCCGTGCCTTCGGCGGAGTAGGCTCCCAGCCGCACAGTGGAGGCCGAGAGCGTGCCGCCGCTCAGGTTGAGATACCAGCCGCTTCCGCCACGAGGCCGCGCTGGAGTAGGCCGATGATGCGGTCGGTATCGTAAACGCAGCCGGCCCAGGTGCCACCGCTGGCGTTTTGCAGTGCGGCCCAGAGACGGGTGTCGGCGGGGACGCGTTCGTCGGGCACGAGATCGGGATGCACGGGGCGCGCGGCGAGCTCGGCAGGGGAGAGTGAGACGACATCCACGCTGCCTTCGAGCGTGCGAGTATTCACGATGAGCCGCACTTGGTCGCCATCGCGCAACCGGCCGATAGGGCCACCGGCCCAAGCGTCCGGACTCACGTGGCCGATGCACGCGCCGGTAGAGACACCGGAGAAACGGCCGTCGGTCACGAGCGCGATGCGGTGGCCGTCCTTCACGTATTTGAGCGCGGAGGTGATCTGGAACGTCTCGGGCATGCCAATCCCGGGGCCGATGCCGATGAGCACCATCACATCGCCGGGCTTTACGCTGCCGGATTTAACGGCGGCTATGGCTTTGCCCTCGCTGGTAAATACGCGCGCGGGGCCTTCATGGCGGAACACGCCGTCGGCTCCGACGACCTGCGGCGCAATGGCGGTGCTCTTTACGAGCGCGCCCTCGGGGGCGAGGTTGCCTTTGAGGAACGTGATCGTGCTGGTGAGGCCGCGCTCCTGCGCGCGGGCCTTGGACATGATGACGTTATCGGGATCAACGCCATCGAGGGTGCGTAGCTTCTCGCGGAGGCGTTGGCGGCGCTCGCTCTTTTCCCACCACTCAAGGTTCTCGCCGAGCGTGCGGCCAGTGACGGTGCGGGCGTTGAGTTTCAGCAGGCCGAGGTCGCGCAGGTGGAGCATCATCTCGGGCACGCCGCCGGCGAGGAAGACCTGCACCGTGGCGTAGAACTTCGGGCCGTTGGGCAGCGAGTCCACGAGGCGCGGCACGATGCGGTTGATGTGCGTCCAGTCCTCGACGGTCGGCACGCGCAGGCCGGCGGCATGGGCGAAGGCGGGGATGTGCAGCACGAGGTTGGTCGAGCCGCCGACGGCGGCGTGGCAGACCATCGCGTTCCAGATTGAGTCGTCGGTGAGGATGTCGCGCGTGGTGACGCCGTCTTTTTCCAGCGCCATGAGCGCGGTGGCCGAACGGCGGGCGAGGTCCCGCCAGATGGGCGCGCCGCTGGGCGCGAGCGCACCGTGCGGCAGCGTGAGGCCCATCGCCTCGGCCACGACTTGGCTGGTCGCCGCCGTGCCCATGAACTGGCAGCCGCCGCCGGCGGAGCCGCAGGCGCGGCAGCCCATCTCGGCGGCATAGGAGAGCGAAACCTCGTCGCGGGCGAAGCGGGTCGCGAGCGACTGCACCTTGCCCGCGTCCTCCGCCTGCTCGGCGAGCAGCGTGACGCCGCCCGGCACGACAATCGTCGGCAGAGTGGGCGAGCCGGCGAGGGCGAGCAGCATCGCGGGCAGGCCCTTGTCGCAGGTCGCGACGCCGAGCACGCCGCGCCGCGTGGGCAGCGAGCGGATCAGGCGGCGCAGGACGATGGCGGCATCGTTGCGGTAGGGCAGCGAGTCGAGCATGCCGGCGGTGCCGTTGCTGCGGCCGTCGCACGGGTCGCTGACGTAGCCGGCGAAGGGGATGGCCTTGGCCGCTGTGAAGGTTTTCGCGGCCTCCTCCATGAGCAGTCCGACCTCCCAATGTCCGGTGTGGTAGCCGAGCGCGACAGGCGAGCCGTCGGGCGCACGGATGCCGCCCATCGTGCTGAGGATGAGGTATTGCTTCCCCAACATTGCGGCGGGCGACCAGCCCATGCCGGCGTTTTGCGTCCAGCCGAAGAGCTCGCCGCTCGACATCTGCTTCAAGCGTTCCGGCTCCAGCGGCAGGCTGCCCTGCGGGCCGGGCGCGGTGGTGCGGAGCGTATAGATGCCGTCGTCGCCGGAATCGAGGATGGGGTCGGTCATGGAAATGAGTCGGTCAGGACACGGGATTTAACGCAAAGACACAGAGGGACTGAAGTCACAAAGAAATCAAAAGTAAGGTGGTTTCCGGCCTCCCGCGCCTTGTGCTTCTCTGCGTCTTGGCATCCAAAACGGGCTCAGGCGACCGGATTTACCAGCGTGCCGATGGGCCCGATGGTGATGCGGATCTCGTCGCCGGAACGAAGGGTGAAATCGTCGTTCGGCACGATGCCGGTGCCGGTCATCAGGAACGCGCCCTGCGGGAAATGGTTGTCGCGGAACAGGAATTCGGCGAGCTCGGGGAAGGTGCGCTTGATCTGGCTGATCTCGATGGAGCCGCTGAACACCGCCGCGCCACCACGCCGGATCTCGATGCTGATGGCCGTCGTGGACGGGAGCGGTTCGGCGGTCACATAGATGCACGGCCCGAGCGCGGCCGAGCCGTGATAGACCTTGGCCTGCGGGAGGTAGAGGGGGTTCTCGCCCTCGATGTCGCGCGAGCTCATGTCGTTGCCGATGGTGTAACCGAAAATCTTGCCGTTTTTGTTGAGCGCGAGGGTGAGCTCCGGCTCGGGGACGTTCCACTTGGAGTCACCGCGGATGCGGACGGCCGCGCCGGGCGCGGACACGCGCGGGGGAGTAGCCTTGAAGAACAGCTCGGGGCGCACGGCGTTGTAAACCTTGTCGTAAAACGTGCCGCCACCGGAGTCCTTCGACTCCTCCATGCGGGCGGTGCGGCTGCGGAGGTAGGTCACGCCGGCGGCCCAGACTTCCTGGGTGCCAATGGGGGCGCGCAACGCGGCCGGCGCGCTAGCGGCCTTGCCGGAATCCCAAGCTCCACGGACGACGGCAACGGGATCGTCGGCCATGAAGACGGCGTCAATCGTGAGCGCTGTGGCGGGGCGGCGGAAGGAGCCGCTCTGCGCGAGGAGGAGACCTTGGAAGTCGGAGTAGAGTTGGAACATGGAATGGGTTGGCTGAGATGGGAAGAGTGCTGGGCTGAAGGACGTTGATGAAAACGGGGGGCGGATGGGTTTGTCCAGCCGCCAATGGCGTCAAAATTCCAGATGCTCCTCCAGTGCCCCACGCAGCAACTCAATCAGCGCGGGGTCGTCGCGCTGAAATTCGTCCGAGATATGGAGCGTGATGAGCGGCTTGCCGGCGAGTTCCTCGGGGAAGCGCTCGCGCAGGCGGTCGGCGTGTTTGCGCTCCATGCAGAAAAGCACATCGGCCCAGCCGAGGTGGCCGGCGGTGACCTTGATGCGCGCGCCCTTCTCCGTGCCAGCGCTGCGCGCGGTGTAACGCGGATGATCTTTAAACAACGCCTCGGCAGTCGGGCTGCGCCACTGGTTGCGCGAGCAGATGAAGAGAACTTTCGTTTTCAAGACGTGATGAGCGTCAGCCCGAGCTTCATCCGCTTTTTCCTGGCGATCACGGACTGGTTCCACGGCGAGATCGGGCGCTGCGGACGTCGGTGGTGCCAGCGCCGGATACAAAAACCGCTCACTTGCTCTTATACATGGTCAGCCCCAGGCCGCCGCCGGCGCCCATGCCGGGAGGAGAACTGAGGTATTTGCCGGAGTTGAGCCAGGCGTATTTGCCGTCCACGCGCGTCTCGAAGGTGGGCACGAGGCCGACCACCGGGTTGGTGGTGTTGCGGACGATGATGATGTCGCCCTCGGTCGTCTGCCAGAGGTAACGCGCGTCTATCGGCGGACCGCCGCCGCCGGATGTCTGATAGTCCGCTCCGCCGAAGAGGATCTTGCCCGTGACCATCCCGGAGAGCGTGCCGCCGGTGATGGGGATGATGTTGCGACTGCCGCGCTTGCCCGCTTGCACCTGCTGGAAGGAACCGAGCGTGACCGTCTCGGTGAGGATCGTCTCGCCTTTCTGCTCCGACGGATCGGCATGGCGGAAATCCCATGACTGCGGGGGGACACCGGCGGGCTTGGTGACGCGCGCGGTCGCCGCAGCCGCCTTGGCGGCCTTGGTGAGCCAATCAGGGTCGCCGATGGTAGTGGTAGTAAGTGCGGGCCTAATGAGCGCGGCGCTCACATCGTAGATGGAGAACCGCATCGTCTTCGTGGTGGCGTCAATCGTGCGGCGGCCGACAAATTTGCCGGTGTTGAGCCAAGCGAAGGCACCCGTGGTGGACGCCTCAAAGTCGAACACCACGCGAAGGTCGCTGGTGTTGGCACCGACCCCCGCGTTGCGCATGATGACGTAACGGCTATCGCTCGTGCGCAGCACGAGGATCTGTTCCACCTCGACCACCCCGTTGGATAGCGTGAGCTGGTAGTCCAGCCCGCCCGCGAGAACCGCGGCCTCGATTTTCGGGCCCTTCATTGTGCCGGACTGCGTGACCACGGCTTGGCGTTTGCCAAACGGCGTCTGGCCGACGTCGTAGATCGCATCGAGCTTCACCTCGGCCTCCAGCACGAGCGTGCCGGCCTCGGGCGACGGGATACCCTCAGGCATCCCGCAGTCCCAGCCGGCGGCGGGAACCAGCATTTTGCCGGCGGTTGAACCGGCCGGCACGCGATTGCCAGAGATGGACGAATCGGTGGCGAGGTTCGCGCAGGCGGCTAGGAGTATGGCGGCCAGCAGCAGGCCGACGGTGGTCAGGCGGGAGATACGCATGGGGCGAGAGAGTGGGCGACAAAGGAAAGATAACGCGCACTCAGGGCGCGATACTCTCATAGGAAGAGGCCTGCTCGGGCGGGCCGCCGATGTATTTCGAGTAGTTGGGATACGAGTTGAGCGGCAGGCTGCGGCCGCCGGCCGTCACGACGAGGGTCTTGGCGGGCGCCTCGTTTTTCTCCACCCAGGCGATGAGGAGGTCGCGCTTGGGATATTGGTTGGGGATCGGGAACGAGGTCGCCGGCTGGCCCGCGCCGGTGGTGCCGAAGCTGTTGCCGGACGAACCGTGGCCGGCCTGCGGCAGCACGAAGAGGCGGGCAAAGGCGTCCACGGTCGGGCGGCCCATCTTGTCCAGCACCGATTGGTAGTAGTCGAGCTGCGCGCCGGGCGAGGCGAGCGTGTCGTTGGTGCCGATGGTGACAATCATCTTGCCGCCGCGCTGGTAGAATTTGGAGAGGTCGGGGTTGGTGGAGTCGAGCCACTGCGAGATCTCCTCGCGGCGCTTGTTCCACTTGCCGCCCTCGACGTAGTCAAGCGGGTTGGCCGCGAGGTCCTGCATGAGGAAACCGGTCACACCGGCGATACCGAGCTGCGAGTGCATGGGCGCGTTGTCGGCCGCACCCTCCTGCCCGCGGAAGCGCCGGCTCTCAATCAGGCCGCTGCCGGAGACATCGGTGTTGGGCACCCACATGCCGAAGCTCGTCACCCCGTTGGCGAGCGGGTTGGCGAACTTGTATTTGCTGTAAACAAACTTGAGGGTCTCGATCTGGCCGTCGGAGAGCTTGGCGTTGGCCGAGGTGTCCTGCGGGTTAGGGTCCTTGCCATCGGGTCCGCGGAGCGCGGCCCACGGGTTGCGCTTCGAGTCGCCCTGTGACATGTCGAACAGGGCGCGCGCGGCCACGTAGTTGTTGATCACGCCGTCCTCGAGGCCGTCGAGCTTGTCGGCCTGGCGGATGAATTCTGTGCGGATAGCGGCGGCCTTGGCGGGCGGGATCCAGTTGTCCGCCGGCTTCTCCTGGATGCGGATCAGCTCGGGGGCGAGCATGAGCGAGGAGAAATTCAGGATCGGCACCGTGGCGCTGATGCCGTCGTAGTCGGCGGGATAGCGCTGCGCGACCGTGAGTGCCTCGCGGCCGCCTTGGGACGTGCCTTCGTAGTAATTAAAGCGGGGGCGCTCACCATAGACGCGCTCCATGATGACCATGGCGGCGTCGTGGGTTTTCTTCATCTGCATGTAACCCAGATTTTTGATCGCCTCGTCGTTCACGGCCCAGTCGTTGCCGCCGCCACCGCCCGGAGCGCCACCGCCCGGGAAACCGCCGCCCGGCGCACCACGTCCGCCACCGGGAGCGCCGCGTCCACCGCCTGGGGCGCCGCCGGGAAGCCCGCCTGCCGGCGCACCGCCGGGTGCGGCCCCACCGCGCGCAAAGCCACCCGGTGGAACGCCTGCACCGGGCGCGCCCGCCGCTGGACCGCCACCAGCCGCAACTGGTCCGCCGGCCGGGGCTCCGCCGGGAGCCGCGCCCACACCACCAGGCGCACCGGGAGGCCCGCCCGCGCCGGGCGCGCCGCCTGGAAAGCCACCACCGGGAAACCCGCCGCGCCCGCCGCCCGGCGCACCGCCGCCCGGAAAGCCGCCCCCGCCACCTTGCTGGTGGCCGGAGTCGCTGCCATACATCGCGAAACCGCGCGCGAGATCATTGGCGTTGGTCACACCGGGAATGGTTCCATTCATGCCGCCGCCGCCGAGTTGCAGGCCGCGCCGCTGCCACTTCGCGGGCAACGCCACGCGGAAATTGATCGGTTTGCCCTTGGGATCCACGGGCAGGATCTGCCCGTCCACGACGCCATAGCCGCCGTTCGCGTCTTCCACCCAGCGCGGCGCGTTGAGCGTTACACCTCCCACCGGCTCGCCGATCGCCGAGACCGGGATTGAGGTGCCGACCTTCTCCGCCGTCACATCGGCGGCGGTGATGATCTTGGGCTCGGCCGCAGGCAGCTTGGAACCGGCCGCCGGGATGGCGGGCGCGGTGGCGGCCGAAGCGGCGGCGAACAGCGGAGCGGTCGCCAGAGTGAGCGAGAGAGAAACGAAGGCGAAGGCCTTGGCTTCCCGGCGGAAGGCGGAGTGCGGTTTCATGTCAGGCAGGGGATAAGGGTTTTGTTTCCGATGATCGTCTAAAGCGACCACATGGGAGACAGCAGACGCTCCACGCGACAAGGACGAAATAAGCGCTCCCAGCCTACGCCCTCTTTCAAGGAAAGCCGAAGCCAGAATCCGGCGGCCCCGAACTTGGGAAAATCGCGGCGATGGTCCCCAGCCCTGCTGAGCGTTCGCTTGCGTGCTGTTGCCCTAATCAACCGTGGTGTCGGGGCTGACCACGGCCAGCGCTGTGCGTGGCGGTGCAAAAAATAAATCTGTGATTTCAGCATCGCCTGCGGCTTTCCCAACTCGCTTAGCTGTGTCGCTCCCGGGCCGCCGCCCGGACGTTGGCCGGGCACCGCCTCGGCTTTCCATGCCCTAAAAATTTACCCGCCCCATGAACCCAGCCCCCGAAAACAAATCCGTGGACATCGCCCCGTTGCTCGACGACGGACGCTGGACGCCCTACCTCATGCTGCTCGTCGGCCTGACGGCGTTGGCCATCGTGTTTGATGGGGCCGACATCCAACTGCTTGGTCTGGCGATTCCCTCCATGGGGAAGGAATGGGGGGTGGAGCGCGAGGCGTTTGCTTCGTTGTTTGCCGTCGGCATGGTCGGGATGATGATAGGCGGCAGCACCGCTGGATTGATCGGTGACAGGGTGGGCCGAAAGACGGCGTTGATCGGCAGTGTGACAGTGTTTGGCGTGGCGACGCTCGCGATGTCGAAGGTGAACGGAGTGGATGCCCTTGGTTTGTTGCGACTGCTGGCGGGCCTGGGGCTCGGCGGGGCGATGCCGAACGCGGCCGCGTTGGCTTCGGAATACGTGCCGCGCCGCAAGCGTTATGTGGCGGTCACGCTCACGATTGTCTGCGTGCCGCTCGGCGGGATGCTGGCGGCGTATCTGGCGGGACTGATTCTCCCCGCCTTTGGCTGGCGGGGTCTGTTTGTGGTGGGCGGGCTGATTCCGATGGGGCTCGCGTTGCAGCTCTTGTTTTTGCTGCCCGAGTCGCCGCGTTTTCTGGTCACCCGACAGCAACGCTGGCCGGAGCTGAGAAATTTTCTTCGGCGCGCAGGCCATGCCATACCGGCCGAGATGGGTCTCACCGATTCGACGGAAAAGCCGGCTGCGCGTGGATCGCTCCCGGCCTTGTTTGTGCCGGCGCTCCTGCGCGACACGCTGGCGTTATGGGGCGCTTTCCTGAGCTGCATGCTGGCCGTTTACACTTGTTTCAACTGGCTTCCGACTCTGCTCACCAAGGCCGCGATGAACGTGAGCGATGGCATGCTCGCCTTCAATCTGGGCGGGGTGTTTGGCGCGTTGGGCGGCGGCTTCTTGATTTCACGGTTGGGCTCCAAGCCGGTCATGCTGACGCTAGCGGGCGGAGCGGTGGTCGTGGGCGTGCTCATGGCCAACATGACGATGAGCTCAGGATCGGCGGTCACGCTCATGCTGGTTCTGCTCGATGGCAACCTGACGATGGGCCCAGGATCGGCGACCACGCTCATGTTGGTTCTCCTCGGTTGTATGATCAACGCCGTGCAGGTGACAATGTATGCCCTCGCCGCGCACGTCTATCCGGCTGCCGTGCGGGCGACGGGCGTCGGCTCCGCCGCGTCCTTCGGCCGCGTGGGCGGGCTCCTAAGTTCTTACACGGGCGTCTGGGCCTTGCAGGGCGGAGGCACCGGCACCTATTTCTACTTTCTCGCCAGCGCGATGGCCGTTTCCTTGGTCGCCCTCGCCTTGGTCACCCACCACGTCCCTCGTCCAACTGGCAAGTGAGCGCCTGCGGCCAGTTCAGGCGCGCACAATCGCGATGGCCGGGCCCGCTCGGCCAGAGAGCTGGAGACGCCGTCTGAGGTGGTGGCTTCGAGCCCGAGCGGAAGGCTGGCCGGGGCGTAATTTCTTGTGGTTGATAACGCCACGAGAGAACCCTCCCAGCTGTTACGTTTAGATCAGCCCGAGCTTCATCTTTCCTTCCTCGGAGATCATGGACTGGTTCCACGGTGGATCCCAGGTGATGCGAACGTCGGCGGCGCTCACACCGGGGACGAGGAGAATTTTCGACTTGGCGTCCTCGGCGATCGCCGGGCCCATGCCGCAGCCGGGGGCGGTGAGCGTCATGGCGACATCCACCTTGTAGGCGGGGGGCGTGGTGTCGGTCTGCTTGGCGATGTCCATCGAATAGACGAGGCCGAGGTCCACGATGTTGACGGGGATCTCGGGGTCGAAGACCTGCCGGAGCTGCGCCCACACGGCCTCGGGGTCGGGCGCGCCGTCGGCGAGGGTGGGGGCGTTGACTGTGTTGTCGGTGATCGCCTCGCCCAGCGCGTCGCCGTCGCGACCGTCAATCCGGTAGAGGCCGGTGTCGGTCTGCACGGTGAAGCTGCCGCCGAGCGTCTGGTGGATCATCACCTTGGTGCCGGCGGGCAGCGGGGCCTTGTCGCCGGACGGGATCTGCGTGGCGGTGAGGTCGCGGGAGAGGGTGCGGTCGCGGTTCATGGGCTGGATAGGGGATGATGATGCCTGCGGCCGGGCGAACCGCAAGCGGCGCTTTTCAGCACGGCGGGCGACGGAGGTTCGGGCTTGTCAGCCGGCGGCGCTGAAGCATTGTGCGTCTCATATGTTTCCCCTCCCCATGCCCTCCCGCAACAAATCCCGTCCCGTTTCCCTGATCCTCGGCGTCGCGCTTGTTGCCACGCTTCTCCGCGCCGCCGACATGCCGATGCCCATGCAGCCGGGCATGGGCGCCATGCCGATGATGGCCGCGCCGGCCGTCACCGCCGCCGTCGCGGTGCTCGCCCCCACGCAGGGCAACGAGGTCCGCGGCACGGTCAAATTCACCAAGGTCGCGGGCGGCGTGCACGTCGTCGCCGACCTCACCGGCCTCAAGCCCGGCGATCACGGTTTCCATATCCACGAGTTTGGCGACGCCTCCTCGACAGACGGTGCGGCGGCAGGCGGGCATTTCAATCCGGCAAAAGAAAACCATGGCGCGCCCACGGCCGAGCACCGGCACGAGGGCGACCTCGGCAACATCAAGGCCGACGCCTCAGGCCACGCCACGCTCGACTACGTTGACACCAAGCTCTCCTTCGACGGCGCGGCCTCGATCATCGGCCACGCGGTCGTTGTTCACGCCAACCCCGACGACCTCGCCACGCAGCCCACCGGCAACGCCGGCGGGCGCGTCGCCGTGGGCGTGATCGGGCTGGCGAAGAGCGGGTGAGAGATCCCTCATGCATTTTAACCATAACGCCGAGCTGGGCCATGGAGCACCCCTCACAGGCTGCGGCAAAATTGATACGAGAATTGACGGAGCTGACGGATTGTCTCGCTGAACGTGACATCGTGGTCAGTTCGCTCCAAGTGGAACCCTCGGCGTTCGGTGGCTGGGTTCTGGTTGCGGAAAAACGTCACGAGGCAATTCGTTTCACTTGGGATGGACGCGATGGGTTTCTTACAATCGAAAGTTCGCCCATGCCCGATAACAGGAGGCCGAAAGAGTGGCGACAGGAACTTCTTAAGGGATTCGACATAGTGTCCGGAAATTCCCCAGTTCGTTTCGTCGTTGAGTATTTGAAAAAACGTTTTCCGGCATGAGCAACGCTGCACGGCCGCCCCGTGTGTTGGGCTGCGGCCTTGCCCGACAAGCGGAGGCCCTACAGGAACCCAAATGACGCTGGCGGCACGCGCGCCGTTGGCGTGTTCATACCTCTGCCGCGTATTCGTCGAGCACGGTGGGGTCGCTCTCATCCGCGCGGGTTTTTGAGAGGCGCGCGCCGGCGCCGAGGCGGAATACCGCCCAGACCGCGTGCGCGCGCACCAGCGGCGGGCCGTGGGCCGCGAGCCGCAGGAGCGCGTCGAGACAATCGTGCGCGCCGGTGTTGCCGGCGGCCACACAGGCGTTGCGGAGCAGGCCGGCCAGCTTGAGGCGTTTCACGGCGGTCTTGTGGAAGACGGTGGCGAAGCGCGCGGGCGTGAGCTCCAAGATCTCGCGCAGAGTGAGCGCCGCGATCTCGCCGCGCACGTCGAGCAAGGTGCGCCGGCCGGCCTGCGCGAAGCGGTTCCACGGGCAGACCGCCAGGCACACGTCGCAGCCGTAGATGCGTGCGCCGACGCCGGGGCGCAGTTCGCGCGGGATGACGCCGCGGTTCTCAATGGTCTGGTAGGAGACGCAGCGGCGCGCGTCCACCACGCCGGGCGCGGCGAAGGCGTCGGTCGGGCAGGCGTCGAGACAGCGGGTGCATTTGCCGCAGAGGGAACCAATGGCTCCGACGGCGCGCTGCGCGTCGGGCGTTTGGACCTTTGGCCTTTGCGATTTCCGCGCCAACGGTGCGAGCGGCTCGTCGGGCTCGAACGCCACGACGGTCACGATTGCGGCGAGCAGCAGCCAGTTGCCGTGGCGGGGTGAGATGAGCATCGCATTTTTGCCGACGAAGCCCAGCCCGGCGCGCGCCGCCCAGCCGCGCTCCAGCACGGGGCCGGCGTCCACATAGTAACGGTAGTCCGTGGGGGAGGCACCGGCCAGCTCCTCCAGCACGCGGCCGGCGGCGGCGAGCGCGGGCTTGAACGTGTCGTGGTAGTCGGCGTGCAGGGCGTAGCGCGCCCAGAGCGGACTTTGGAATTTCGGATTTCGATTTTTGATTTCAGTTGGAGCCGCGACGCCCTCGTCACGTGCCATTGGCAAACGCGACGAGGGCGTCGCTTTTCCAGAAGCAAGCGCTCCATCCCAGTAGTTCACGCCGAGGGCGATGAGCGTGTGCGCGCCGGGCACGACGAGGCGCGGGTCGGCGCGTTTCTCGGCGGTCCGTTTCATCCAGTGCATGTCGGCGTGCTGGCCGGCGTCGAGCCAGGCGCGCAGGCCGGCAGCCTCGGGAGCGAGATCGTCGGGGCCGGTGATGCGAGCGAAGCGCACCTCGTCGAAACCGAGCGCGTGCAGCCGCGCGCGCACCGCCTCGCGGGCGGCGGTCATGTGTTTTTGCCCGCTTGCGCGCGGGCGAAGTCCGCCGCCTCGGCGCGGTAGGCGCGGAGGACATGCGCGACGATGTCGGACTGCGTGCGGCCGTCGGTGAGGAGGACGGTGCCGGCGCGACGGTAGGCCGGCTCGCGGGCAGCGAGCAGCTCGCGAATGCGCGCGAGCGGGTCGGGCACATCGAGCAGCGGACGGTGGCGGCTGGACTGGGTGCGGCGGAACACGGTTTCCGGCGAGGCGTGCAGGCAGATGACCGCGCCCTTGGTTTTCAGCAGCTCAGCCATGCCGGGCGGCACCACGAGCCCGCCCCCGCAGGCGACGACTTGCCGCGCGGAGGGATGACCGGACTCGATGAACTCGCGCTCCAGCGCGCGGAACGCGGCCTCGCCTTGCTCCGCGAAAATCTGGGTGACCGTGCGGCCCTGCTGGCGCTCGATCTCGTGGTCGCTGTCGAGGAACTGGAAACCCAGGCGCATGGCGACCGCACGGCCCACAGAGGTTTTGCCCGTGCCCATGAAGCCCACGAGGTAAAGGTTGGTGTCCGCGCCGGTCATGCGCGGAGCCTGCACGACGCAGGCGACTTGCCAAACCCGAAAGTGGCCGCCGCTCAGTCGTTCCGCCGCGACGACAGCAGGTAGAGCAGGTAGAGCAGCGAGCTCACAAACGCCGCCACATAGGTCAGCGCCGCGGCGTCGAGCGTGCGGTTGACCCCGGGCATCTCGTCCGCGCTCAGAATACCGAGGCTGACGAGCTGGGCCTTGGCGCGGCGGCTCGCGTCGAACTCGACCGGCAGCGTGATCAATTGAAACACGGTGAGCACCGCGTAGCAGAGGATGGCGGCGTCGAGCATCATGCCCGACAGTCCCCGCGCGAGGAAGAAGCCGGCGAACATCAGCACCGGCAGCACGCGGGAGACTAAGCTGGTCACAGGCACAAGTGCCATGCGCGCGTGCAGCATGGAGTAGCCCACTTTGTGTTGGATGGCGTGGCCGGCCTCGTGCGCCGCGACGCCCAGCGCGGCGAGGCTGGTGCCGCGGTAGTTTTCCGAGGAGAGCACAAGGCGCTTGTTGAGCGGGTCGTAGTGGTCGGTCAGATGGCCTTCCGTCTCAGTGATCTCCACGTCGGCGATCCCCGCGTTTCGCATGACGGCCTCGGCGGCCTCGCGGCCGGTGATGCCGCCGCGCGAGGGAATTTGCGCGTTCTCATTATAGACGCTGGAGACGCGAAACTGCGCCCAGAACGAGAGCACGGCGACGACGAGGATGAGCAAAAACAGGAAACCGGGCGAGAGAAACGAGCCGGGCAGGCTGGTGAAGGCGAGGAGTGGGAGGGACATGGTGGAAAATGACTGCGCGACGGTCGCACAGTTCCGGAAAATTTCCAACCGAATCCACGCAGTTGGAAACATCGCCGCCGTTTTCCAACCCGGCGGTCCGGTGCGCTCAGGGTTTCTCCGTCAGCTTCGACGCCCGCCGCGCGGCGCGGAACACCGTCGCAGGGTCGGGCCAGGTCGCGGCCGCGCCGTAGCGCAGCCGCTCCAGCGCCGGGCGCACGTCCCCGCCCGTCGCGCCGCGCGCCGCCAGCCGCGCGAGCCAGCGGCCCGCTTCTCGGCGCACGGG
>CAIPZZ010000076.1 GCA_903869665.1 uncultured Opitutia bacterium | reverse complement strand
TGCTTGAAAACGATGGCACGCCGATCGCCGATGCGGTCGTCGATGTCTGGCAGGCCTCGCCGGTCGGGCTCTACGAGAACCAGGATCCGCAGCAGGAGGACATGCATGGGGTGCAAGAGGTCGTGAGTTCGAATCTCACCAGCCCGACCATTTCCCCCCGCTTTCTGAGAGCTTAGAAAGCGGAGATAAGTGCCTTAGCTGGGCAAAAGCAACGGAACTGGCTGCACGACGAATGGTCGCACGCTTCACAACCCATGAAAACGATGCCCCTCATCACCCGATTGGATCGAACGGCAAGAGTAGCGGCGCTTTTGCTCGGGCTGGCGGCGTTATTCGTCTCCGCCGGCTGTGAGGGGATCGCGGAGGGCGTGGCGGAAGCGCCGTTTGAGAAGGCAATGAGACAAGGGCGCATGATGCCGTCGGAATACTTGAGAGAGCGGGAAAACATCCGCCGCGCGCTGGAGCCGAGCAGATGACATGTAGAAAGGCCCGACCAAGGCTAGAGCCAAAGTTTCTTGCTCCACGTCGGGTATCATGCCCGATCTACGGCGGAAAACTGGGCCGTCACCGTCGGATGCGACGGGTGGGTGAACCCCGGGTCACATCCCGTATCCGCAAACTGGTCGGGGCGGCGAGATTCGAACTCGCGACCTCTTGCTCCCGAAGCAAGCGCTCTACCAGGCTAAGCTACGCCCCGATTAGTTTGCCGGCGACCGGGAGGCCGCGCGGGAGGGCAGAAGAAGGCGGCACCGGCGGGCGGGCGCAACTTAAATCTTCAGTCCGCTGAAGGCTGCCACATCCCAATTCTCCATCAGCGCCCACCAGAAGGCGGCCGCGGCGGCACCACCACCGATGATCAAGAACCCCCGAACCCAGACGCGCGGCCTCGGGCTGGTGAGCGCCACCGCGCCCACGAGCGCCAGAGCAAACATGAGCAATGCCCAGGCTCTCCGGCCCCTAGCTTCGTGAAGCAGGCGCGACGCGAATACGCGATGGGCGGCGACGATACGTTGGGACATTTCAGGGGACGGAACAAATTCGCTGACACGGGTTCCCGGCGGAAGGGTGTCAAGAATGTTGCTGGTGAGATGCCCGGAGAAGCTGACCAGACGCCCGTCAATGGCGCGGTATCTTTCCAAATTGCCGCCGATAAAAACGATCACGCCGCCCACGTCTCTGCCAAGGGGGCTATCGGGCGCCCAGGTGCCGTCTGAGCGCAAGCCGCGCGTCCAGGCGACGGGCGTGGTCGCGGGCATTTTCTGAATACGCGTGCCGGAAGGATACAGGGCGACAGCAATCGCCAACGGCGCGCCTTGGAACCGGGGATCAATCTCCGTGCGGCTGCCGGGAGTGAGAATGGTGGTCGGTTGCTCCCCATAAAGCTCGGTGGCGGGATCCGCCCTTGATAACCAGTCGGACGGAGCCTTTAAGCCGTAGCGTGCCAGCTCGGCCGCGAATGAGTAAATGTCCCGCAATGCCTCGGGCTGGAAAACATCGTGCTCGTTGCCATAGGCGATCACGGCTTGGCCGATGGTGCGCACGTTAACTCCGTGCACTGCAGCTCGGGGGTGGATGTGGTAATTGCCGCGGAACAAAAAGGCCAACAGCCAGCCACACCCGATAAACAACACCATCCAGCCGATCACGCGGATGAAGCGCGGCCTATGGGGTGGAGGTGTTTCGGGCTGGGACATGCGGGGGAGGGGTTACGCCGGAAAATGTCGCGCCCCGCGCGAACGGGCAAGCGGGAAGGATCCCGCACGGGGCGAAAGAGCGGTTTAGATTTCCGCCCTCTTAGGCGGTCTCAAACACGTAGATCAGTCCCGCTGTGTGCGCGCCCAGGGTGAGGCCCGTAACGAGCACGGAGGCCATCGGAGAAATTTCCCACAGGCCCGAGAAGTCGCCGCACGGGCGCCGGGTGCGACCGGTCGCAAGCAGATCGGCCACGAAATACAGGGCCGGCACCGAGACCAAGGAGCAGGTGAGCGGAAGCTGCCAGACGCGCGGAACGTCAGTCGCCCGGCAAACCCAAACAAACGCGAGAAAGACGGCGGTCTGGGCCAGCAGACCGCCGGCGACATAGCCGATGGCACCACACCGGCTACGGATCAGAACTTTCGCGCGCGCGACATACCGCGCGTGGTCACCGACAGGACTGAGCCACTCCTGCCCTTCGCTCAGCGCGACATGCTGGGGAAACACCGTAAGGCGAACCTTCATCTGGCCGAACGGAATGCCCGCAAGCAGCCCGGCGAGGAAGTGCCCGCATTCGTGCAACGCGATGATGCCGAAAACGGACGCGAGGCAGCCGGCGAAGATGGCAAGTCCGATGGGCATGCTTTGGGGCTGGATGGGTCAGCGGTAACGTGAAGGTCGAGCGCAGTGGGACGGATCAGCGCGGAGCAGCGGTCGGCGCGGCGGGCGCGAGGTCGGCGGCCCGGCGGGCGAGCAGGGTGGTGAGGCGTTGGACCTCGAGCGCGGCGGCATCGGTCCCGATGCGGGCGAGCTCGACGGCCTTGGCGGTGGCGAAGGTCTCTTCGGTGAGCCGCGCGCGTTCGGCACGCGCGGCGGCGAGCTGGTTTGCGAGCCGCGTGACCTCGGCGGCGAGCCGGGTGGACTCGCGGCGGGCGGAGGCGGTGTCATCGGCAAGGCGGCGGGAGTCGGCGTCCCATTTGGCGCGTTTGTCGGTCTCTTTTTTCTGCTCTTCGGCGAGGCGAGCGGCGGCGCGCGCATCGGCGTCGGCCCGGGCTTTTTGCTCGGCGGATTTTTTCTCGGCCTCGGCGGCCAGCCGGGCTTTGGCGTCGGTCTCGGCCAGCGTGCGGGCGGCCTCACGCGCGGTGGCGACGTGGCGCAGATAGGGCGCAGCGAAGAGCGCGAGCAGGACGAGGGGGACGAGGAGATAAAGGCGGCGCATGAAGGACAGAGGACGGAAGGACAGAGGACGGAAGGACAGAGGACGGAAGGACAGAGGACGGAAGGAGGAGGCTGGCGCGGTCAACGGGCGGCGGCGGGGGCGAGCTTTTGGAGGGTGGCGTCGAGGGAGCGGAGGTTGGCGGCGGTCGCGGCGGCGAGCTCGTTGAGGCGGGCCTGCTCGGCGAGGGCGGACTCCTGCTCGCGGCGGAGCTTGGCAAGGGCGTCCTGCTCGTCGGCGAGGTCGCGGTTGAGGCGATCGAGCTGGCGGGCAAGGCGGGTCTGCTCGTCACGGGCTTGATCGCGGTCGGCGAGCGCGGCCTGGCGTTCAGCCTGATCGGCGGCGTCGTGAGCGGTGGTGGCGGCACGCGCGGCGGCGAGGCGGGCCTGCTCAGCGAGGGCGGACTGGATGGCTTGCTCGCGGGCAGCGGACTCGGCCTGGAGCGCGGCGGCTTTGGCGGCTTGGTCGGCGGCGAGCCGGGCGGTTTCCCGGGCGGTCTCGGCGGCGGCGTAACGCCAGTGGCCGGCAAGGACGACGGCGAGCGCGAGGAGGGGGACGAGGACGTAGAGTTTTTTCACAGAAAAATTCAGGGTGTGGCGGGACGGACGGGACCGGCGTCGGCCACGGCGCGGCGGAGGCGGGCGAGCTCGTCGGGCGGCGTGTCGGGACGGCCGGCGGCGTCGGCGAGCCAACGCGCGGCGTCGGCGAAATCGCGCGCGTCGCAGGCGAGCCAGGCGAGGAGGAGCGCGGCGCGGCCGGGCTGGTCGAGGCCGCCCTTGGCGACGGCGGCGCGAAGACTCGCACGGGCGTCGGGCAGGTGGCCGAGCGAGTAGCAGAGCTGGCCGAGCGCGAAGTCGAGGCGGCCGTCCGTCGTGCGGGCGGCGGCGGCGGCCTGCAAAGCGGTGAGCGCGCGCTCCTCTTGGTGCGACTGCCGAGCGGCGGCGGCGAGGAGCTCCCACGCGGGGCGATCGGCGGCGATCGTGCCGTCGCGCAAGCCGGATTCCAGGAGCGTGAGGGTCTGGGCGGGCTGGCCGAGGTTGAAGGCGAGGGCGGCGCGGGCGAAGTTCTCGGCGGGGGAGTTGAGGAAATGATTTGCCTGCGCGCGCTCCAGCGTGAGCAAGGCGCGGAGGTGGTAGCGCCGGACGGCCGCGTCGTCCTTCGCGGCGGAGGCCAGGCCGAGGTAGGCGGCGTAGAGCTGCGCCCAGCAGTCGCGTTGGCCGGGATCGCGCGCGACGATGAGCTCAAGCGTGCTGGCGGCGTCGGCGGTCTCCCCCAGCGCGGTCTGGGCGGCGGCGAGCACGAGAAAAAACGCCGGGTCGGGCGCGCGGTCCAGCGCGAGGCCACGCCGGGCGGTGTCGCGGGCCTCGGCGAGCAGCGCGCGGTCGGGCGCGGCGGCGGCCTGAGCGGCGGAGAAGAACACCGTGGCAGCGAGCCGCAGCGCGTCGGCGGGCGGCTGCGGCACGAGGGCGAGGTAGCGGCGGGCGCACTCCGTCGCGCGCGAGAGACCGTCGGCGGGCGGAGTCTGCCGGGCGTGAAGCTGCGCGAGCAGCAGGAGCACATCGGCGGTCTGGCTCGGAGCGAGGAGGCCGCGGGTGTCGCCAAGGCGGAGGGCGGTCTCCAGCGGCGCAATGGCGGCGGGGTCGGCAGAGTCCTGCGCGAGGAGAAACTGGGCACGGAGCAGCGAGAGCGCGACGAGGTCGTAGCTCTCGGCGGGCGCAGCGGCGAGGAGCGGGGCGACCAACGCGAGCGCGGCGGGAAAATCTTTCGCGTCCGCGAGGGCGCGGAGCGGGGCGAGCCGGGGGACGAGGGCGGAGGAGAGTTCGCGTGTGGCCGGGGCAGTGGGTTCGGCCGCCGCCGAGGCGGAAGCACGGAAAGGCGGCAGGCCGAGGGTCAGCAGCACGAGCGCGGCGATTGGCGGGCGGAGTCGCATGGCTCAGAGGGCGGCGCGGATGCTGAAGGTGACGGGGAGCGTGCGGCGGAAACTGACCGCGCGGCCGGCGACCTTGCCGGGTTTGAATTTCCAGCGCAGCACGGCCAGCCGCGCGGCCTCGCCAAACTCGCGCTGCGTGGCGCTGATGACGATCACATCACGGACGCTGCCGTCGGGATCAATCGTCAGCTCCAGCACCGACTCACCGGCGAGGCCGGCGCGGAGCAGGTCATAGGGGTATTGGGGCTCGGCCTTGAAAACGGCCTCGGGTTGTTCGTCGAGGTCGTTGAGGTCGAAAATGGTTTTCAAACCGCCGAGTCCGGCGCCGGACGGAAGGGCGACGAGCGAGACAGCGCGCGCGGCGGAGGCAACCGGCGGCGGCGCGAGCGGCTGGACGAAGGGGGTGTCGAGTCGGACGGCGGGCGCGTCGGCCAGCATGGGCGGGGCGGGGGCGGGATCGGCGGGCGCGGCCTCGCTGGAGTCGGTGGTCGGCGCCTCGTCGGGCGCGATGGGCGGGAGCGTGAGGGCGATGACGGGGATTTCGGCGGCGGGCGCAGGCGGGGGGGCTTTGGTTGGGAACAGGCGGTCGCCGAACGCCACGCCGAGATGGAGCAGCGCGGAGATGAGGAGGGCGATGGCGAGGTCGCGGCGCACAGGGAGAAGGGGAGGAAGTCGAAGGTCGGAGGTCGGGATTGGGACGGGGAGAACGAGCCAGATTAAGAGAACGAGAACGAGTAACGGGGGCCAATGAGCGGTGAGAATAATCAATGAGAAGTCTTTCACCGACCCGGTGGGCGGGGGGCGGTCTCGATGGAGACCTGGGTGATGCCGGCGACGCGCGCGGCATCGAGCGCGGCGATGATGTCGCCGTAGGTGGCGCGGTCGTCGCCGGACACGAGCACGCGGGGGTTGGCGGTGGCGGTCTTGTAAGCCAGCAGCCGCGGGGAGATCTCGGCAGTGGCGATGGGCTCGCGGTTCCACCACGCGGTGCCGTGGTCGGAGAGTTGCAGCACCACGGGGGAGTTGTCGGGGTCGGGGCGCGCGGCGGCGCTGGCCTGCGGCAGGGTGACGGGGACGGCACGGATTTTCTCGAGCGACAGCGTGAAGAGCACGAAGGTCGCGAGGAGAAAGAAGATCACGTCAATCAACGGGATAATCTCGATGCGGGCGCGGCGGCGGCCCTCGCGCGACGGGGCGGCAATCAGCTCGGCGACGGAGGGGCGCGGGGACATGGTCAGGAGCCGGTAGGGCGCAGACGGGTTTCGACGAGGATTTTGGCGATGCCCGCCCGGCGGGCCTCGTCGATTACGTAGCGGACTTGGGCGAAGCGCGCGTCGCGGTCGCCGTTGAGGAGCACGCGCGGGTCGGGCTCGGTTTGCTTGAGGGCCTGGAGGCGGGCGACGAACTCGGCGAGCGTTACGGCGCGTTGGTCCCATGCGAGCGAGCCGTCGGCACGGACGGTGATGGTGACGGTGCCGCGCGGGTCGCGGGCTTCCCCCGTGGCAGCGGCGGGTAGAGCCACGCGCGGGCCGCCGGACTGGTTGAGCGAGAGGGTGAAGAGGACGAACGTGGCCAGCAGAAAAAAGATCACGTCAATCAACGGGATGATTTCGATGCGCGCGCGCCGGCGCGGGGCGGAGCTGCCAATGGGGATGCCGGCCATGAGGGGCGATCAGCGCGCGGGATGCTTTTGCAGCGCGAGCTCAAGCGCGCCAGCGGCATCGGCGAGCTCGTGGCGGGCGTCGTCGAGGCGGGTGTTGAGCACGTTGTAGGGGAAGAGACAGACGAGGGCGATGCCGAGGCCGCAGGCGGTGGCGATGAGGGCCTCGCCGACGCCGCCGGTGATCTGGCCGGCATTGGCGGCAATGTCGGTGCCGGCGCCGAGCGCGCCGAAGGTGCTCATCATGCCGGTGACCGTGCCGAGCAACCCGAGCAGCGGCGCGGCGGTGATGCAGGTGTCGAGGACGGCGAGGCCCTGCTGATAGCGGGCGAGCTCGCGGTTGGCGGCGCGGGGGAGGGAGCTGGCGAGGGAGTGCTCGGGGTGCGCGAGGGCATCGGTGAGCGCGCGGGCGACGAAATCGCCGCTGCCGACGCCGGCTTTCGCAGCCCCGGCGGTGTCGCCACGCGCGGCGAGGTCGAGGATTTGCTGGACCCGGTCGGGCTGGCGGACGGATTTTTCGCGGGCGAGAAAGATGGCGCGCTCAATGACCACCGTGACGGCGACGAAGGAGATGAACAGGATGGGCCACATCATCGGGCCACCGTGCTCGAAGAGGTCCATGGGCGAGCGACCCATGAGGAAGGCGAAAGGAGGGAGGATCATTAGCAGAGAGGGTGAGGAAGGACTGGGCGATGATGCCGGCGTGCCGCGCGGAAATCAAGCGGTCGCAAGGGAAGAGGCGGCGGGCGGTTTTACAGGGACACACTCGGTTGGTGTCCGGAGACGGCCCAAAGAGCCGGCCCATGCGGGAGTCCAAACGTCAAAGCTGCCAGTGCGTGCGGCCAAAGATCTGCCCAAAGTCTAGGCGTCGTCCGCCGCCAGCGCTTGGCAGGCCTTGAGGTCGAGCTTGCCGGTGCCGAGCACGGGAATTTTTCCCACGCGGCGGACGACCCGCGGGATCCAGAGATTGGTCAGGCCGGCGGTGGCGAGTTTCTCGCGCACGGTGTCGGCGGTGAGGTCGAGCGTCGTCAGCAGCACGAGCGACTCGCCCTTGCCGGGGTCGGGCACGCCGACCACGACGACGGTGTAGCCTTCCCCCGCGTCGGGGCCGAGCGCGCGGGTGAGCGCGGCCTCGACCGTGCCATGCGGCACCATCTCGCCGCCGATCTTGGAGAAGCGCGACAGCCGGCCCTCGATCCAGAGGAAGCCATCGTCGTCGAACCGCCCGATGTCACCGGTGAGAAACCAGCCGTCGTGGAACGCGGCGCGGGTTTTAACCTCGTCGCCCAGATAGCCGCCGAAGACGTTGGGTCCGCGCAGCGCGACGAGGCCGGTCGCGGCGGGCGGCAGCTCGGCCATCGTGCCGGGGTCGAGCACGCGCGCGGCGAGGCCGGGCACGAGGCGGCCCACGGCGCCGGCTGACTGGCCGGGCTGCCGGCCAACAAGGTCCGCGCCCTCGGCGAGCGGCGGGTCGGGCTGGTTGAGGCAGGCGGCGGGCGAGGTCTCGGTGAGGCCGTAGCCCTGCAGAATCTCGAGGTGAAATTTTTCGCGGAAGCCCGCCGCAAGGTCGGGCGGGAGCCTTTCCGCGCCGGACACGACGAGGTGGAGCGAGCGCAGATCACGTGTCTCCGCGCGGCGCAGCAACGGGCGCAGGAACGTCGGCGCGCCGACCAGCACGGTGCACTCCTCCTCACGGATGGAGTCTGCGATCCGGCGCGTGTCGAGCGGGCTGGGCAACGTGACCACCGCGCAGCCCTGGAGCAGCGGATACCAGAGCGTGACGGTGAAGCCGAAGCTGTGGAACACCGGCAGGCAGGCGAGCATCCGCGCCGACGGGGGGAGCAGGGCGAGCGAGGAGATCTGCGCGCAGTTGCCAAGGAGGTTGCGGTGCGTGAGCACGACCCCTTTCGGCTCGCCGGAGCTGCCGCTGGTGAAGAGCAGTCCGGCCTCGTCGTCGCCACCGCGCGCCGGCAGGCCGAGCAGCGCGGCGCACGCTCGGGCGGGCAGCAGCCATGCGGCGAGAAACCAGCGCGCGAGCGCGGCACCCGCGCCGGCCGCGTCGAGCTCGGCGTTCAGGTCGAGGGTGCGCTCCGGCCATGGGAAGTCGGGCAGCTTTTCCCGGAACGCCGCCGCCGTGATGACCGTGCTGATCTCCGCCGTGCGGAGGCTCGCCTCAAGCGGGGCGCGGCCGGCGGTGAAGTTGAGGTTCACCGGCACCTTGCCGGCGAAGAGCACGGCGAGGTTGGCGAGCGTCGCGCCCGCGCCGGTCGGCAGCACGATCCCCACGCGCCGCACCGGGACCGTGGCGCGCAGCCGGCGCGAGAGCGCGGCGGCGGCGGCGAAGAGCGCGGCGGCCGTGAGGGCGCGCCGCTCCGCCGTGCGGTCTGTTAACGCGACACGCCCCGGCCGACGTGCGAGCTGGCACGCGATCTCGCGCCCGAGGTGGCCGCGCAGCCGCGGCCGCTCCTCGAACGCCTCGCGCCCGAGGTCGAGCAGCGCCTGCCGGATCCGGCCCGCGTCCGCCCCGGTCGGCGGGACGGGCCGGCCCCAGGCGACGAAGACATCGGTGCGCGCGAGCCGGGGCCGTTTCCAGAGAAACCGGTTGCCGGAAAACGAGAACACCGAGCCCCACAGACCATCGTGCGCGACCGGCACAACGGGCACGCCGGCCTTGCGCGCCATCAGCTCGAAGCCGCGCTCGATCCGCATGAGCTGCCCCGTGCGCGAGATGGCACCTTCGGGAAAAATCAGGACCAGCTCGCCCGCCGCCAGCGCCGCCGCCACTCGCCGCGTGGTCTGGAGCGCGTTGGCTGACGACACCGGAATGACCCCTGCCACGCGATAGACCCAGCGAAAAAAACCGCTCCGCGCCGGCAGTTCCTCATGCCCGATGAACCGGATCGGGCGCGGGCACGCGAGCTGGAGCACGACGGCGTCCGCGTAGGAAAGATGATTGGCCACCAGTAGCGCGCCGCCGGGCGGAAGCTGCTCCGCGCCGCGCGAGCGCACACGGTAAAGGCACCGTGCGATGACGGCGGCGGGCAACGCCAGAAACCAGGCGACATGGGAGCGGGGATAAAGGGAGGGCATGGGGCCGGGGCGATGCGAACCGAAGGTGGAAAAAATTCAACGCTTTCCGTGCGGGCCGGGGGGCGAAAATTTCCGCATGACTCAAGGGTAGGGTATGCCGTCCACCAGCACGCGCCGGATTTGGAGCCGATGCGCCGGGCTGACCGCCGCCTCGACCTCCAGCGTTTTGAAACGTGGCGTGCCCTTACCCTCCGGCACGAAAAATTCCTCGATGCCGTAGGCCAGCCGGAGCTGGCGTGCCTCACTGGGACCGCGCAGCCACGTTTCCTCGTCCGTCACGTTGGCCTCCGCCCACAGTCGCGTCTCCCCCGGCGGCGGCGCGTCGCGGCGGATCTCGTCAATGACGGCGTGGCGGTCCACCACCTTGAAAAGGACAAATACGGTCGCGCTACTGGCAGCGGGCCAGCCGGCCGGGGCCGGGTGGCGGCTGATGTCGTAATTCAGGATCATGAAGTCGCCACGCAGCACATCGCGCGGGTCCACGGGGCGCGTGTTCAGGAGAATGGTCGGCGCGGTCTGGCGCACGAGCTCGTGCCAGCCCGCCCAGCCGAGCAGGAACAGCGCTTGCGCCGCGACGACCGCCCAGAGCCATTTGGTGTTTCTCATGGTTTGCCCTCCGTGTTTCTGGCGCGCAGCTCGCGGAGGAGCGCGCGGCGTTTGCGTTCGAGAAAAATTCCGAGCGCCAGCACGAGCGCACCGGACAGGATGAAGAACAGCCCGCCCTGGAGCATCGTGCCGAACAGGTCGAAATAGCGCGTGAGGAGATTGAGCGCGATGAAGCCGATGCCAAGGTTGACCCAGCCCGCGCGCCCGGTGGCGAGCCCGACGCGGATCATGGCGATGTTCAGCCCAAACAGGGAAACCCAAGCGAGCAAGCTCCAGAGCCAGCCACGGTCGCCGATGTCGAGATGGAGGTAATCTCCAATAGTCGCAACGAGTGCCACCACTAGCCACGGCGCGAGTGCGAGCGTCTCGCGCCGGCTCTGCCGCCACGCGCCCCACGCGGCCAGCCCCAGCAACGCGCCCGCCAGCGCGAGCGGCGGCAAGGTCGGCGGCGGGATCGCGTCGCCATTTCGCCAGCCCCACTCATGGCGGGCAAATCCGAGCAAATAAATCCCGAGGCAAACCAACGCTCCGCCCCACTTCTCATGCAGCCCCGCGAACCGCTCGTGCCGCGTCCCGTGCAACGCCAGCCCAACGAGCCAGACCGCGAGGACGAGCAGCGTTAGCACGCTGAAACAGGGAAAAGGGTTGACCCACCAGAGCCGATCAGAACTGAGCGTGAGCCACGATCCCGGCGTCTGCATCTCCCATCCCAGCCAAGTCAGCAGCGCCCCGGTGCTCATGAATTGCGCGCCCTTCGAGCCAGTCAGCCACGGCACCGCCGCGATGCCGAGCCACCAGACGAACACGCCGGTCGCGGGCCGGGCGTTGAGGTGGAAAATCTGACTGACGAGCGCGATGCCCGCCAGAAATAGCCCTGCGCCCACCGTGAAGCACGCGTCGCCGAGGCGCGGCCAGCGGCCCGGCGAGATTTGCAGCCGCCAGCCGGCGAAGTTTGCGCCGACGAGCAGCGCGAGCAGTCCGAGGATTTTCGTCCAATCGCCGATGGCCTGCCAGTTCGAGCCGATGAGCAGACAGACACCCGCGAGCACCAGCGCGCCGCCCACCGTCGCCAGGACGGCCAGCAGCTTCCCGCCGCCCTCCGGCTCGGGATGCCGCGCCAGCAGCGCCGCGCGCTGCTCTGCCGTCACCAGACCACCGGCCACCCAGTCGGCCGATTCGTCACGCAAACGCTCCTCGAATGGCTTCATGGTTTTTCCTCGTTGAAATTGTCCCAGCGCGCGGCGGCCGCGATCCGGCCGAGCACGGCGAGCGTGTCCTGGGTTTGCCGCGCAGTGATCGTCGCGGTCACGCGCGTGACGCCAGCGTTGTAGAGCGGGTCGGCCTTTTCCCAGAGCCGACGGCCCTCGGGCGTGAGGCGCACACGGTAGATGCGGCGGTCGTCGTCGTCGTCCGCGCGGCGCACCCAGCCGGCTTTCGCCATGCGGTCGAGCAGGCCAGTGACGTTGGAGCGGTCCACGACGAGTTCGTCGCTCAGCTCGCGCTGACTGAGGCCGGCGCCGTCGGGCGCGAGCGCAAGGACAGTGAGGACGTTGTATTGCGCGACCGTGAGGCCGAGCGGCTGGAGCAGCCTCCGGCCCTCGTGGAGGAGAGTGTCGGCGGTGGCGACGACGGCGGCGATAAGTTCGCGGCTGGTCTGGGTGTTCATGATTTTTCGATGAGACGGGAGTGGCGGTATAATGTTGATATGTCAACGATTAATTAAACAACAACGCAGGCGTAGCTCTCCACCAACAGGATGCGCCGAAAATCGAAGACCCTCCGGCGTCACCGGCGCTTGGCGGACCGGCAGCTTTCCACGCGCTCCTCCCGGGGCCAGGAAGTCTGCCGCCCCCGGCATGCGGCCTGGCGCTCGGTCTGTTTCAACTAAGCCCTTGCCAAGCCCATCTGGCGCGCACTCCTTGTGGTCTTCCCTCGTATGGCCGGAAAAATCACCGCCCTCCTCGATCCCGTCCGCATCACGCTGGCTGTGCAAAGCACAAAGCGCACCGCCGCGCTCCACGAGGTCGCCGCGCTCCTTGCCGGCCACCCCGATGTGACCAGCTTCGACGGCTTCTATGCCGAGCTGCTCGCCCGCGACCGGCTCGACACGACCTGCCTCGGCAACGGCGTCGCGCTCCCCCACGCGCGCACCGAGCATGTGAAAAACCTGGTCCTGGCTGTGGGCCGCAGCGACCCCGGTGTGCTCTTTGAAAACAGCGGAGGCGGCGAGACCGTGCGCCTGATCTTCATGGTCGGCACGCCCAAGGCCCGCCCCGCCGACTACCTCGCCATCGTCAGCGCGCTCTGCAAGCTGCTCAAGTCCGATGCCACCCGCGCGGCGCTCCTCGCCGCGCCGACGCCGGCGGAGTTCATCAAAGTAGTCGCGGAGGCGGAAGACGGTTTGGCGGCTTCCAGCCCGCTTTCGCACGGCTGAGGGTGGGGGCGCCAATCTTCCGCACCGCCGCGCCTTTTTGTGGCCAATCCCCACCACGGCAGCCTAGCCTTCACCCCATGATCCAGTCCTTCGTTTTCAGCGACGGCAAGCTCGTCGCCCGCGACCTTGAGCTCGAGGCGCTCCGTCTCGTCCGCGCCGACAAGGGCCTGCTCCTCTGGGTCAATCTCGACAACCCCACCGACGCCGAGATCAAGGCCGTCCTCGAGGGCGTGTTCCAGTTTCACCCGCTCGCCATCGAGGACTGTGTCGCGCCCAACTCCCTGCCCAAAGTCGAGGACTACGAGGACTACCTTTTCATTGTCACGCACGCCGTGGACTTCACCCGCACGGACAAGTTCAACACCACCGAGCTGGATTTCTTCCTCGGCCGCGATTACCTTGTGACTTTTCACCGCACGCCCGTTCGGGCCGTCACCACCCAGCTCGACCGCACCGCGAAGAGCATCGGCGTCGGCCCGCGCGGGCCCGACCGCATCGCCCACTCGCTGCTCGACCTGCTCGTGGACAACTACACCCCGGTCATTGAGGAGCTCCGCACCGAGCTGGAGGAGCTGGAGGAAAACGTGCTCGCCCGCGAGTCAGCGCAAAAAAAGCTCGTCGGCGAGCTGCTCCATGTGCGCGGAGACTTCACCAAGCTCCGCACCATCGTCCGCCCGCAGCGCGACGTGATCGAGCGCCTCGCGCGCGGCGACTCGAAGCTCATCCGCCCGAAGCTGCTCCCCTACTTCCGCGACCTGCGCGACAACCTTGCCCGCCTCGACGAGACCGCCGGCAGCTACCACGAGCGCCTGATGATGGCGTTCGACATTTACCTGAACAAAGCCGCGTTCGAGGCCAACGAAGGCATCAAGTTCCTCACCGCGATCACCGCCGTGACGATCCCGGTGATGGTCATCGGCACTTGGTATGGCATGAACTTCAAAACCATGCCCGAGCTGGATCACGGCTACCCTTGGGCGCTCGGCTGCACGCTCGTGACAACGCTCCTGATGGTGATTTACCTGAAAAAGAAGAAGTGGTTCTGAAAATCTTCCGCCCGGCGGCGAAACGCGCCCGCCGACCGCGGCGTCTTGCGGTTTGTGTGGCCAACCTGTGCCGCGTCTGCCAACTTGCCCGCCTATGAATCCCGAGCCGCCCAGCCCGCCCGACGCCGACGCGATCTTTCGCGACGCACGGGAGCGGCTGCTGCCCGAGGAGCGCGCGGCGTTTCTCGACGCCGCTTGCGCGGGCGACGACGCCCTGCGCGCCGCGGTCG
Source organism: uncultured Opitutia bacterium (assembly GCA_903869665.1). Classification (GTDB taxonomy): domain Bacteria; phylum Verrucomicrobiota; class Verrucomicrobiia; order Opitutales; family Opitutaceae; genus CAIYUN01. The sequence continues at coordinate 3,758 of CAIPZZ010000076.1, read as the reverse complement.
AGGCCCGGCTCGACGATTACAAGCGCGAGGCCGCCGCCGAGCGCGCGCTCGCCCCGCTCAGCGAGGGGCCGGGCGACTTCATCGGCCGTTACCGGCTCGTAGAAAAAATCGGCGAGGGCGGCGGCGGCGTGGTCTTCCGCGCCGAGCAGGAACAGCCGGTGCGCCGGCAGGTCGCGCTCAAAGTCATCCGCCTCGGCATGGACACCGCCGAGGTCGTCGCGCGTTTCGAAGCTGAGCGCCAGGCGCTCGCGCTCATGGAGCATCCGCACATCGCACGCGTGTTCGACGCGGGCGCGACCCCCGCAGGCCGCCCGTTTTTCGTGATGGAGTGGGTGCGCGGCGAGCCGATCAACAAGTTTTGCGACGCCCGCCGGCTGTTCCTCCCCGAGCGCTTGGAGCTGTTTGCCCAGGTTTGTCAGGCCGTGCAGCACGCGCACCAGAAGGGCGTGGTTCATCGCGACCTCAAGCCGTCCAACATCCTCGTCGCGCCCGGCGATGACGGCGCGCCCGCGCCCAAAGTCATTGACTTCGGCATCGCCAAGGCCACCGCCGCGCGCCTGACCGAGCACACGCTGCTCACCTCGCGCGACCAGTTCGTGGGCACGCCCGCCTACATGAGCCCCGAGCAGGCCGAGCCGGCGAACCTCGACGTGGACACGCGCGCCGACATCTACAGCCTGGGCGTGCTGCTTTATGAGCTGCTTACGGGGCGGCTCCCGCTCGACCCGGAAGGTCTCCGCGCCGCCGGCGTGGACGAAATCCGCCGCCAAATCCGCGAGGTGGATCCACCTCGACCCTCGGCGCGTCTCGCCGCGCTGGAGCCGGACGAGCTTGCTGAGGTGGCCGCGCAACGTGGCGCCGTTCCCGCGCGCCTGCTCGCCGCCGTGCGCGGCGACCTCGACTGGATCGCGATGCGCTGCCTCGAGAAGGATCGCGCCCGCCGCTACGACTCCGCCGGCGATCTCGCCCAAGACATCGCCCGTCACCTCGCGCACGAGCCGGTCGCCGCGCGCCCGCCGAGCAAATTCTACCTCCTGCAAAAAATGGTGCGCCGCCACCGCGTGGCCGTGGCCGCCGCCGCCGCCGTGGTGCTCGCGCTCGTTGCCGGCTTCGGGGTAGCGCTACGCTCCTACCTGAGCGAGCGCGAGGCAAGGACACTCACCGTCATCGCCCTCGCCCGCTCTGACTACCAGCGCGCGCTCGACTTGCTCGACGCCCCCGCCGGGAACAAGGATCCCGAGGCCGTGGCCCACCTCGTCCGCGCGCTGCGCGCCCGGCCTGACGACCAAGCCGCCTCCATGTTGCTCGCCTCCGTGCTCACGCAGCGCGCGTGGGCCGTGCCTGTCGCCAGCACGAGTGTGAGTGTGCCCCTCGCTCTCAGCGCGCGCGGTTTAGGGCAGCGCGCCGGGCAAAATGTTTTTCCAGGCCGCGGCTTTACACCCGGGCGGGGCAACCCGGGCCAGCGTGGCAACCCCACGCCGCGCAGCGGGCGCGGCAACAACCAGAATCCGGCCAAAGCCGACGTGCTTTCGCCTTACAGCCCGCTGGTGCTGCACGATATCCCACAGGACGATGCCGTGCGCCTGTTCACCGCCTCCGGTTCGGGGGGCACCGCCACGAGCCAGCCGGCCTTCGAGCCGATGCGGCTGGCGGGCAACTACAGCGGCTCGGCCGCCTTCAAGTCGGATGGCCGGCATCTCGTCACGACCGCCCTCGAATATGACCCGGAAAACCGCCGGAACTGGCAACACGAGGAGACCTGGGAGCTGCCGGCGAATCCCGCGCTACTTCTGGAGTTCCCTGTGCCGCCGCAGGCCGGTCCGCAGCGCCCGCAGTTCAGCGCCGACGGTCGGGCGATCATCCTCAACGGGCGCGCTTGGGACGCGGCCACCGGCCGGCAGCTCGCCAGCGCTCCGGCGACCAATAGGCCGCGACCCGACTACAGTCCGGACGGCAATCGCCGCGTGCTTTCCAACCAGCGCGGTCCTGGCGCGAGCGTGGTGGACGCGGTCAGCAACGCGGTGCTGCTCGAGTTTGCCCAGGATGCTGGCCAGATTGCCCAGGCCATATTCAGTCCCGACGGCACGCGCATCGCCACCGTCACCATAACCACCACCGGCCCAGAGACCAGCACCGGCATCGCCCGCCTATGGGACGCGGCCACCGGCGAGCCGCTCAGCGAGCCGATGCAGCAGGGCGAGGAGCCGTTGCGGGTGAAGTTCAGCCCAGATGGCACGCGGCTGCTTACTTTCTCGAGCAACACTGGCACCGCGCGCGTATGGAAGACCGCCACCGGTCTGCCTGAAACCGCGTTGATCGCATCGGAGCAGTTGGGAGCCAGCCCGCCCGATTTCAGTCCCGACGGTCGCTGGGTCGTCACACAGGGCCGTGCACGGGTGTGGGACGCCGCCACCGGTCTTCCGGTCACCCTGCCCTTTGTCGCCACCAGTTTGACCTTCAGCCCCGACGGGCTGCGCCTGCTCGCCCACCAGCAGGAGGAGAATCGCCCACTCCGCGTGTGGCCCTCCGGAGCCGCCGCGCCCGCCTGGCTGCCTGACCTCGCCGAGACTCTCGCCCGTGTCCGCCTCGACGCGACCGGCAGCATGGAGTTCACGCGTGGTGAGAAATCCCTCGCCGAGCTCAAGCGCCTCGTCGCCGCCGAAAAGGACGCCACGCAACCGCTTGTCGTCTGGGCCCGCCGTGTGCTCGGGCTCGACCCAGCGGCCACGGTGTCGCCGTAGACGTATTGCAGCGGGGCGAATAGGCTATCGTCGGCGCGTTTATGAACCTGTCTTCGGTCAGCGCTCCCAGAGTCGCAGCCGGAAAAACAGATGATCGAAGTCAACCTCACCTTGGATGCTTCGCAGTCCGCCCAAAGTTGGCAGGCCGTCGTTGCCGGGCACGTCCCACGCCGTCCAGTTGAGCAAGTCGGTGGAAACCTGGACAAGACCTGTGGCGTTTTGGGAGAGGGAAAAGCTGAGCGTGGTGGAGCCGGACGGCGATCGGATGAGACTGAGCGTGGGCGCACCCCGCTGGGCTATGCGCGGCGAGGTGCCGGCAAGATATTCGGCAAAATTGCCGACGCCATCCCCATCGGGATCTGCGCCGGGGGCGGCATCGGGGTCGGAGGTCGAGGCGAAGATGGCGAACTGCCAGTCAACGAAGCTCTGCCGGCCCGCGTCGTAGCCTTGGATCCACTGGGTGAGGAGCGCGATGGCGTTTTGGTCGAGCTCGTTGCTGCCAAACGGCGGCATGCGGGCGAAGCCGTTGCCAGCGGAGACGCGGCAGAGGACGACCGAGTGTGTTGTGTCGTTCGGCACGACCAACCGGTTGAGCGGATTGCCGCCGTTATTGGTGACGGTGCCGCGCACAAGGCCAGTCTGGGCGAGCGTGAGTTCGGGGCGGCCGTCCCACGAGGGGCCGCTGCCGCCGGCCTCGTGGCACATGGCACAGTTGACGGCGAAATAGGAACGGGCGCGCGTCTCCAGCGGATAGGCGCCCTCGTCGGGGCGGACATAGCGGGGGAGGAGATTGGTCGAAGTGGACGGATTGAAAAAATAGCCGGCGGTGTTGAGCAGGTCGAGCTGGTTGCCGGTGAAACCGTTCATCGTCTGGGTGCAATTGAGCTGGCGGGTGGTGAAGGAGAGCGCGCCACCGGCCTGCGTGTTGTGGCACGAAAGACACTCGGCGCGGCTGGGGATGTGCCAGCGCTGCGTGTAGGGCGAGCCGTTCTGGCTGACGGAGACATCGAAGTCGGC
>CAIPZZ010000075.1 GCA_903869665.1 uncultured Opitutia bacterium | reverse complement strand
GTCGGCAGCGGCGCGGGGAGCTTCGACCTGATCGAGTTGCGCCGCGTGCTCGCCGCCGCGCCGCTGCAGGAGGCGGTGCAGAAAAACATCTTCGGCCTGCTCGTGTTCGGTCTCGGCACGCTGGTCTCGCTCTGGCCCCTGCACACCTGGGCGCCGCTCGGCTACGCCAACGCTCCCAGCTCCACCGCGATGCTGCACGCCGGCGTGCTCAAAAAATTTGGCCTCTACGGCCTGCTGCAAGTCGCGCTGCCGCTGCTGCCGCTCGGCGCGCACCACTGGGCGGTGCCGCTCGCATGGCTGGCCGTCGCGGGCAACGTGCTCGTCATCGGCTTCGTCACCATCGCCCAGCGCGACCTCAAGCAGATGCTTGGCTACTCCTCGGTCATGCACATGGGCTACGCCTTCCTCGGCGTGGCGTGCCTCTCGGCCGAGGGCGCGGGCGGCGCGGTGCTGCTGATGGTCGGCCACGGACTCTCGGTCGCGCTGCTGTTCCTGCTGGCCACCAGCGTCCATCAGCGCACGAAGACACTCGACCTCGACGCGATGGGCGGCCTCGCGCAAAAGACGCCGGTGCTTGCCGCGTTCTTCGTCGCCGCGACTTTCGCGAGCGCCGGCCTGCCGGGCTTCGCCAACTTCTGGGGCGAGCTGACGATCTTCGTGGCAGCGTGGAAGTTCTCACCGCTGCTCACCGCGCTCGCTGTCGCCGGCGTGGTCATCTCCGCCATCTACGGCTTGCGCGCCGCGGCGAAGATTTTCTTCGGCCCGGAGACGCCAGAGCTGGCCGCCGCCACCGCCGAGGCTCCGCCCGCCGACCTCCGCTGGGCCGAGCGCGCACCCGCGCTGCTGCTGCTGGCCGCGCTGCTCGCCGTCGGCTTCTGGCCGAAGGCGCTCACCGGCCCGCTCAACGATACCGTGAAAGCCCTCTATCCCGCTGCCCCGGCAAGCCCTGCGCCTGTCGAACGGGCCGCCGCCCCGGCGGTGCAAAAATAATCTCCCGCCGCGATGGACTCCTCTCTGCTCCACCAGTTCTCCGAGGCCAACCAATGGCGCGCCATCGCGCCTGAGGTCTTCCTCGGCTGCCTCGCCCTCGCGCTGCTTGTCTTGGAGATGCTGCTGCCCAAACGGCTGCATGAGCACATCCCCTGCGCCGCCATCGCCGGACTGCTCGCCGCGCTCATCGCTCTGGCCACCGGGCTGGGCGCGGCGCCGGAACGGGGCGCGGAGGCATTCGGCGGGCTGCTCGCCCAGGGCAAGGTGAGCCAGCTCATGCGCGGATTTTTTCTGCTGACCGGGGTGCTCGTGAGTGTGCTTGGCATCGTCGCGCTGCGGCGGCAGCGGATGCCGCGAACGGAGTTTTTCCACATCGTCCTCGTCGTAACGGCGGCGTTGATGCTGCTCGCGCAGAGCAACCACTTTGTGATGCTGTTCGTGGCGCTGGAGACGGTGACGGTGGGCTTCTACATTCTCGTGAGCTACACGCGCACCAACCCGCTCTCGCTCGAGGCCGGGCTGAAATATCTCGTCACCGGCGCGCTCAGCTCGGGCCTGCTGCTGTTTGGCATCGCGCTGCTCTACGGCGCGGTGGGCGCGGTGGCCGGCGAGGACGGGCGGATGCACACCGGCTTCGAGTTCGCGACGCTGAACCGGTTCCTGCTCGCCAACCCGGGCGACCTGCTCGCGCGCACCGGCGTGGTGCTGGTGCTGTCGGGCGTGGCGTTCAAGGTCGGCGCGTTTCCCTTCCAGATCTGGGTGCCCGATGTCTATCAGGGCGCGCCCACGCCGGTGACCGCGTTTCTGGCCGTCGGCTCGAAGGCTGCCGGGTTCGCCGTGCTGCTCACGCTCATCGGCGTGTTCGGGCCGTGCGGCGGGCTGGTGTCCACCGTGCTGGGGCTGATGGCGGCGGCGACGATCCTCTTCGGGAACCTCGCCGCGCTCGGGCAGCGCAATCTCAAGCGCCTGCTCGGCCTCTCCGGCGTGGCGCACGCGGGCTACCTGCTCGTGGCGGCGGCGGCGATGGCGCGGGGCGAGCTGCTCGGCGCGGGCGCGGTGATCTTTTATCTGTTTGCCTACCTGCTCGCGTCGTTCGCGGTGTTCGGCGTGATGACTCACCTAGCCGGGCCGGACGACGCCGACCAGACGCTCGACCACCACGCCGGCTTGGCGAAACGCGACCCGTTCCTCGCCTTCGTGCTCGCGGTCGGCTTGGGCTCGCTCGCGGGCATCCCGCCGCTGGCGGGCTTTATGGGCAAGCTGCTCGTGCTCGTGGCGGCGGCCCGCGCCGGGCTGTGGTGGCTTATCGCCGTGGCGGCGGTGGGCGTGGTGCTCTCGATCTACTACTATTTCGGCTGGGTGCGCGTTGCTTTCTTTGAGGAGCCGCCGGCAGCCGACCACCCGCAGCCGCCGCCCGCAGCCACCCCGGTCGGGACGCTGGCAGGCATCGCACTGGCCTTGCTCACGGCGGCGACACTGGCGCTCGGCTTTTATCAGGGAGCCTTCGGCGCGGTGCTGGGGCTGCGGTGATTAACCGTGACAGCTGAAGAGCTGCACTAGGCCAGAGTCGGTTTTCGATCCACGCCGCCCTCGGTGAGGATTTGGTTTCGTAGGGGCGTCGCTTGACGACGCCCTTCCGGGCTGGGCGCCTGCAAGGGACACCCCCTACAGCCGCAGACCAGACGACGCGACGAGGGCGTCGCGTCCCCATTAACGGCCACTCGGCGGTCCTCACCCGACCGGCTTTTCGGCGGGCGCAGGTTCCAGCTTGGGTGCAGCCGGCTTGGCGTCGGTCACCGACCCGGCAGGCATTTCGGCCGGCGGCGCGGAAATGTCGGTGGTGGGTGCGCTTGTCTCCGCCGGGGCGTGAGGCATCCCGGCGGTGATGGCGGCGGGCGCGGTTCCGTCGGCCGCCGGCTCCACCGGCAGCGGGTGCTCCATGATTTGGTGTCCGGGAGTGGGATCGGCCGGGGGCACATAGGCGGGCCGGGGCGGCGGCGGCTCCGCCATCGCGCGCTTGATCTCCTCCTCGACACCGGAGGCGGCCTTTTTGAACTCGCGGATGGCCTTGCCTGCGCCGCGCGCGAAGCCGGGCAGCTTGTCACCGCCAAAAAAAATCAGCACGAGAAGTCCGATCAGGAGCATCTCGATTCCGCCGACATCAAAGAGCGCGAGAGGTGGGACGGGGGGCATCATGGGAATAGTGTGGGCATCAGAAATGGCAGGCGGCGTGAAGGCTGCCGTAGTTTCTCGGCGTCATTGTCCCGAGGAGGACGGGGTGGGCCAGAACCGATGTCTGACCCGGCGAAGAAAAAAAGCGCAATAGCACAGATGATGAGCAACTCGGTGCCGCCGATGCCAAGAAACGCGAGCAGATTAACGGAGTGGGCCATAGGAAAAGTTAAAGCCAGCAAAAGGAAAACCGCCGCGAAGGCAACCGCGCGCTCACCGCAGCGCGACCTCGACCACGAAGCGTCCCGTCTTGCCCGGCGGCACCCAGTGCAGGCCGGTGCCGGTGCCAGGCGCGTTGGGCGGCCCCATCCACGGCTCGACACAGTAGAATGGCGAGTCGTCCGCCGCCGTCCATGTCACGAAGATCGCATCCGCCGGCGGCGGCTCGCCGGGGGCAAGGCTCACGGCCACATCGCCCGCCGCGCCGCGCTCGCCGAAGACCGCCTCGTTGCCGCGCAGGCCGGCGTGAAAAGTGTCCATCAGCGCCGGGTTGCCGAGACTCTCCTCCCCGCCCAGCGCCGGGCCGGGCACGAGCTGCCCCGCGGGGTCCTGGCGCAGGCGTTTGGTCGCCGGCAGACGGATGAGGTGGTCGGCACGCTTCGCGCCGACGTTCCACGGCAGGGTGAAATAAAAATGGTGCCCCGCGCTCCACGGGATCGGCACTCGGCCGAGGTTGACGAGCTGTAGCTCGCAAGTGAGTCCGAGCGGGGCGAAGCGGTAGGCGACGCTGAACTCATACTCATACGGGTAGGCCGCGCGCGCCTCCTCACCCGGCTCAAACACCGCCGTGAACCCGCGCTCGTTGGCGATGGTCGTGCGGAACTTGCCCTGCCGCGCCAGTCCGTGCATCGGCATCGGCCGCCGCGCGCCGTCGGGCGCGCGCCAGAAACCCAGCTCGCCGCCCTCAAAGCAGCGCCCGCAGAACGGGAACAGGATGGGGTTGCCACCACGCACCTTGGCGATCTCGGCGAAGTTGGCCTGCTCCGGCCAGTGGATGACATCGCGCACCGAGCCGTCGCCGAGCTCGGTGCTCCAGCTCAGCAGCCGCGCGCCCCGCTCCGGCAGCGCGAGAAACGTGGAGCGCCCCGCGCGCCAGCGTGTGAGCGTCTGCCCTTGGTAAGAAATTTTTTCCATGCGATGCCTAGTTGAGGCCACTCGCCCCCCGGCGCAACGCGGTTTTGGAAAAAGCGTGTCAGCTCAGGGCCGTTTGGCTCTCAGCGTTTGCTGCATTTCGGCCTCTAGCTTGGCTCGAGTTTGATCAAGTTGGTCAATGTGGGCAGTGTATTTTCCCACCACTTCGGCGGGCAGGGCCGAGACAATTTCGGGAGGTAGCGAGGGTGAAATGATAGTATTCGGAACAATCCCCCAATTGGGATTTGCTGAATAAAAACCGGTTATAAGCAAATTTGATTCCGTAGCTGAAAGCGGAGGATTGAAGTAAGCTTGCTGTCCGCCGTATACGTAACTTCGCGCATGGGATGTTTGCTCGAATACCTGAAACGAGGCAAACTGTGCATCGTTTTGGAGAATATTCCGGACAATGGCATCAGAGGCAGCAGTGATGAGGCCCGCCTGCAAAGGCCAATCGCTGGTGTCCACCCCCGTGACTTGGTAGGAGCGACCGGATAGTTGCACCGTGACTTTCGGTCCCGCCAAATCCTCATCAATCGTGACCTGCCTTTTCAAAAGCTGCTCTTCAATGGCGCGAATTTGGTCATCGCTAAGGTTTAGCGAGGCTAAAAAATCAGGGTAAAACCTCAGAATATCGCGCCAAATCCCTGTCAGTCTGCCGCGCTTTCTCACGTCTGGCTCTAGTGCTAGACGCTCCTCGATGGTAAGCGCCTCGCCATTCGGGCCGCGCGCGGCGAGTAGCGCGGCGAGCTGTGGTGAAAACACGACGGCGGTGGAAGAGGGCGCTGCCGACAGGGAGTCGGTTTGGTTTTTCGCCGGGTTCGAATTTTCGTCTCCTGTTGCTTGCCGCGCATTGTCGCGTGTGTTCGGGGCGGCCGGCCGGACCCTGGTTGAAATTTCTGGTGCTGGAATTTTTTGTGCTAAGTGCGCCAGTTCGTGCCGCACCCAGAGCAGGCCCAGCACGGTCGCGACAAGCGCGCCGACAAAAAGGATGCGGACAGGTTTCATGGGAGAAAAGGGGATTCTGGCAGCGTGACTCTATCAGCTGGCGGGTCAACGCCGGTTTGGCACGTGCGGCAAGCAAAGCAGGGCCTGTCGCAAGAGATTTTCTCATGTTCCACCAGATGGAGTGTGCGCTGAAACGCACCGCCTCGACCAGGATTGTCGCCGCTTGCGGCTGAACGAGTATCAGGGCGTTGGAGAATACTCCACGCGCTCCAGCCAAAACTCGCCGTTGCGGGTGACGAGCTCACCGGTCACGGGGGCGTCCTTGCGCGCGGCGGCGAGCGTGGCGGCGTCCACCCTGAAGAGCATCGTCATAGCGGCCATGAAGCCGGGAATGGCCTCGTGCCGCACGAGAAGCGACTGCTGCGCGGGGAGAATGTCAACGACCACGCCGCGCAAGGTGTGGCGCGCGGACACGTTCGCGGGCTGGGCTGAGGCGGCGGTTTTGTCGGCGGGCTTTTCGCAGTCGCAATCGGCATCGTGACAGGCGGCGAGTAAGAGGAGCGGCAGGAACGCAATGGCGGGAAAATGGATTTTCATGGTGAATTCAGGCGGAAAACAGTCGCGCTAGCCGCCGGGCGAAGCGGCGGTCGGCGAGCCAGAGGAGTGTGAGCGAGGCGGCGAGGAGAGGCAGCAACGCGGCGAGTGCGAGCGTGCCGACGAGCACCGGACGCGGCAGCGCGGCGTCACTTGGCGGAGCGGCGAGTTGGCCGGCCGGGCGACGCTGCCACCACAGCACGAGACCGCTGACCGCGAGCAGCACGACGCCGAGCGCGGCGGCCGTGCCGAGGAGCTGGTTGGCGAGGCCGAAGAGGCGACCTTCGTGCGCGATGATGCCCCAGAGGCCGAAGCGCGCGAGCAGGCCGAAATCTTTCGAGCGAACATCGGCCAGCACTTTCCCGGAATACTGGTCGAGGTGGAGGTAGCCGCGGTTGAACGCTTGGTTGCGGTCGGTGAGCGCGCTGTAAATGCCGCGCGGGCCTGCAGGCAGTGCGATAGCGTAGGGGCGCGGGACGGCATGCTCCTCGGCGAGAGCAATGATGCGGTCGAGCGGAAGCGGGGTGATTTTAGAATTTGGATTTTCGATTTTGGATTGCGAATCAGTCGGAGAGCGATGCTCGGCGTGGGGATCGTCGGCGGGGGGAGTGGACGCGAGTGCGTCAATTTTTTCGGCGAGTCCGGCTTGAAGCGGCGGCGACCAACCGACGAGTTCCGAGCGGTGGGCGCTGGCGGTGGCCTCGCGCGGCGTGGCCTGCCCGACGGCGGCGGAGAGCGTGCGATACCACTGGCCCGCGCCCTTGGTCCAGAGCAGGCCGGTCACGAGCAGGAAGACAGTGGCGAGCGAGAGCCACGCGGCGGGCACGGCG
>CAIPZZ010000074.1 GCA_903869665.1 uncultured Opitutia bacterium | reverse complement strand
GTGGCTGCCAGGCCCAGCATCAGCTCGAACTGCTCGGGCTTGGTCCAGACCTCGGCCGGGGTCTGCACCCAGAGTGAGAAACGGTCGTGGCTCTCGGCCGAAAATTGGCGCACCACCAATTCACCGCTGCGCGCGCTGGCCTTCCAGTGCACCAGCCGGTGCGAGTCACCGGTCCGGTAGGGCCGCAGCGCAAAGAGGTCGTCGCCCTGCCCGGCGCGCGAGACATGCACCCCGGCCGGGCGCGGCCGCGACGACGCCTCGCCCCAGGCGCGGTACTCAACCGGCGCGGGCCAGACGACCAGCTCATGGCGCATGCCGCTGCTGAGGTGCTTGCGGAGAAATCCGAATGGGAAAAGCGAACCCACGCCCTCCAGCGCGAAGCGATGTTTGCCCCGCCGCGCCGGCCGGAACGTCCACTCCAGGCGAGCCTCGCCGTGGGCGGGCAGTTTGCCGCGGAGAAAAAGCCGGCCGGCGACACGCCCCTGACCGACCGCCGCCAGGACCGCGCGGACCGAGCGGCGATCCTTGGCGGATTTCCCCGCGGGCAGCACCACCGCCGGGGGCACCGGCACCGCCGCGAGCTCGAACCAGAGCCCGTAGCTGGGCAGCCAGGGCTTGGTGTTGGCCAGTTCCACCGTGGCCACGGCGGGCAACCCCGCGCGGAACGGCGGCGCGAGCAGCACGCGCCAGCGGACGCCGCGGAAATTCAGGGTCGAGAGCACGCCGCTCAGGATCAGGCACGCCAGCAGGAGCGAGAGCGTGATAAAGAGGATGTTGTTGGCCGTGTTGTAGGCCGCCGAGCCGACGGCAAAGGCCAGGATGATCAGGATCACTCCCGACATCGTCGGCAGAATGCGCTGCCCGCCCTGCGGGTACACCAACGTCCAAAGCAGGTCGCTCCAACGCAACCGCCACCACGCCCGCCGCCGCGGCGCCCCGGGCCCGGACCAGTCAGCACCCTTGGACACGTCAACGATCATGCGGAGGGATTCGAACCGAGTATCATCCCGGGGTGGAGGTCCACCCCGGCTACAGGAGATCTGATGTAGCCCCGGCAGGCCTCTGCCGGGGTGAATCGCGGCGGACTTGGCAAGTCCGCTCTACCGGTATCGTTGCCCGACTGCATATCATCAAACCGGCGCCGGCACCGACGCGACAATCCGCTTGAGAATCATGGCCACGGTGCGCCGCTCCTCCATCGCGTCACTGGTCTGCCGGGCGAGCCCGAGCCGGTGGGCCAGGACCGGGCGCACGAGCTCCGCGACATCCTCCGGGACCACAAAGTCACGCCCCAGCGCGAGGGCCCGTGCCTGGGCCGCGATCTTCAGCGCCAGTCCGCCGCGCACGCTGGCGCCGGCGCGGAATCCCGACTCGGTCCGCGTCGCCGTCACGATCCGCAGGATGTAATCCAGCACCGAGTCCTCGAGGAAAACCTGCTGCGTCAGCGCCTGGAGCTTGAGGATGTCGCTCCGCGTGATCACCGGGTTGAGCGCGATGCCGTCGTACGCCAGCTTCGCCGCCCGCAGAATCTCGAGCTCGTCGCTTGGCTGCGGATATCCCATCTGCAGGCGCATCAGGAAGCGGTCCATCTGGCTCTCCGGCAGCGGGAACGTCCCCTCGTAGTCCACCGGGTTCTGCGTCGCGAAAACCATGAAGGGCGCACCGACCGCGTGCGCCTCACCGTCCACCGTGACACGGGAGCGGTCCATCACCTCGAGCAGGGCCGACTGGGTCTTGGGCGTGGCGCGGTTGATCTCGTCCGCCAGCACGACGTTGGCGAAGACCGGGCCCTTCTTGAAGACAAACTCCTTGATCGTCTCGTCGTAGATCGCGACGCCGGTGACATCGCTCGGCAGCAGGTCGCTCGTGAACTGGATCCGCGAGAAGACGCAGTCCATCGAGCGGGCCAGCGAGTACGCGAGCGTGGTTTTGCCGACGCCCGGCAGGTCCTCGATCAGCAGGTGCCCGCCGCCAAGGAGACAGACGATGACCTGCTCGATCACGTCGTCCTTGCCCTTGATCGACACGCGCATGTTCGCGCGCAGCCGGTTCAACGCCTGTTTCGCCTCGGTGATCTGCCCCGCCTGCACAAAGTCGCTCATGGGACGGAGGCTAGTCGTCGCCGGCCGGCGCGCAAGCGCCGGCGGGGCTGTTCGCGTGACGAATCGATTCCCCACCCGGAGATCAGGAGCCCCGCCCACCCTGGATCCTCCCTCGCCAGCGATGGCCGATGACCCGCTTCAACCCGTCACCGGCAGGGTCACCGTGAAGGTCGAGCCCTGACCCGGCTCCGACTGCACCAGGATGTCGCCCCCGTGCGCCCGCACAACCGCGAGCGAGATTGCCAAGCCCAGGCCGCTCTGACCATGGCGGGCTGGATCCGCCCGGTAAAAGCGCTCGAAGACGTGCGGAAGGTCGGCCGGAGCGATGCCGATTCCCGTGTCCGACACCGACAACATGACATTGCCATCCCGTGCCGCCGTGCGGACGCGGAGGACACCGCCCTGGCGGTTGTAGGTCACGGCATTGGCCAGCAGGTTGGTCACGACCTGCCCGAGCCGGTCGCCATCGCCCCGGCAGGGAGCCGGTGTCAAATCCGTTTCGACCGTCAACTCCCGCGCCGCGACGAGCGGACGGATCAGCTCGATCGACTCGAGGGCAACCTGGGCCAGGTCGCATGGTTCGCGCCGCAGGGTTTCCTGGCCCGCATCCCACCGCGCCAGGAGCAGCAGCGACTCGATCAGGCGGCGCATGCGCTGGGCCGCGCGCTGGGTCGCCTCAAACGCTTCCCGGTGCTCCGGGTTCTCACATTCGCCGGCCAATCCGTTCTGGGTGTTGATCAGGATCGTTGCCACCGGGGTCCGCAGCTCGTGGGCGGCGTCGGCGGTGAAACGCGCCTGCTGGGTGAAGGCGGCGTCGAGGCGCGCAAAGGTCGAATTGAGCACGCCCGCGAGCTGGCCGAGCTCGCTGTCGGAGTCGGCCATGCTGATCCGCTGGGTGAGGTCGCCGGAAGCGATGCGGGCCGCGGCGGCGCTGATGGCCTCGACCGGGCGCAAGGCACGGCTGACCAGCCACGCGCCACCGGCAAGCCCGATGACCAGGATGCCTCCTCCAATCCCGCCCAGCCACCAGGCGAGCTGCCGCTGCCCGGCGAGAACGGCGCCGGCCGAGCGGCCCACGAGCACACAGTCGCCCGGCCCGGGAAAGATAAACGTCTCGCGCCAGTCGCCGCGCTGGCGGGTCGTCGGTTCGCCCGCCTTGGGCATCGGAATTTCGGGCGGCGCTGACGACGAGTAGGTCACAGGCGCACCGTGGCGCAGCCAAACGGCGTAGTAGATGTTGTCCGGCCCACCCCGATCAAAAAGCGCGGCATCCCTTGGGGCGACGGTGAGCACCCGCAGGGTCCGATCATCCCGTGCCGGATGCTGGGAAGCCACGAGAACCGGCAGCAGCGACTCCAGTGAGTCGTCGACCTGCCGCATCAAGCGGGCACTCTCCAACCGGTAGGCCATCAGACCGAAACCGAAAAGCACCCCCACGAGCAGGAGGCCGTACCAGAGCTGCAGGCGCCACCGAATGGAACCGAAGAATTTCATTCGATGGCGTAGCCGTGGCCCCGGCGGGTCGCGATCACGTCCTGGCCGAGCTTTTTCCGCAGGTTCGAGACATGGACATCCAGGATGTTCGACAGGGTCGCATCGCTCTCGTCGTAAAGGTGCTCGTAGAGCGCGGTGCGCGTCACCACCTCGCCGCGATGGAGCGCGAGATATTCCAGCAGGACGAATTCGCGCGCGGTGAGGGAGACCTCGACCCCGGCCCGCGTCACCCGGCGCGCCGCCGTGTCAATCTGGACATCGCCGAGATTGACGACCGAATGCGCCTGGCCGGAACCGCGTCGAATCAGGGCGCGCAAACGGGCAAAAAGTTCCGAAAGGTCAAAGGGCTTTACCAGGTAGTCATCGGCCCCGGCATCCAGGCCGCGCACCCGGTCGGCGCTCCGGTCCCGCGCCGTCAACATGAGCACCGGCGTGGCCTTCGCCTGGCGCAACCGGGCGAGGACTTCCCAGCCGCCCATCCGGGGAAGCATCACGTCGAGCACCACCACGTCGTAGTCGATGCCCAACGCCGCGTGCAATCCCTCCGCGCCGTCGGCGGCCGTGTCGACGGCATAGCCCTGCTTGCGCAGGGCGCGCGCCAGTCCGGCGAGCAGGTCGGGTTCATCTTCCACCACGAGGAGTCTCATAGGGCGCGCGAGGAATGCCGTGCCGACGGCGTGAGTTCGATACTTTGTTTGCGGCATGGCAGGCGGCGCGGGCGCATCCCGTATCATAACCGCCCCAAGATTAAGGGGAGATGAACGCCCGCGCGATTTCCCGAAACCGGGCACCTTGCCATCCGTCATTTTCTCCAGCGCAATGGCACCCGGGCCCGATGCCCAACGTCCGCCCCACGGGAATCCGCGATCCATCCCCCTCCTCCCATGAAATCTCACAACCGGTTCGGTCCTTCGCCCCGCTTTCTGGCCATCGCTCTCGCCTTGGCGTCCGCCGCCACCGGGAGGGCGGTGGAAACGAACCCCGCGCCGGCCGTCTCGTATCTGAACCTCCCGGCGACCCCGTACCACTATGCAAAGGTGCCGTTGCCGGCGACATTCACCTCGACGACCGCCCGGCAGCTCGACAACACCCCGCTCGACAACCCGATCACGGACGCCGGAGCCGCGCTCGGCCGCGTGTTGTTCTACGACCCGCGCCTCTCGGCCAACAACACGGTGTCCTGCAGCTCGTGCCACCAGCAGGAACACGCCTTTGGCGATCCCCGCCGCTTCAGCGCCGGCTTCAACGGCCAGCTGACCGACCGGCACTCCATGAGCCTCGTGAACCTGCGCTACTACGAGCGCGGCCGCTTTTTCCGTGACGAACGGGCCGGCACGCTCGAGCAACAGGTGCTGATGCCGGTCCAGAGCCCGAGCGAAATGGGGCAGAACCTGCCGGCCCTGACGATGATGCTGGCGAAGGACCCCGTGTATCCCGATCTCTTCCGGAACGCCTTCGGCAGCTCCGCGATCACCGAGGAGGGAATTTCCCGGGCCCTCGCGCAGTTTGTCCGGTCGCTCGTTTCCAACCAAACCAGGTACGACGAGGGTCGCGCCGCTGCGCGGACCGCGCGGGATACGTTTACCAACTTCACCTTGTCCGAAAACCGAGGCAAAACGCTTTTCCTCGACGACTGCGCCACGTGCCACCTCCCGCGGGGCGAGGAAGCCTCCTTCCAGATGGATGCTCCAAAGAATAACGGCTTGGAGGCCAGCATTCGCGTCGTGGACAACGGCGTGGGCGACATCTCGCTGCATCCCGGCGACCAAGGCCTCTTCAAGGCGATGTCACTGCGGAACATCGAGTACGCCGGGCCCTACATGCACGACGGCCGGCTCGCGACCCTGGAGGCGGTGGTTGAGCACTACGCGACTAATTTCCGTCCGCACCCCAACCTTTCCCGCGGCATGCGGCGCCTCAATCTGACAGAGCAGGACAAGACCGACTTGGTCGCCTTCCTGAAGACTCTGAGCGACCAGAAATTCATCTCCGATGTGCGCTTTTCGGATCCCTTCGTTACCCACCCGGGGAACCCCGGACCCGGCGTAGTGGCGACCGTGCAACGCACGGTCGCGCTCCGGGCCGATGCCACGGGAGGCGGCGGGCCTTCGGGTCGCGGCGGGCGCGGGCGGCCGGGCGGACCCGGGCAGCCGCCACCGCCCCGGGGCGGACGCG
>CAIPZZ010000073.1 GCA_903869665.1 uncultured Opitutia bacterium | reverse complement strand
CATGGCGGGAAGGACGCCGCACGCTGCCCGCGATGGCGGACGGAAAGCGGCGTCAACCCATACAGAGGAAAGGGCGGGGAAATGTTACAGGCACGCCGCGCGGAGGAAAGCGATCTCTGTGTAGGGCGTCTGCATGCAAACGCCGTTTCGGCGGGTCGCCACTCGGTGAAAACTCCCGTTTCGCCGCGTCTCAGAATCGAACCGGCCGGTGCAAGACACCGGCCCTACGACCGGAATGACACCGCCCTACGGTCGGGCGGCGGAGCGCCACTACAGATCGTAGTGGCACGCCACCGTGTGCGGCGTCACACCGCTCGCTGTGGACGCGGACGCATTGCGGAGCGCGGGAACCTCGGCCTTGCACTTGTCGGTCGCGTGAGGACAGCGGGGGTGGAAGGGGCAGCCGGAGGGCGGACGAATGGGCGAGGGCACGTCGCCTTGGAGGACGATACGCTGAGTGCGGGCGCGTGGGTCGGGCTTGGGGATGGCCGAGAGCAGGGCGCGGGTGTAGGGGTGGCGCGGCGAGCGGTAGATCGCGTCGGCCCCGGCCAGCTCGACGATGCGGCCGAGATACATGATGGCGACGCGGTCGGAGATGTGTTTCACCACGGCGAGGTTGTGCGCGATGAAGAGGTAGCCGAGGCCGAGCGTGCGCTGGAGGTCCATCAGGAGATTGAGCACCTGCGACTGGATGGATACGTCGAGCGCCGACACGGGCTCGTCGCACACAATGAGGCGCGGCGAGAGCGCGAGGGCGCGGGCGATGCCGACGCGCTGGCGCTGGCCGCCGGAGAATTCGAAGGGAAACTTGTCCGCCGCGCCCGCGGGCAGGCCGACCTGCGCGAGCAACTCGCGCACGCGGGCGTGGCGCGCGGCGGCGTCGCCGAGGCCGTGGATGAGGAGCGGCTCCTCCAGCGTCTGGCCGACAGTGTGGCGAGAGTTGAGCGACTCGACCGGATCCTGAAAAACCATCTGGAGCTGGCGGCGGAGGGGCTTGAGCGCGGCGCGGGAGAGCGGCGCGAGGTCGGCACCCTCAAAGAGAATCTGCCCGGCGGTCGGCTTGAGCAGGCGCACGACGCAGCGGCCCAGCGTGCTCTTGCCGCAGCCGGACTCGCCGACGAGGCCAAGCGTCTCGCCCGGCGCGATGGTGAGGGAGACGCCGTCCACGGCCTTGCAGGTATCCACCGCACGGCGAAACACGCCCCCACGCACGGGGAAGTGCATGCGGAGGTCGCGGATTTCAAGGAGGGGCGGCGGAACGGACATCGGATTTTATTTAACCACTGATGGACACTGATTGGCACTGATTGAATTCAGAAGACAGGAAGCCAAGAAATCGAAACCACGCAAAATAGCCGAACGGCATTTTTTCGATACTTGGTTTCATGGCTTCAGAATTAAATGGTCTCCCGCCAGCGGAAGCAGGCGGCGGTGTGGCCGGGGGAGATTTCCTCCAAGGGCGGCTGGGCGGCACGGCAGGCATCGGCGGCGAGGGGGCAGCGATTTTGGAAGCGGCAGCCGGCGGGCATCTCGTGCAGCGCGGGCACGAGGCCCTCGATGGTGGCGAGGCGGGTCTTGCGCTCGTGCTCCAGGCGCGGGATGGAGGCGAGCAAGCCGCGCGTGTAGGGGTGCGAGGGGCGGTCGAAGATCTGCTCCACGGTGCCACGCTCGGCGACGCGGCCGGCATACATGACGACGACCTCGTCGCAGTTCTCAGCGATGACGCCGAGGTCGTGCGTGATGAGCAGCACCGCCATGCCGAGCTTTTGCTGCAGCTCGCGGATGAGCTCCAGGATCTGCGCCTGGATGGTCACGTCGAGCGCGGTCGTCGGCTCGTCGGCGATGAGTAGCGCCGGCTGGCAGGCGAGCGCCATGGCGATGACAACGCGCTGCCGCATCCCGCCGGAGAGTTGGTGCGGATATTCGCCGACGCGCACCTCGGGCGCCGGTATGCCGACGAGGCGGAGCATCTCGACGGCGAGGCGCAGGGCCTCGCGTTGATCCTTCGTCTTGTGCTCCAGAAACACCTCGGCGATCTGGCGGCCAATGGTATGGACGGGGTTGAGCGCGCTGAGCGGTTCCTGAAAGACCATGCCGATGCGCGCGGCGCGGATGGCGTGCATCTCCTCCGGCGTGGCGCCAACAAGGTCGCGTCCCTCGAACAAAATCTGCCCACCGATAATTTTGCCCATCGGCTGGGGCAGCAGGCGCATAATGGAAAAGGCGGTCACGGTCTTGCCGCAGCCCGACTCGCCGACCACGCCGACGGTCTTGCCGGCCGGCACGTCGAAGCTCACGCCGTCCACTGCGCGCAACAGGCCGTGGTCGGTCTCGAAGCCGACGACGAGGTCGCGGATCGCCAGCAATGGGATGGATTGGGGCGGAGACGGCTCGAACATTTGCGGATGATTTGCCTCGTTGCGGCCGACGTTCAGTCTTGTTTCCACTTGGTGTCGGTGAGATCGGCTCGGCCGAAGGACTTGCCTTCCTTGCGGGCGGCCAGGGTTTCCTTTTTCACATCCTCATCAATCCAGTGGACGCCGAACTGGCCGGCATACTGGGCCTCGCGGACGTTGAGCCACGACGGGAACTTCACCCAGCGCCACGCGCCCCAGCGGATGTAGGATTGCACGAAGCCGGGGATGTAGGCGCTGTCGTCGTGGATCAGCTGAATCATCTGACGGGAAAGCGCGACCATCTCGTCTTTGTCGCGGGAACGGTCGTAGCGGAGGATGAGCGCGTCGAGCGCGGGGAGGTTGGTGGCGGTGAAGTTGTTGGTCTGCGGCTTGGTGGCATCTTCGCCGAAGAAAAACTCATGGAACCGCGGGGCGAACTCCGCGCCGCCCGCCCAGCCGCTGAGCATGATCTCGTGATTTTTTTGCAGGCCTTTTTGGAAGGCGGCGGTCGCGTCGAGCTTCTCGATTTGCAGTTCGAGGCCGGCCTTGGCGGCCTCCTCCTTGAGGATGGGCGGGATGTCCACGTAAGCCTCGCTGCCAAACGTGAGCACAAACGAGAGGCGTTTGCCCTCGGCGTTCCGGAGGATTCCATCCGGGCCGCGGGTGCTGAAGCCGGCGCGGGCAAAGGCCGCGAGAGCCTGGTCCACATCATAGGGCCGGGCGCGCAGCGTGGGGTGCTCGAAGGGCGCATGGCTGTCGGCCCACGGGTGCAAGCGGCGCGCGTCACCGCGCATGACGACCTGGATGACCTTGTCCCAATTGGATGCGAAGGCGATGCCCTGACGGATGTCGCGGTTGTTGAGCAGCGGCTTGGAGGAATTGATGAACAGCCCCGACGGAGCCTCTGGCTGGTAGGTGTAGAACAGGGTTTTGCTGATGTAACCCTTGTCCACCTCGGGCAAGTTCATCTGGTCATACCAGAAGCGCGGTGGGAGGATCAGGTTGAACGTGTCGAGTTCGCCGAGTTTGAACATCTCGAAGGCCTTGTCGCGCGAACGCACGAGCTGGAAGACGACGCGCGAGGGGTTGAAGCGGTGGGTGAAGAATTTTTTGTCGTTGCCCCACCAGTTGGCGATGCGGGTGAGCGTGACGGCGCGGTCCTTCTCCACGTCGGCCTCTCTTGCAACGGTGTAGGGGCCGGTCGTCGGCTCGACACGCCACTGGTAACGCGTGGGAAAATCCGCTCCGAACTCGGCGTAAAAATGCTCGGGAATGGCGCGCAGGTCGGCCCGCTCGACCGGATCGGGCTTGGGCTCGCGCAGGGTGATGGCCAGAGTGTGTGCGTCGTATTTGGTGACGCTCTTGTATTCCTCGCCATACCAATTCGCATACCACGGAGCCTGGAGAAACGGCGAACGGTAGAAGAAAAACATGAACATGAAATCGTCAGCCTCGACAGGCACGCCGTCGGACCAGCGGGCGTCGGGATCGAGCTTGAAATAGATGGTCTGCTTGTCGGCGGAAACCGCCCACGACGAGGCAAGGCCGGGATAATAGCCGGAGGCGTTGGGGTGGCGGTGCAGCAAGGAGACCTCGTTGTCGTCGAGCAGGTAAGTGCGGAAGGAGCTATTGGAGTCGGGACCGACGGTGCGGAGCGTGGGTGGGAAGGACTCGATGGCGGCGTATTGCGTGCCCCCGCGCTTGGCGGCGGGGTCGGAGAAGACCGGCAGTTCGGAGCCTTCCTCCCACTTCAGGCCGGCGGTGTCGGCGGCGAAATCGGCCGGCGTCTTGAAAACGTAGAACTCGGGGTGGGCCTTGTATTCGGCGAGGGCGAGCGGGTTGCTGGGGCCGCGGGGTTTGGGCGGGACGGTGAAGCCGGCCGAGGCGGCGGAGCCAGCGGCGGGCGCGGCGGGATTTTTTTGGCCGCAGGCGGAGAAGGTGAGCGTGAGCGCAAGGGCCGCAAACGCGGCGACGCCCTTCGACCAGCTCACGGCAGGCAGGCTCAGGGTGGCGCGACTGCGCCAGAGGGGAGTTTTCATTGGTAGTAGGTAAATTTTTTGGGGTCGAACGCCTCGCGGACGGCCTCGCCGACAAAGCTGACCAGCAGCAGCACGAGCACAAGCGCGCCGAAGGCGGAGCAGACGATCCATGGGGCGTTGAGGTTCTGCGTGCCCTGTCGGAGCAGTTCGCCCCAACTGGGCGTGGGCGGGGGAATGCCGAAACCCAGAAAGTCCAGTGCGGTCAGCAGCTCGATCGCGCCCGCGATGGTGAAGGGCACAAACGTGATCACGGTCGAAAGCAGATTGGGCAGGATGTGACGGAAGATGATGCGCCACGGCCCCGCGCCAATCACCTCGGCGGCGGCGACATATTCACGGGCTTTTTCCCGGAACGCGCCGGAACGCATGTAGTAAGTCATGCCCATCCAGGAAAACGCGATGAACACCGTCACGAGCACCGGCACCGTAGGCCGCAGCACGGCGGAGATGATCATCACGATGAGGATGAACGGCAGGTTGGACCACGCCTCGATCACGCGCTGCATGAGCAGATCGAACCAGCCGCCGAACCAGCCCATCGCGCAGCCGAGCGCAATGCCGAGGAGATAGGTGCCGGCCAGAAACGACAGCGAGACGACGAGCGAGATGCGGAAGCCGTAAAACAACCGGGCGAGGATGTCGCGCCCGATGGTGTCGGTGCCGAGATAGTGGCGCTCGGCTAAGCTGGGTGCCCGCGTCGGAGTAGCGCCGGCGGGCACATCAATTTCGTTGGGGCCAAAGGGCACGGGCGGCATCAGCACAAAATCGGCGCCGCCCGCGGAGCGAAATTTCTGCTGTAGCTCGCGGTAGTTGGTTTCGTAATCGTAGCCGAGGCCGAAGGTGCGGCCGGAGATCTGCGCGCCGTAGCTCGGAAAATACCAATGTCCGCCGTGCCGCACGACCAGCGCGCGCTGGCTCACCAGCAACTCGCCCAGCAACGCCAGCACCGACAGTGCCGCCAGCGCGAGGAACGACCACCACCCGCGCCGGAGCTGGCGGAAGCGGCGGAAGCGGCGGATGGTCTCGGGGCTCAGTCGCACGGCGGGGATCAGTTGAAACGGATGCGCGGATCAAGCAACGCGGTGAAAATGTCGGACAGAATATTGCCCAGCAGCAGGAGCAGCGCAGCGACGAGCAGGATGCCCATCATGACCGGGTAATCCCGGTCGAGCGTCGCCGAGTAGCCCAGCAGGCCGAAGCCGTTGATGTCGAAAATGGTCTCCACCAGCACGGAGCCACCCACGATGACCGTGAGGCCCTGGCCGAGAGTCGCGACGACCGGCAGCAGCGAGTTGCGGAACGCATGGCCGAAGACCGCGCGCCGGAAACTCACCCCCTTGGCCACACAGGTCCGCATGTAGTCGCTGGCGAGGTGGTCGAGCAGGTTGTTTTTCACCAGCATGGTGGTGAGGGCGAAACCGCCGACAACATAGCAGGCCAGCGGCAGGGCGCCGTGGTGGAGCAGGTCGAGAAATTTGCCCCCCACGCTGAGGTCGGCGAAGTCGCGCCCGGTGAATCCGCTCATCGGAAACCACCGCAGGTGACCGGCGAAAAACACCAGCAGCAGCGAGCCAAGGGCGTAACCCGGCACCGCGTAGCCCGCAAAGATGAGCGCCGAGGTCACGCTGTCCGTCAACGTGCGGTGGCGCACGGCCTTGAGAACGCCGAGCGGCAGGCACACGGCGTAGGTGAGCGCGAGCGCCGCGAGCCCATAGGTGGCCGACACCGGAATTCGCTCCCAGATCATCTGCGTGACCGGAGTCTGGTAGCGCGTCGAGCTGCCGAGATCGCCGCGTGCCACGCGCCCGAGCCAGCGGAAATAGGCCTGCACTGGCGGCAGGTCGAAGCCGTAGTAGCCGCGCAGCTGGGCGAGTTGCTCCTGCGAGAGCTGGGTGCCGCTCCCGGCCTTGCTGGCGCGCTGCCCCTCGCCCCCGCCCCCGACCCGCGCCTCCATCTCCGCCCGCTCCAGCGGGCCGCCGGGGGCGAACCGGGTGATGAGAAACACCACTAGGGTGATCGCCAGCAACGTCGGCGGGATCAGCAGCAGGCGGCGGAGGAAATAGGCGCGCATGGGAACGAGGGGAGCAAAACGTGCCGCACGCCCGCGCGCAAGCGCGGCAGTGCGCGGCCTCAGCTAGGGATGGAAATCATCAGCAAATTGTTCAGCCAGTGGCAAACCAGCGGAGCCCAGAGCGACCTCGACCACTGAAACAACGCCGCGAAAAACACCCCCAGCAGAAACACCGAGCCCAGTCCCGCCGCCAGCGCCGCGCCGGTCTTTTCGCCGCTCATCGCCCAATATGGCAGGTGGATCAAGGCGAAGAGCAGCGCGCTGGCCGGAGCGGCCATGCAGGCTCCGAACCGCGCCCGCAGCAGCCGGAAAACCAGTCCGCGAAACACCAGCTCCTCCGCGAGCGGCGCGGTGAGCACAGGGTTGAGCCAGGTGGCGCTGTCAGTTGGAAACCGCCAAGCCGGCATCGTGCCCCCATGCTGCGCCACCGTCGCCAAAAGCAACACTTCAAACCCCGCCAGCCCCGCGAGCGCGCCAAGCCCGGCTCCGTGCCGCAGGCCGAACCGCTCCAGCACCGGCGGCCCTTCCTGCCGGCGAACGAACAGCCAGGCCGGGCCCATCCAGAGCACGACCCGCACGGCCGCCCGCACGGTTCCATCGTTCAGGGCCGGATACCGCGTGAGCAAAAAGGCCCAGCCGCTCCACCCGGCGAATAAAACCGCGAGAAAGATGCCGAGCGGGGATAGTTTTTCGCGGGGCGGCATCAACAGACGCAGTCGGGGTGTCGGCTTCCGCTCACTGTTCCAGCCACGCCCGGCAACGCGTGGCCAGCCAGGCGAGGAAGGCGGGGTGGTCGTTCAGGCAGGGGATATGCTCGAAACTCTCGCCGCCGGCTTCGAGGAAGGTTTCGCGGCCGGCCATGCGGATTTCCTCTAGCGTTTCGAGGCAGTCGGTAGTGAAGGCCGGCGTGATGACCAGCAGGCGTTTTTTCCCCTCCTCGGCGAGTCGTTCGAATTCCTTGTCGGTGTAGGGTGTGAGCCAGGGCTCGCCGACGAGGCGCGACTGGTAGGAGATGGAGTGTTTCGCCGGGTCGAGGCCGGCGAGACGGGCGAAGGCCTTAGTGGTCCGCACGGTTTGCGCGCGGTAGCAGGTCGCGTGGGCGGGGGAGCAGGTGTTGCAACAATCGGGCACGGTCAAGCAGTGTGCGCCGGAAGAGTCGGCCTTGCGCATGTGACGCTCCGGCAGGCCGTGATAGCTGAAGAGCAGGTGATCGTAGGGCCGCGCGAGGTAGGGCCGCGCGCTCTCGACCAGGGCGGCAATGTAATCGGCATCCTCGAAAAACGGCTGCACCGTCTCGAAGCGCAGGTTCAAGCCGAGACGCCGCGCCTCGCGGTGAACTTTCACCACCGCCGTCTCATAGCTCGACATCGCGTAGTGTGGATATTGTGGAAACAGCAGCACCTCGGTCACGCCGGCGGAGGCCATCACACGGAGCACCTCGCTGATGGCGGGCGAGCCGTAGTTCATGGCGAGAAATACCAGCGTGTCCTCGGGACCGTTGGCGCCGGGCTGGGATTTCACCAGCGCGGCGGCGAGATTTTTTTGCACGCGCTGCGAGGTGACGATGAGCGGCGAACCCTCCTTGGTCCACACCTTCGAGTAGGCGTGGGCGGAGTTTTTCACGCGGGTGGGGATGATGATGCCATTGACGAGCAGCCAGCGCCACGGCTGGCCGGGGCGGTCAATCACGCGCGGGTCGCCAAGGAACTCCGCGAGATAGCGGCGGACGTCGGGGACTTCCGGCGAGTTGGGAGAGCCAAGGTTGAGGAGGAGGACGGCGCGGTGGGCCATGGGTGGAATTGCGCGGGGAAACGGCGGGATTGTCAAACGGCCCGGTGGGGTTTTTTGGCTCCGTGTTCGTAGCCCGACATAGTCTGCATAAGGCTATCAGGCTCTGTGCCGTCATTCGTCTCCTTGTGCCCTCGGGGTTATCACGAATTTCCTGCGCTGCCCTAAAGACGCAGATGACTGGGGTAATGCCGGGTCAGAAGTCCATTCGGTAAGGAGCGCATTTTTGCGCTCGCCGGGGACCGGCGAAAATGCCATCCATGGACGCTTCGTTTCACCAAATGAGGCATTTTCTCAAGGAGACTGACTTCACGCCGCGCGAGGCGGCGGCAGTCTTCGTGCGCGCGCGGGAGCTCAAGCAGGCGCGCGGCCGGCCCGGCCCGCAGCCACTCGCCGGGCAGACATGGGCGATGATTTTCTCCAAGTCCTCCACCCGCACCCGCGTCTCCTTCGAGGTCGGCATCCACGAGCTAGGCGGCAACCCGCTCTTCCTGAACCGGGCGGACATCCAGCTCGGGCGCGGCGAGACGGTCGAGGATACAGCCCGCGTGCTTTCACGCTTCGTCCACGGGCTGGTCGTGCGGACCTTCGAGCACGCCGAGGTCGAGGCGCTCGCGGCGCATGGGACGGTGCCGGTCATCAACGCGCTCACCGACCTGCTGCATCCCTGCCAGATTTACGCCGACCTGCTCACGCTGGCCGAGCGCTGGGCCGCGCCCGGCGAGGATTTGCTCGCCGCACTCAAGGGGCGCAAGATCGCCTTTGTCGGCGACCGCGGCTGCAATGTCGCCAACTCCTGGATCATGGGCGCGAACATGATGGGCATGAAAATTTCCCTCGCCGGCCCGCCGGGCTTCGACGCCGCGCCGGAGTTCGACGCGCTGCTCGCCCGCGAGGGCTTTGGCAAGAATTACGAGTTCACCACCGACGCCCGGCAGGCCGTGCAGGACGCCGATGTGGTCTATACCGACGTTTGGGTGAGCATGGGCAAGGAGGAGGAGACCGCCGAGCGCATCCGCGTGATGACGCCCTTCCAAGTCACACCGGAGCTGTTCGCCGTCGCAAAGCCCGACGCGTTCTTCATGCACTGCCTCCCGGCGCACGCCGGCCAAGAAGTCACGCAAGCCGTGCTCGATAGCCCCCGCAGCATCATCTTCGACCAAGCCGAGAACCGCCTGCACGTCCAGAAGGCCATCATGGCAACGCTGGCCGAAGCGCGGTGAGTTTTCTTGGCCACGAAAAACACGAAGAGGCACGAGAAGCAGATGAGTCCAGTCTGATCAGGGCGGCTTTAAATCGGAAAATCTGACTGTCAGCTTTTTGTGGCTTCTTGTGATCTTTGTGGCCAATGATTGAAGCCTTTCCATGAAAATCGTCCTCGCTTACTCGGGCGGACTCGACACGTCCGTCATCGTCAAATGGCTCCGCGAAACTTACGACGCGGAGATCATCACCTTTGCCGCCGACATCGGCCAGGAGGAGGAGCTTGACGGCCTCCCGCAGAAGGCCCGCCGCACCGGCGCGTCCAAGCACTACACGCTCGACCTCGTGGAGGAGTTCGCCCGCGACTACATCTACCCGATGATCCGCGCCAACGCGGTCTATGAAGGCCAGTATTATCTCGGCACCTCCATCGCGCGCCCCCTCATCGCCAAGGCCCAGGTCGAGATCGCCCGGAAGGAAAAGGCCGACACCGTCGCCCACGGCGCCACCGGCAAGGGCAACGACCAGTGCCGCTTCGAGCTCACCTACATGGCGCTCGCGCCCCAGCTCGCCATCATCGCCCCGTGGAAAATGGAAAACTTCCGCGCCGAGTTTCCCGGCCGCGCCGAGATGATCGCCTACTGCGCCAAGCACAAGATCCCCGTCGAGGCCTCGCTCAAGAAACCCTACTCGATGGACCGCAACCTCCTGCACATTTCTTACGAGGCCGGCATTCTCGAAGACCCGTGGTTCGACCCGACGACCAAGGCCAACAAGGCGATGTTCAAGCTCTCCGTCTCACCGGAAGACGCGCCCGATAAGGCCGAATACGTCGAGCTCGACTTCGTCAAAGGCGACTGCGTCGCGGTCAACGGCAAAAAGCTCACGCCCGGCAATGTCCTGAAGAGCCTCAATAAACTCGGCGGCAAGCACGGCGTCGGCCGTGTGGACCTCGTGGAAAACCGTTTCGTCGGAATGAAGTCACGCGGCGTGTATGAGACCCCCGGCGGCACCATCCTCATGCAAGCGCACAAGCAAGTCGAGAGCCTCACGCTCGACCGCGAGGTGCAGCACCTCCGCGACTCGCTCATCCCGAAATACGCCGAGCTCGTGTATTACGGCTTCTGGTTCGCCCCCGAGCGCGAAGCCCTGCAGGCACTCGTGGACGAGAGCCAGAAATACGTCACCGGCACCGTGCGGCTGAAGCTCTACAAAGGCAACATCATCACCTGCGGCCGGAAGTCCAAATACTCCCTCTACGACGACAAGATCGCCTCCATGGAAGGGGTGAAGAGCTGGTATAATCAGAGCGACGCGACCGGCTTCATCCGCCTCAACGGCCTGCGCCTCCGCGCCCGCAACCTCGCGCAAGGCGGACCGAAAGAGTGAACCCGAAGGGACGGAGGGCGGAGAAGAAGTCGAAGGTCTAAGGTCGAGTGCGCTGCGCACCAAGGAAGCAGCGCGGAGTTTTAACACGGAGAGCTTGCCTGCCCCGAGCGTGTCGAGGTGGCCTGACCAGAGCTTACCGTCGGGCTGCGCCCTTAGGGACTTTGGCCCGGACATAAGATGTTCAAGCCTTGGCTCCCTCAACTTGACCGCTCTGGCCTGCTTCACGCCACCTCTTCGTAAAGGTATTTCTGGAAGCCCGCGAATGCCTTGCCGATTTCTTCCGGTTGGCCGAGGTCGGCGACGGCGTCTTGGATGGCCCCGTATTTTAGGCGGAGCAGTGGCGTGAGTTTTTCCTGCGCGAGTTCCTCCACACCGACGCTGACGTAATGCGAGAGCACGAAATCCAAAAACACGCGCTGCTTGGTGTTGAAATGCGTGCCGATCTCCACCTTCGCCTTGGCCGCGCGGTCGGCGCGGGTGAGCGGCGGGAGCGCGTAGGCGACATGGGCGAGCACGTCGAACAGGTCGCTCTTCTCCGCATCTATGACGCGCTGCATCTCGGCCAGTTGAGGTAGAGCACCGGCAGGTCGAGCAGTCCGTGCAGCACGAGGTGCAGCAGGTTGAGGATGCGCCCGGTGCGGCCATTGCCATCGCTGAACGGATGGATGCTCTCGAACTGGTGGTGCAGCACGGCCATCCGAACGAGCGGATCATGGCAGTTCGGTTCGTCCTCCCGGTGAAAATATTCGAGGAAATTGCCCATCAGACGCTTGATTTCTTCAGGGTCTTGCGGCGGCTCATAGACAATCTTGCCCGTATCCTCGTTTTTCAGCACCGTGCCGGGTAGCGTTCGCAGGCCGATGCGGCTTTCCAGCAACGTCTCTTGGATGGCGAGCACGTCGGCGAGGCGCAGGAAACGCTGGGCCCGCAGGCGCTCGAATCCCTGCTTGAGCGCATTCGCGTAGCGATGCACCTCCTTGGTCGCCATGTTCAGGAACGGCGAGGTCGTCGCCGCCTCACCCTGAAACAGCTCGTCGTCAGTCGTGACGATGTTTTCAATCTCCGACGAATCCTTGGCCTCCTGCAACGCGAGCGTGTCAATGAGGATGGTCTCGTTTGGGATCGTGCCCGCCGCGCCCTTCAGCTCTGCCAGTTGCCGGTGTGCGCGGGCGAGCTGGCGCAGCACCGCCGGCGTCTCCAAGTTCACGGAGGCAGGCAAGGGCAGCGGCTGGAGCGGGTGGCTCATGTGTCGAGAAAAGCTCTGTTTTGTTAACACGTCCCCAAAACGTGTAAAGGAAAAGGCGGTTTCCTTGACACGTTGCCGCGACGTGTCGCGATTCTGGCGATTTTGCGACACGTTGGCCGGATGTGTCGAAACCAGCGACACGTCGGGGTTGGTCAAGTATGCGTCGAGGCCGATCGTGCGCCAGTCCCGTTCAATAATTGAACGAAACGCGGGCCGTCGTGCAATCTTAGAGCTGACCGCAGTTCGATCCGTCTCACCCGTTCAGCCGCCACAACGTGCCGTTTAGCACCGCGGCGAAACTCACCCACGCCAGATACGGCGCGAGCAGCCAGGCGGCGGCGCGGTGCACCCGCCAAAACGCCGCGATGGTCCACGCAATCGCCAGCCACAACAGGAGGATTTCAGCGAACGCCACGCCGGGCCGGTGCAGGCCGAAAAACAGCGGCGTCCACACCGCGTTCAGGACGAGCTGCGCGAGGAACCAGCCCAGCGGTCGGCGTTGCGCGGCGAAGCCCCCGCGCCGCCACACCAGCCACGCCGCCACCGCCATCATCGTGTAGAGCGCCGACCAGACCGGGCCGAACAGCCAGCCCGGCGGATTCCACGCCGGCTTGTTGAGCCCGGCAAACCACTCCCCCGGCATGAACACCGCCCCGCCCGCCGCCGCCGCAAAACACAGCAGCAGCCAGCCGATCAGGCCGAGAACGGTTTTGCTGCGGCTGCTGGCTTGGATGCTCATGGCGGGAGGCTAAAGTGCGCCGGTGAAGGCTTGGTGCAGCAGCGACTTCTTCAACGCCTCCAGCGCGGCGTGCTTCCGCTCGTAGAGGCGGGCGAGGCGTTGCCCATTCTCAAGCAGCCCATCGAGGGCGACGACAATCCGCTTCTGTTCATCAAGCGGCGGAATCACGTGGAAGAACTCGCGTTGCTTGGTGATGGGAACTTGGTTGCGCGTGGATTGGCGCATCACCTGCAAATACTGCTTCTTGAAGCCGAAGGACCGCATGTAGCCGGCGTCTTTCCAGAGGACGTCGTCGATGTTTTTGAAGGCTTGTTCGAACATGGGGGCGGAGTTGGCGGCGAGCGCAGCCGTGTTTGAGGGCCGGTGCGACCGCGCGCAAGCGCGGAGCGAAGCGACATGCGAACTGGAGACGCGAGGGGCGAGAGCAGATGCCTCAATGTCAAAGGTCGAAAATCGCGAGCCCGGGCCGGAAAGGCTGGACATGAAAAGCCCGTAAGCGCGGGGAGCGCTTACGGGCTTGAAGTGATGGCTGGTCGCTCCCGCTCGGTAAGCGTTCAGACGCGGTGTTTTGAAAACCGGGAGAACGAGAACGAGTAAGAGAACGAGAACGATTCTAGGGAGCGGTTTCCGAGAATCGCGGTTCCCGCTCAGGCGGCGACGTCGGCCTGCGAGCACTGGCCGTCAATCAGGCGCCACATCTTGCCGTTCGGGTTCTTGTTCTGCAGCGCGAGCGGCAGGCGGGCGGCACGGACGTTGTCGTAGCATTGCAGCGCGGCGAAGCGGCGGATGCTGGCGGGGATGCCAACCGCCGTGAAGCCGGGGTGGCCGGTCGCGGGGAAGGGGCCGCCGTGGTTCATCGCGGGGCTGACCGCGACGCCCGTGGGCATCTTGTCGTTGAGCAGGCGGCCGACCTTCTGGCGCAGGATGGGCTCCAGCTTGGCGTAGGCGGCATCGTCGGAACCGGCGGTGTCGGAGTAGAGCGAGCCGGTGAGGTTGCCCTCCAACTGATTTAGCACGGCGGCGGCCTCGGCGAGGTCGCGCACCACGACGAGCAGCGAGGCGGTGCCGAACATCTCGGTCTGGAGTTGGTGCGGCTTGGCGAGGAACTCCGCGCCGGTCACGCGGAAGAGCGTGTTGGCGTGGCGGCAAGCGGGGCCGGCCACAGGCGCACCGCCCGTGAGGAGCTGCGCACCGGCGGCCTTGAGCGCCTCAACGCCCTCGGTGAGCGAGCGCACGACGGGCTTGCCGAGCAGCACAGGCGGGTTGGCGGCCTCGAAGCGGGCCTTCACGTCGGCGATGAACTTCTCCGTGTCATCGGATGCGAAGAGGATGATGAGACCGGGGTTGGTGCAGAACTGGCCGCCGCCGAGCGTGGCGCTGCCGGCGAATTCCTCGGAGAGCTTCGCACCGCGCTCCTTGAGCGCGCCGGGGAAGAACACCACGGGGTTGATGCTGGAGAGCTCGGCGTAGAAGGGCTTGCCGACGGCGTCGGAGGCGTTCTTGAGCTTGATGCCGGCGCCGCGGCTGCCGGTGAAGCCGCTGCCGCCGGTGCGCGGGTCGGACACGAGGCGCAGGCCGGTGGCGGGCTCGATGCGATGGACGAGCTGCACGGTCGCGAGGGGCAGGCCGGTCTCCTTGAGGGCCTCCAGGGCCTCGTTGGCGAGGAAGCGGGTCGTGCCGGCGTGGAGCGGGTGGCCCTTGGCGATCACAGGATTGCCAGCGGCGATGGCGGCGGCGAAGTCGCCACCCGCGGCGCCGGAGAAGGCATACGGAAAGTTATTCGGGCCAAACACGACCACGGGCCCGAGCTGGTCGAGCACGGAGCGCAGGCCGTTCTTCGTGTCAATCGTCGGCATCGCCCACGAGCCTTCGAGCACGGCGGCGGCGGCCTGGCGGAGCTGGCCGGTGGTGCGGGGCAGCTCGACATCGGAGAGGCGGGGAGCCTTGGGCAGGCCGGTCTCGGCGTGCGTCAGCTCGACTAGCTCGGCCTTGCGGGCGTCGAGGCGGTCGGCGTAGCGGTTCAAAAACTTGGCGATCTGCTCGCGGGGGAGCGTGCGGAGCACGGTGGCGGCCTCGGTGGCGGCGGCGAGCGCGGCATCGCAGTCGGCCCAGCCGCTGACGGGATATTCCTCGGGGAATTTTTCACCCGTGGCGGGGTTTTCGACGCGGAACGTGCCCGCGGGCTGCTGGGAGGGACGCCATTGACCGGCGATGAGAACGGGGACGGTGGACATAGGGAAAGGGGCACGACGTTGGCGAAAATCGGCGCGCGCGCAAGCGGTGAAAATTAAAAGCGCGTGAAAGAGAAAGAAGTCGAAGGTCTGAAGGTCTAAAGTCGAAGGTCGCGTGCGCTGCGCATCAAGCGGGAAGGTAGCACCGCGGCTTGCCAGCGGCGCGCGCGTGACCCAGCGTCGGCGCAGGAGATTCCCGGCCCTGGTATCGCCCGGCTGCTTTTTCTCCAACTCCATGCTCCGCACCCAAAATCCGATCCCGCCCTCCCCTGCCCTCGCCACCGCCGCCGGAACCAAACCCAGGATAACCGAGTCGCTGGTGCTCGATTGGAAAGACCTCAAGTCCGAGCCGCGGCCCAACGGCGAGCGGCGCGACGCCTTTGACGGCCCGACGGGATCGCTCGCCAATTTTGAGTGCCACGTCACCACGCTCAATCCCGGCGAGGGCTCGGTGCCGCACACCCACGACACACCCGTCCCGACCGAGGAGGCCATCTTACTCAAAGCGGGCACGCTGGAGGTGTCGGTCAACGGCGTGAAGAAGACCGTCGGTGCCGGCGCGGTGATCTACTTCGCGCCGAAGGATCTGACCGGCGTGAAAAACCCTGGCAAGGTGCCAGCCGTGTATTTTGTGGTGTCGGCGCAAGCGGCGGCCGCGGCCGCGAAGTGAGCAGCCGAGGCGGGCGAAAAAGTTTGCGGGGGAGGCTGGGTTGGGCGGTCATGGGGTCATGCGCCTGCAACGTCTTGAAACCATTTTCCGCGCGCTCAATGGCGCGGGCGTGCGCTACATCGTGGTCGGCGGCCTCGCGGTCATCGCGCACGGGCTGGCACGTCTGACCAAGGACATTGACGTCGTGCTGGCCTTTGAGCCGGACAACCTCGCCAAAGGGGTGAAGGCGCTGGAACAGGCCGGGCTGCGTCCGCGGATCCCGGTGAGCGCGGAGGAGTTTGCCAAGGTGGAGAACCGCGAGCATTGGGCGCGGGACAAGGGCATGGTGCTTTTCCAGATGTCGTTTTTCGAGCGAGACGACGCGCCGGTGGACATCTTCATCGCGCCACCCTTCGACTTTGAGGAGGAGAACGCGCGGGCGTTTCACGATGAGATCGCTCCCGACCTCATCGTGCCGTTCGTGCATATCGAGCAGTTGATCGCGATGAAAAAGGCGGCGGGTCGGCCCAAGGACCTGGAGGATGTGCGCATCCTTTTGCGGCTGTCGGGAATGCAACCGGAGACGAAACCATGAACGAGGACTGGAAGTGCAACGGCTGGGATGACCATGAGTCCTTCATGCTGGAAACCGGCAAACGAATGCCGCTGCGCAACCGCTTGCTCTGGCTGGAGGAAATGCACGAGATGGTGCTCCGGCTAAGCCTAAAGCGGCCGATGATGTATCCCGACGGCACGGTGCTTTATCCGCCGGATTGGAAGGGGCCACGTTTGGAAGACAGCGAGCGGGCCGTGGCGGAGGAGCAGGCGGCTTACCGGATGGAGCCACAGAAATGAAGTGAGGGCACCCCGCCCGCAGTCTGAATCGAGCGCACGCGCTGTTCCGGAAGCACGATTGAAGGTGGAGCGCATTGCCCCCAATGCGCTGCCCCGCATGCGACCGGGACAAAGCGGGTTGTGGTCAACTCGCTCCACCCTTCGAATACGGCGGGGCCAGCGTCCCCCCCGCCCGACCTTCAGCGGGCGGCGACCCACGCGGCGAGCGTAGGCGGGAGCGGCTGGCGCTGGCGCGTCGCGGACGCGATACAGACGTGCTCCGTGCGGGCGCGGGCGGCGAGCTTCTCGGGCGCGCCAAGGCGGAAAATTTCGAAGTTTAGCGCGAAGCTTTCGGGGGTGAGCGGCGCGGGCGTGACGGTCACGCGGAGCTTGTCGCCGGGCTGGAGCGGGCGCAGATAGTCGCATTCGCTGCGGGCGATCGGGACGACGACAGCGTTGGCCGCGAAAAATTTCCCCAACTCCATCCCGGCAGCGGCGAGCGCCTCTTCGTAGGCCTCATGGCAGATGGCGAGGTAGCGCGCAAAAAAGACCACGCCGGCGGCGTCGGTGTCGGCGAAACGGACGGTGCGGTGGTGGGCAAAGGGCATGGGGTGGGAGTTTGGATTTCGGATGGCGGATTTTCGACCAAATTCCACGGGGGGCCGGTGGCGGCCATGTGCCACGGGGGGTGTATCAGTTTGTCATTGCGAGGAGCGACAGCGACGAAGCAATCCAACTGGTTGCGAGCGTGGATCGCCACGCCCGGCCGGGCCGGGCTCGCGATGACAAGGCAAACTAGGCCACTACCGCGCTACGCGCGGGGTTGACGCCGCCGCGCGCGCGGTTTCTGCTTCCCGTTTCCCTCATGCCGCAAACCATCGCCGTCCTCGACTTCGGCTCGCAATACACGCAGGTCATCGCCCGCCGCATCCGCGAGTGCAAGGTCTACTCCAAGATCTACCACCACTCGGTTTCGGCGGCGCAGCTCCGCGCGGACGGGGTGATCGGCATCATTCTGTCGGGCGGGCCGAGCAGCGTGTTTGCCAAGGGCGCGCCGATGCCCGACCGCGCGATTTTCACGCTCGGTGTGCCAGTGCTGGGGGTGTGCTACGGCATCCAGCTCATGGGCAAGCTGCTGGGCGGCCGCGTCGGGCGCAGCACGCACCGCGAATACGGGCATGGCATCCTCAAGGTGAAAAAGCCTGGTCGGCTCTTCGCCGGCCTGCCGCGCACCTTGCGCGTGTGGAACTCCCATGGCGACCGCCTGATCCAGCTGCCGCCGGGCTTTGCGGCCATCGGCACCACGGAAAACTCCGAGTTTGCGGCCATCGAGGACCGCGCACGCGATTTCTACGGCATCCAGTTTCACCCGGAGGTGTTTCACAGCGAGCGGGGCGTGGAAGTTTACAAAAACTTCCTGCTCGGCGTCTGCGGCGCGAAACAGGATTGGACGACGAAGGACTTCATCAAGCACGCGGTGGAGGACATCCGCCGCACGGTGGGCAAATCGCACGTCATCCTCGGTCTCTCGGGCGGCGTGGATTCGTCCGTGGCGGCGGCGTTGATTCACCGGGCGATCGGCAAGCAGCTCACCTGCGTGTTTGTGGACAACGGCCTCTTGCGCGCCGGCGAGCGGGCGCAGGTCGAGTCGCTCTACGCCCGGAACTTTAAGATCAATCTGCGGGTCGAGGACGCATCGGAGTTGTTCCTGCGCCGGCTCAAGGGTGTCACCGACCCTGAGCGTAAGCGCAAGATCATCGGCCGCACCTTTGTCGCCGTGTTCGAGCAGTCCCTCAAGTCCGTCGGCCGCGCCGCCCATGCCGAGTTTCTCGCGCAGGGCACGCTCTATCCCGACGTGATCGAGAGCGTCGCCATCGCGGGCAATCCCGCCGCGCTCATCAAGAGCCACCACAACGTCGGCGGCCTGCCCGCCCGCATGAAGCTCAAGCTGCTTGAGCCGCTGCGCGAGCTGTTCAAGGACGAGGTGCGCGCCGTGGGCGCCGCGCTCGGCCTGCCGCGCGAGGTGGTGTGGCGCCAGCCCTTCCCCGGCCCCGGCCTCGGCGTGCGCGTGGCCGGCGCCATCACGCCCGCCCGGCTCGACGTGCTCCGCCGCGCCGACGCCATTCTCCAGGAGGAGATGATGGCCAGCGGCTGGTATTGGAAGGTCTGGCAGTCGTTCTGCGTATTTCTGCCGGTCAAGTCCGTCGGCGTCATCGGCGACGAGCGCAACTACGCCGATGTGATCGCGCTCCGCATCGTGGAATCGCTCGACGCGATGACCGCCGACTGGACGCGCCTGCCCTACGACCTGCTCCAAAAAATCTCCAGCCGCATCACCAACGAAGTGCGCGGCGTCTCACGGGTGGTCCTCGACATCAGCTCCAAGCCCCCCGCCACCATCGAGTGGGAGTGAGCTTGCCACCCGCGCCCTGTCACGCCAACCTTACCGCCGTATGAAAACCTTCCCCCGCCTGCTCGCCGTCTGCGCCGCCGCGCTTTGCGCCGCCGCGCCCTTGCGCGCCGACGACACGATCGCGCAAGTCATCACCAAGGCCCGCGCCCGCATCGGCACCGAGGCCGCGCTCGCCAAGGTCACCGCCGTGCGCTATCAGGGTGCCATCGCGATCGCGGGCTCCAATGACTTGCCTATCAGTCTCGATGTGATTTTCCAATCGCCCTACCGCATGCTCCAGCGGGTGACATCCGCCAAGGGCACCGAGGTGCTCGCGCTCGACGGCTATGAGGGCTGGGCCATGTCGCTCGGCCCGAAGAGCGAGTTGATCCGGGGTGGCAATCTGAGCGCTGATGCGATCGCCCGCCACCGCGCCAGCGTGTGGGAGAACCTCTCCTTTTTCTCCGGCATCGAGCTGGTGAACGGATCCATTGAGGACGGCGGCACCGTCACGCTCGATGGCCAGCCCGCCCGCAAGCTCGTCTTCCGCCACGGCACCCGAGCTTGGTATGCCCGCTGGTTCGACCCCGCCACCGGCCGGCTCATCCAATCAGAAACGGAAGACGGCACCATCATCCGCGAGGAAGGCGAGCTGCTCGCCGCCGACCTGCGTTTCCCCAAAAAACTCATCAACAGCGCCCGCAAGGACGGCAAGCTGGAGGTCGTCAGCACCATCGTCTTTGACAAAGTCATCCTCAACGACCTGCTGCCCGACAAGGCCTTCGCCCCGCCCCGCCCCGCCGCCGCCGCGCCCGCACCCAAGCCCCCCGCTCCGGCCACCCTCACCCTCGCGCCCCTGATGCCGCTGCCCAAGGCCACGCCCTCCTCGTCCTCCTCCAATATCACCCTCCCCACGCTGCCCCCGCCACCGACGAAGTGACGGCCGCCCCCGTGCCCGCGCCGCGCGGCCCTCCCCGGCCCGCACGGCCAATATCTCCCGCCGTGCGCGTTCTCGAATTTTCCGCCAAAGGCTTCGCCGCCGAACTTGCTACGTTTTGTCGCGGGGCCGAGCCGTCCCCGGAAATCCGTGCCGGCGTCGCCGCCATCCTCGCCGATGTGCAGACGCGCGGCGACGCCGCAGTGGCCTACTATACGGCCAAGTTCGACGGCGCGAAGCTGCGCGCCGCCGAGTTCCGCGTGCCGCCCGCGCAGCTCGCCGCCGCCGCCCGCCGCCTGCCCCCCGCCGAGCGCCAAGCCCTCCGCGCCGCACACGCCAGCATCGTTGATTTCAACCGCCGCAACCTCCCAAAAAACTGGATGGCAAAGAACCGGCAGGGCGCGCAGGCCGGAGAAAAATTCGACCCCATCCGCCGCGTCGGCCTTTACGTGCCCGGTGGCCAGGTCCCGCTCGTCTCGACCGTGCTGATGACGGCCACGCTGGCCCAAATCGCCGGCTGCCCCGAGATCGCCGTCTTCACTCCGTCCGACGCGCAAGGCCGCGTCGCCCCCGCGCTGCTCGCCGCGCTCCACCTCGTCGGGGTGAGCGAGGTCTGGCGGGTCGGCGGCGTCCACGCCATCGGCGCGGCGGCCTACGGCACGGCGACGATCCCGGCCGTGGACAAAATTTTCGGCCCCGGCAGCGCGTGGGTCTGCGAGGCCAAGCGGCAGGTCTTTGGCGCCGTCGGCGTGGACTCGCTGCCCGGCCCGAGCGAGGTCATGGTCATCTGCGACGACAGCGCGCGTGCCGACTTCGCCGCCGCCGATCTCCTGGCGCAGGCCGAGCACGGCACCGGCCGGGAAAAAATCTACCTCGTCGCCACCTCGGAAAAAATCCTCCGCGCCGTGCTCGCCGAGGTGGAGGCGCAGCTCCCCGCGCTCGACCGGGCCGAAAAGACCCGCCGTGTGCTGGCCGACGGCTTTCTCGCCATCCGGGTGGCGACCCTCGCGCAAGCGGCCGCGATCGCCAACCGGGTCGCGCCCGAGCATCTTGAACTGCTGGTGCGCCCCGCCGCCGAAAAATCTTTGCTGCGCGCCATCACGACCGCCGGCGCGATCATGGTGGGCCACGACACGCCGACCGCGCTGGGCGACTTCGTCGCGGGGCCGAGCCATGTGCTGCCAACCGCCCGTGCGTCGCGTTTCTCCAGCGGGCTGCGGGTGGATGATTTCCTCCGCCGCACGAGCGTCATCCGCTACGACCGCGCGAGCGTGAAAAAGGCCGCCCCCGTCGTCGCCGCCTTCGCCGCGATGGAAAAGCTGGCCGCCCACGGCCGCTCGGTGGCGATCAGAACCGAATAGACACGAAAAACACGCAGAGGCACAAAAATAATTCTGCTTTTCGCGTCGCTTCGTGTTTTTTGTGGCCAAGCCATGTCTGAAATTTTCTCGCTCGCCCTTCCGCACATCCCGCCACTGCACGCCTACACGCCCGGCCTGCAGCCGACGGAGCCCGGCTGGGTGAAACTCAACACCAACGAGTGCCCCTACCCGCCCAGCCCCCGCGTCGCCGAGGCCGTGCGGCAGGAACTCGGGGCCGATGGCGGCTCGCTCCGGCTTTATCCGAACCCCAAGAGCTCGCCGCTGCGCGCCGCGGTCGCCGCCTATCACGGCCACGGGCTGCGTGAGGAAAACGTCCTCATCGGCAACGGCTCCGACGACATCCTCAATCTGCTGGTGCGCGTATTTGTCGGCTCGGCTGAAAACTGTAGGGCGGGGTCGCCGAACCCCGCCTT
>CAIPZZ010000072.1 GCA_903869665.1 uncultured Opitutia bacterium | reverse complement strand
GGGCCCGACGGCTGCTGGCACTCATTCGACAAGCTGAGCCAGTCGCCCTTCCCCGTCGTCGTAGAGTGCCCCGACTGCGCCGCTAAATCCCCGCCCGCCAGTCCCAACCCTTCGTAACCCCAAGCCGCCGGCTCGGGAGCCGTTCAACGAACCGTTCAACGGACAGTTTAAGTTGAGAGTTAAAGTTCAAGAGTCGGACTGAAACTGGAACTAGAGCTGGAACTGGAACTGAAACTGAAACTCAAACCACCCGTCCCTCGCACCTGCACTTGAACTCGTCGCTTGAACTGACTCCGCCCCCATTGCGTTAAAAATTCCGTTTCCGCTCCAACCTCTGACCTTCTTCTTTAGACCTTCGACCTTCAGACGTTAGACCTTCGGGCCTTCCGTCCTCCTGTCCTCCGAATTCCGTCCCTCCGATCCCATGGGCCTTCGCATCCTCCACTCGCTCCGCTCCATAAGCCCCGCCGATGGTGGGCCGGTCGAGGGCGTGCGCCAGCTCACCAAGGTCAATCTGGATTTCGGCCACAGTGTGGAGGTGATGACTTTGGACGCGCCCGACGCGCCGTGGCTCGGGAGCATCGGCGTGCCGGTGCACGCGCTCGGGCCGGGGCGCGGCATCTACGGCTATTCGCCGCGACTCGGGCCGTGGCTGGAGGCCAACGCCAAGCGGTTCGACTGCGTGATCATTAACGGTATCTGGCAATACAACAGCTACGGTGCGTGGCGGGCCCTGCGCCGGACCGGGGTGCCGCATTTCGTCTTCACGCACGGGATGCTCGACCCGTGGTTCAAGCAGCGCCACCCGCTCAAGCACCTCAAAAAGTGGCTCTACTGGCCGTGGGGCGGCTACCCCGTGCTACGCGATGCGCGCGGGGTGTTCTTCACCTGCGAGGAGGAACGCCGGCTCGCCCGCCAATCCTTTTGGCTCTACGACTGCGACGA
The DNA here is from genome assembly GCA_903869665.1 of uncultured Opitutia bacterium. Classification (GTDB taxonomy): domain Bacteria; phylum Verrucomicrobiota; class Verrucomicrobiia; order Opitutales; family Opitutaceae; genus CAIYUN01. The sequence goes on along the minus strand of CAIPZZ010000072.1, from coordinate 1,048 downwards.
GGTCGTGCTTAACTACGGCACGGCCGGCGTGCCCGACCCGGCGCGCGACCACCGGCCGGCATTTCTTGAAAAACACCCGGCGCTGGCGGGGAAGCGGCAACTGCTCTTCCTCGGGCGGGTGCATCCCAAAAAAGGCCCCGACTTGCTCTTTCGCGCCCTCGGCCGGCTACAGCGCGAGGGCCGCTGGAATCCGGCCCAGATGCGCCTGGTCATGGCCGGGCCGTCCGACGGCGACTACGCCAACAGCCTGCGCGCGCTCGCGCATCGCGAACAAATCGCGGACAGTGTGTATTGGACGGGACTGGTGCTCGGTGACGAGAAATGGGGCGCGTTTCAGGCGGCGGAGGCTTTTGTGCTGTCCTCGCACCAGGAGAATTTCGGCCTCGCGGTGGTCGAGGCGCTCTCCTGCGGCACGCCCACGCTCATCTCCAAACAGGTCAACATCTGGCCCGAGATCGTCGCCGACGGCGCGGGCCTCGCCAATGAGGACACCGTGGAGGGCTGCGCCCAGATGATCGCGGACTGGCTCGCGCTCCCGGAGGAGCGACGCCAGGCCATGCGTGCACAGGCCGTGACCACCTTCCGCGCGCGCTACACGGCGCGAGACGCCGCGCGTTCCCTGGTTGCCTGGCTCTACCTGATGCTGCGAAACTGATCCCGCCATGCCCACCCGTGTCCGCCAAGACCTCTTCGACCCGCGCCGCGGGCTGGACCGCGGCCGCCCCCGCGCGGTCGAGGCGGCGTGGTATCTGTGCAAGCTCGTTTTTTTCCTCGGCGCGTTTCCCTGGCCCTCGGCACTACGGGTGGCGCTGCTGCGGGCGTTCGGCGCGCGGGTGGGGCGGGGCGTGGTCATCAAGCCGCGCGTCAACATCCACCTGCCGTGGAAACTCACGGTCGGCGACCACGCGTGGATCGGCGAGGAGGCGTTTATCCTGAACTTCGAGCCGGTGACCATCGGCGCGCACGCCTGCGTCTCGCAGCGCGCGTTTCTCTGCACGGGCAACCATGACTACCGCGATGTGACGATGCCCTACCGCAACCGCCCCAT
>CAIPZZ010000071.1 GCA_903869665.1 uncultured Opitutia bacterium | reverse complement strand
GAGGAGCTTCGTCAACTTTTACCGAGCGGCCGCCAAGCGACTTTTCTCAACCGACTTGGCTGGGCGCGGACTTATATGTCAAAGGCGGGACTGGATTGCCGCGTCGCGCTGCGTGCTCCTCGCAATGACAGAGGGTGGGCCGGCCCGCTCAGGCGAACCAGCCCTCGCTCAGATCGCGCCAGTCGGGGTTCTCCTTTTCGATCAGCGCGATTTTCTTCGCGCGGGAGCCGGCCTTGATCTGCTTTTCGCGCGCGATGGCGTTGCGGATGTCTCGGAACTCCTCGAGCCACACCAGCCGGTTGACGCCGTATCGGGCGGTGAAACCGGTCGCGCTGCCATGCCGATGCTGCCAGACTCGTCGCTCCAGGCTGTTGGTGACGCCGGTGTAGAGCGTGCCGTTTTTGCGGCTCGCCAGGAGATAGACATAGTAGACTCGCTCGCCCATGGCCTTGCCCCTTGTCATTGCGAGGAGCGCAGCGACGAAGCAATCCAGCATTTCAAACGCAGACGGGCAGATGGATTGCCACGTCGCGCTACGCGCTCCTCGCAATGACAAACAGGGGGGGCACTCGCCCGGCAGCTCACAGCCGCCCGCCGTAGATCGCGCTGGCGCCGAGTTCCTCCTCGATGCGGAGGAGCTGGTTGTATTTCGCGATGCGGTCGGTGCGCGAGGCGGAGCCGGTCTTGATCTGGCCAGCGTTGGTGGCGACGGCGATGTCGGCGATGGTCACGTCCTCGGTCTCGCCCGAGCGGTGCGAGATGATGGTCGTGTATTTGTTCTTCTGCGCGAGCTCGATGGTGTCGAGGGTCTCGGTGAGGGAGCCGATCTGGTTGACCTTCACGAGAATCGAGTTGGCGGTGCCGGTCGCGATGCCCTTTTTGAGGAACTCCACGTTGGTGACGAAGAGATCGTCGCCCACGAGCTGCACCTTGGCGCCGAGGGCGTCGGTGAGCTTCTTCCAGGTGCCCCAGTCGTTCTCGGCGCAGCCGTCCTCGATAGAGACGATGGGATACTTGGCGCAGAGGTCCTTGTAGTAGGAGACGAATTGGTCGCCGGTGAAGGAGCGCTTGTCGGATTTCTTGAAGACGTAGGTCTTGGACTCCTTGACGTAGAACTCCGAGGCGGCGACGTCGAGAGCGAGGAAGATGTCCTTGCCGAGCTTATAGCCGGCACCCTTCACGGCCTCGGCGATGGCATCGAGCGCGTCGGTGGTGGAGGCGAGGTTGGGGGCGAAACCACCCTCGTCGCCGACGGCGGTCTGGAGACCCTTCGACTTGAGGACCTTCTTGAGCGAGTGGAAGACCTCGGCGCCGGCGCGGAGGGCCTCGGAGAACGTGTTGAAGTTCTTCGGGACGATCATGAACTCCTGAAAATCAATGGGGGCGTCCGAGTGCGCGCCGCCGTTCATGATGTTCATGAGCGGCACGGGCAGGACCTTGGCGTTCGGGCCGCCGAGGTATTTGTAGAGCGGGACGTTGAGCGCGTTGGCGGCGGCCTTGGCGGTGGCCATCGAGACACCGAGGATGGCGTTGGCGCCGAGCTTCGACTTGGTGCTGGTGCCGTCGAGCTTGATCATCGCACGGTCCACGCCGAGTTGGTCCTGGGCGTCAAAGCCGATGAGCGTCGGGGCGATCCTCGCCTTCACGTTGGCGACGGCCTTGAGCGTGCCTTTGCCGCCGTAGCGGTTTTTGTCGCCGTCGCGCAATTCGATGGCCTCGTGCTCGCCAGTGCTCGCGCCCGAGGGCACGGCGGCGCGGCCGAGGTGGCCGGAGGCGAGACGGACGTCGCACTCGACGGTGGGATTGCCGCGGGAATCAATGATCTCGCGGGCGGTGATGGCGGTGATGGTGGTGTTCATGCGAAGCGGCGTAGGGAGCAAGGAGTGAACCAAACCCCCGCGCCGTGGGAAGAAAGAAGTGCGCCAGCCCGGACGATTGGCGGTTCGGCCGCCGGCAGGCTTGCGCCGGCGGTCTAGGTGGGAGAAGCTGGCCCCGTGAGCACGCCCGCGCCCGCTTCAGCTAAGATTTATTCCCACGAGCCCGTGTGGGACGCGAACCGCTGGCTGCCCACCACCGCCGATGAGATGGCGGCACGCGGTTGGGACTACGTGGATGTCGTCATCGTCTCGGGCGACGCCTATGTGGACCACCCGGCGTTCGGCAGCGCTGTCATCGGCCGCCTGCTCGAATCCGAGGGCCTGCGGGTTGCGCTTCTCCCGCAGCCCAACTGGCGCGACGATTTGCGCGACTTCAAGAAGTTCGGTGCGCCGCGACTGTTTTTCGGCGTCACGGCCGGCTGCATGGATTCGATGGTCAACCGCTACACCGCCGCCAAGAAGCCTCGCAGCGAGGACGCCTACACGCCAGGCGGCGAGCACGGCTTCCGGCCTGACTACGCCACGACCGTCTATTCGCAGATTCTGAAGAAACTTTACCCTGACGTGCCCATCATGGTTGGCGGCATCGAGGCCAGCCTGCGTCGCGTGACGCATTTCGACTATTGGTCCGACACGCTGAAGCCCTCGATCCTTGCCGAGAGCGGGGCCGACCTGCTGGTCTATGGCATGGGCGAGCTGCCGCTGCGCGAGGCCGTGCGGCTGCTCAAGCGCGGCGTGCCATTCGCCTCGCTCACCACGATTCCGCAGACCGCCGTGCTGCTGCCGCCGGGCGAGACCGCGCCGAAGAACAAACGTTGGGACGACTTCACGCTTCACTCCCACGAGGAGTGCGGTGTGGACCGCACGCTCTACGCCAAAAACTTCAAGGATATCGAAACCGAGTCGAACCGCGTGAAGGCCCGCCGGCTTCTCCAGCCGACCGGCGACCGCCTGCTCGTCGTGAACCCGCCGTTTCCGACCATGACGGAGACGGAGATAGATTCGGCCTTCGACCTGCCCTACACGCGCCTGCCGCACCCGAAATATCGCAAGCGCGGGCCGATCCCCGCCTACGAGATGATCAAGCACTCGATCAACATGCACCGGGGCTGCTTCGGCGGGTGCAGCTTTTGCACGATCTCGGCGCACCAGGGCAAGTTCGTCGCCTCGCGTTCCAAAGCCTCCATCCTCCGCGAGGTCGAGTCCATCAAGCAGATGCCGGACTTCCGCGGCACGATCAGCGACCTCGGCGGACCTTCGGGCAACATGTATAAAATGAAGGGCAAGGAGCAGTGGATCTGCGACGAATGCGTCCGCCCATCCTGCATCTGGCCCGATGTCTGCCGCAACCTCGACACAGACCACACCGCGCTGCTCGACATCTACCAATCCGTCCGTGAGACCGAGGGCGTGAAGCACGCCTACGTCGCGAGCGGCATCCGCTACGACCTGTTCCTCCACGACAAAGGCGTCACGCCCGAGGTGCAGGCCAGTCACGAGAAATACATCGAGGAACTCGCCGCCCACCATGTGCCCGGCCGCATCAAGGTCGCGCCCGAGCACACCAGCGATCACGTCCTGCGTGTCATGCGCAAGCCGAGCTTCAACCTGTTCTACAAGTTCAAGGAAAAGTTCGACGCCGCCGCGAAGAAGGCCGGCAAGCCCGACACGCCCGTCATCCCGTATTTCATCAGCTCGCACCCCGGCTCACGCCCCGAGGACATGGCCGAACTCGCGCTCAAGACCAAGGACCTCGGCTTCCGCCTTGAGCAGGTGCAGGATTTCACGCCGACACCGATGACCGTCGCCACCGAAATCTACGCCACCGGCGTCCATCCCTACGACGGCAAGCCCGTGAGCTGCGCGCACACGCCCGAGGAGAAGCAGGAGCAGCGCAGCTTCTTCTTTTGGTATAAGCCCGAGATGAAAGCTGCGCTCCGCAAATCCATGCAGCGCCTCGGCCTTGATGCCATCGCCCGTCGGCTGCTGGACGACAAGAAGGAAACGAAAGACGTCACCCCGCCGCCGCACATCACCCCCTGCGGGATGAATGCCCCCGGCGCCCGCCTCGCCGCCGCCACAGCGCGGCCGAAGCACGCGAAGAAACCCGCGCAGCTCGACGCGATGCTCCGCGCCGCCGGCGTCAAGGTCGGCCGAACGAAAAAACCGTAGGCGCAACTCAGCCGAAGGGCGGCATGCACGCACCACGCCCTTTGACACGGCGCTGGGCGTCTTCCAACGCCCGTGGCGCGACACACGCTCAGGGGCGGAGGGCCGCCTGGAGACGCGCGGCGGGTTTTGCGGCAGCTAAGCTTTGCTCGATGAAGGCCAGCAGCTCACCGCAGCCCTGCTTGGTCTTGGCCGAAGTGATGAAATGCCGCGCCGTCCCCGCGTCGCGCCGGGGGAGGCGTTGCAGGAATTGAGCGGTGCTGCCTGCGGTCGCGCTGGCCGACTGCTTGTCGGCCTTGGTGAAAACCAGCGCAAACGGCAGGGCTTGTCCGGCCAGCCATTCGAGAAACTCGAGGTCAATGGCCTGGGGCGGGAGGCGGGAGTCAATCAGCACAAACACCTGCGCCAGGGTGGGCCGCTGGGTGAGGTAGTCCACGATGAGGCGCTCGAAGCCCGCCTGCACGCTCTTGGTCCCCTTGGCGTGGCCGTAGCCGGGCAGGTCCACGAGGTGCCAGGTGCCGTTGAAGAGGAAGAAATTGATGAGCTTGGTCTTGCCGGGCGTGTTGGAGACGAGGGCGAGGCCCTGCTGGCCGGCGAGCAGGTTAATGAGGGAGGATTTGCCGACATTGGAGCGCCCGATGAACGCGAACTCCGGCCGGAAGGCAGGCGGGCACGCGGCCAGGGCCGGGGCGCTCTTGGTGAAGACGGCGGATTTGATTTTCATAAAAGGCGAGGACGCGCCCCAACAGCCTGATGCTGCGTGGCGCTGGCGTGAGGGATATTCGCGGGCCGGCGGGGTGTCGAGGGGCAACGGACGCGGCCCCGGGCGCAGCGGGGTTGACGGCGCGGGGCGAAATTCCGACCGTGCGGCGCGCATGAATCATCTCACCGTCGGAGAATACTGGAACGCCAACGCCGACGCCTGGACGCGCCTCTCGCGCGCCGGGCATGATGTGCTGCGCGACCAGCTCAACACGCCAGCGTTTCTCGCCGCGCTGCCGCCGATCACCGGGCTGCGCGGGCTCGATGTGGGCTGCGGCGAGGGGCACAACACCCGGCTGCTCGCCCGCCGCGGCGCGAGCATGACGGCGGCGGACATCGCGGAGAATTTCATCCGCCACGCGCGGGCCGAGGAGAAGCGCGCGCCGCTGGGCATCACCTACGAGCGGGCGAGCGCGGTGGAGCTGCCGTTTGGGGCGGCGGAGTTTGATTTTGCGGCGTCGTTTATGTGCCTGATGGACATCCCCGAGCTGGAGCGGGTGCTGGCGGAGGTGTTTCGCGTGCTGCGGCCGGGCGGGTTTTTCCAGTTCTCCATCCTGCACCCGTGTTTCAACCCGCCGCACCGCCGCGTGCTGCGCGACGAGGAGCGGCGCACCTACGCGCTGGAGGTGGGCGACTATTTTCTCGATGCCCGGGGCCGCGTGCACGAGTGGTTTTTCGGCGACGCCGTGACCTCGGCGCGCGACCGCCTGCCCACGTTTCGCATCCCGCGCTTTCACCGGCCCGTGAGCGAGTGGGTCAACCTGCTCATCGCGGCCGGATTCCGGCTGGAGCACCTAGGCGAGCCGTGCCCCAGCGAGGAAGCGGTGCAACTGCATCCCTCACTTCAGGACGCCGCTGTCGCCGCCTATTTTCTCCATGTGCGGGGTCGGAAGCCGACGGAGGAGTGAGGCGCGTCGGATCCAGTCAAGAGTCAAGACGCGCCCCCGTCAGGCTAGCCTCATCTGCTGGGACCGAACACCGGCAATTTTACTTTTCGAGCGCAGCAAGAATGCGCGGATGAAAGGCCGTTTTGCTCAGGCTGATGTGTTCGGCGCATTTGAGAAAATCATCTTGGGCGTCTTCTACGACTATCTCGATGGCAAGCCTTGCCGCGACATCATGGCTGAGAATGGGCACGACATGATCGCCGGCGAGTTGGGATTGCACTTTAACCTCACGGCTAAAGCGTCGTTTTAATTTCTCCGTGGTATCAGGAGTAAGTCCTGGAAGATGTGGTTCGAAAAATTTTCTCGCAATGAAAGTGCCTCGACCGTCCGACCATTTTTCCAAGCGTCCGAAGCCTCCGGCGGGGATGTCACCAATTTTTTCATGACACTGGGCAAGCCTTGATTGGACAGCCATAATTATTGGCATGCCTCGCAGGTGCCCCCGCTGCGCATGGCTTCGATGGAGCAGGCGTTCTTTTCCTCGGCGGTGTATTCGCGCTTGGGGGCCTCGGTGGTGCCGGCGAGCCCGTGGGCGGTGCCGGCGTGGCCGTGGACTTCCTTTTTCATCGTGACGGTGGACTTCTCGATGCCGGAGGCACCGAGGGTGCGGAGGTAGTAGGTGGTCTTGAGGCCGGCGCGCCAGGCGTGGCGATACATGTGGCTGAGGGCCTTCATGTCGGGCTCGCGGAGCCAGAGGTTGACGCTCTGGGACTGGTCAATCCACTTCTGGCGGCGGGCGGCGGCGTCCACGATCCACTTGGGATCAATGCCGAAGGCGGTGAGGTATTTCTCCTTCAGGTCGGCGGGGATGCGGGCGATGTCCACGACTTCGCCGTCGAAATACTTGAGGGCGTCAATCATCTCCTGGTCCCAGAGGCCGCGGGCCTTGAGGTCCTTGACGAGGTGGGCGTTGATGATGACGAACTCGCCAGAGAGGTTGGATTTGACGTAGAGGTTCTTGTAGTAGGGCTCGATGCAGGGCGAGGTGGCGTTGATGTTGGAGATCGTGGCCGTGGGGGCGATGGCGAGGCAGTTGGAGTTGCGCATGCCCTGGCGGAGGATCTTTTCACGGAGGGGCGACCAATCCATGCGGCCGCCACGGGGGACCTCGACGGGCACGCCGCGCTCGTTTTCGAGGAGGTCGAGGGTGTCCTGCGGGAGGATGCCGCGGGACCACTTGGAGCCCTCGTAGGAGGAGTAGGAGCCGCGCTCGGCGGCGAGATCGGAGGAGGCCTCGTAGGCGTAGTAGGCGATGGCCTCCATGAACTCATCGTTGAACTCGACGGCCTCCTGCGAGGAGAAGGCGAGGCCCTTCTTGTAGAGGGTGTCGGCGAGGCCCATGACGCCGAGGCCGATGGGGCGGTGGCGGAGGTTGGACGTCTTGGCGGAGGGCGTCGGGTAGAAGTTGATGTCAATGACGTTGTCGAGCGCGCGGACGGCGGTGCGGATGGTATCGCGGAGCTTGGGCAGATCGAGGCTGCCATCGGGCTTGAGATGCGTCTCGAGGACGACGGAGCCGAGATTGCAGACGGCGGTCTCGTCGTTGGAGGTGTTGAGCGTGATCTCGGTGCAGAGATTGGACGAGTGGATGACGCCGGCGTGGTCCTGCGGGGAGCGGAGATTGCAGGCGTCCTTGAAGGTGATCCACGGGTGGCCGGTCTCGAAGATCATCGAGAGCATCTTTTTCCAGAGCTCGATGGCATCAATCTTCTGGCCCTGGATCTTGCCCTCGTCGGCGAGGCGCTCGTATTCGAGGTAGCGCTTCTCGAAGGCGGCGCCGTAGAGGTCGTGGAGGTCCTTGACCTGATTGGAGCGGAAGAGGGTCCAGGACGTGCGCGCCTCGAGGCGCTTCATGAACAGGTCGGGGATCCAGTTGGCCGTGTTCATGTCGTGCGTGCGGCGGCGGTCGTCGCCGGTGTTCTTGCGCAGCTCAAGGAACTCGAGGATGTCGTTGTGCCACGTCTCGAGGTAGGCGCAGCCGGAGCCCTTGCGCTTGCCGCCCTGGTTGACGGCGACGAG
>CAIPZZ010000070.1 GCA_903869665.1 uncultured Opitutia bacterium | reverse complement strand
GCTGGGCAAGGCGGTGGTCAATGCGCCGCTGTTCAAGTGCGCCGTGGCGGGCAACGACCCGAACGTCGGCCGGCTCGTGCAGGCCGTGGGCAAGTTTGTGGGGGCAACCGGCGCGGCGTGCGATTTGTCGCGGCTGCGTGCGACAATGGGCGGCGTGGAGATTTTCGCGGGTGGAGTATTTCAATTGAATCCCGAAAAGGAGCTCGCGCTCGTCGCGCATCTGCGCGGCGCGGAGCTCTACGCCAGCACACCGCCGAGGGACGGCGTGTTCGCCGCCGCCGTGGATTATCCGCCGCATGAGCGTTGCGTGGAAATCGGGCTCGAACTCGGGGCGGGTGCGGATGCCGCCACAGTTTTTGGCGCGGATCTGACACACGAATACGTGAGTGAGAACGCGGATTATCGGAGCTGACACGGGCGGACGCGGGCAGACTTCACGCTTCCAAACTTTGCACCAATTGACAGCATGGATGCCGTCATGAAGAAGCTCCGCCTTTCCGCCACGCTCGGTCTGCTCGCACTGTTTGTCCTCGTGCCGTTCGCGCTTGCAGCCGGCAGCGCGGCAAAACCCGCCGCCGACCAGTCGCCAGCCGCGCCGCTGGCCGGAGCAGTCACAACCGTCACAGGCCTCGCCATCTCGCCGTTGGTCGGCACGGGAGCCTATGGGGCGTGGCAGTGGTTCACTGCGACGGGCGACACCCCTGAGGCCAAAGCTGCCGCGCGCGCCGCCGCTTCCGTGGTTCGCCCAACTCAAGTTCTGGCTGCCTGCGCTGCTTATCGTGGCCGCATGCGCGGCGAAGGACACGCTCGGCGCTGTGCTGCCCCCCGGCACAAAGAAGCCGCTCGATGTGCTGGAAACGGTGGAGAACAAAATCTCCGGACTTGTCGCCGCCGGGGCGGTTGTGCCCATCACGATGAATTCGCTCTCGCATATGGTGCTCGGCGCGCAGCCGGCGGCGGAGCACACAGTCGCGCTGCCCGCCGGGCTGGCGATGCTGCCTGTGGCGGCGGGCGATTGGTCGTGGGTGCTGAATATTCTCACGGTGCCATTCGGCGTGGCGATGTTTGCCGTAGTCTGGATGGCATCACACGCGATCAATGTGCTGATCCTCCTCAGCCCGTGGGGCGCGGTGGACGCGGCGCTCAAGTCGGCACGCACTGCGCTGCTCGGCCTGCTCACGCTCACGGCGGCGATCAACCCGTGGGTCGGTGCGCTGCTCTCGCTGATTGTCATCTTGATCGCGTGGCTGGTGGCGGGCTGGGCGTTCCGGCTGACGGTCTTTGGGTCGGTGTTCTCGTGGGAGTTTCTCACCGGGCGCAGCGGCCGCTTTACGCCAGCGGAGAAGGGCGGCAACGCCATGTTCTCCGGCGGCGCGCTGTCCGGTGTGCCCGTCCGCACCTACGGGAAATTGGAGCGGCGCGCTGACGGTGTGCTGGAGTTCGCCTGGCGGCCATGGCTGGTGCGTGCGCCGAAAACCGCCGCCGTGCCGCCCGACGCACGGCCCGGGGTGGGGCAGGGGCTGTTTTTCTCGACAGTCGCGGCCGAAGGTGAGGGAACTCTGTTCATTCTGCCGCCTCGTTACCGCGGGCTTGAGGCAGAGCTGGCGCGCGTCTGCCAGCTCCCCGGCGGCGTGCGGCCGGCCGGTTTGCGGAAAGCATGGGGCGTATTGCGCGATCTGTTCACCGGCGGCCAGACCGCGGCGACCTGAGCGGCGTTCCTCTGGCCAATGTCTGGGGAAGGGCGCGGGTTTGGGTTTGCCCCCTTGCCGGAGGCCGGCTGAATCAGGCGCGCTATGTCACTCCGCAATCCTCCCCGCGCTTTCAGCCTGTTGGTGGCGGTTTCCATCGTGGCCGCTTCCCTGCGCGCGGCCGCTCCTGCCGCACCGGCCGGACCGGCACCGCTCACGTCCGCCTTGCCTATGAACATTGTCACCGCCCCCGCGCCCGGCGCTCCGATCATGCGAGTCGTCACCAACGTCACCTATCTCGCGCCCGACCGTGTAGAGAAACTCGACCTCTATCTTCCCGACGGCCGTGCACCTGGCGTCAAGTCGCCGGCGCTGGTGTGGATCCACGGCGGGAGTTGGGTTGGCGGCGACAAGGGCGAGGCGCGGGCGAAGGAAATTTGTGGCACGCTCGCCGGCGCGGGCTATGTGGCGGTGAGCATCAATTACAAGCTCGGTCGTGGGGCCTGGCCGCAGAACCTGCTCGATGCCAAAAACGCCGTGCGCTTCCTCCGCGCCCACGCGGCGGAGTATGGCATAGATCCCGACCGCATCGCGGTCGGCGGCGGCTCGGCGGGCGGACATCTCGCCCTGATGGTCGGCTTCACCCTTGGGCAAAGCGAATTGGAGCCCACCGCACCTTATCCGAATGTTTCTAGTGAGGTGCGCGCCGTGCTTGATCTCTATGGCCCAGCCAACCTCGTGCTCCCGCCAGCGGCAGATGGCAAGGATTCGGTTCCGGGTATGCGGAAAGTCATGGCCGATGCACGGGGCGTGTTCAGTGCGGAGCCGCCGCCCGAAACCGTGTTGCGCGCCGCTTCGCCCACGCACATCGCCACCAAGGGCGCACCACCGGTGTTGATTTTTCACGGCAAGGACGACCCGATTGTGGAGCACACGCAATCCGTCGAGCTCGACAAAGTGCTCACCGAGCGAGGCGTGGAACATGTGCTCACCTTGGTCGAAGGGGCTCAACACTCGTTCGACTTCGAGATTTCCAATCCCTCCGCCGGCACGCCGAAACTTCCCCGCGATCTGCGGCCGGAGGCACTGGCGTTTCTCGCCCAGCACCTCGCACCCAAGCCGGGCGCATCCACGCTCACCGCGAGCATGTCGGACGAGCAAATCCTGCGCGCGCTCCAACTCGATCCGACCGTGCTGCGCGCCGAAAAAACCCAAGGTAAAGACGGCACCACCACGATTTATTCCGACGCCGTGAATGAAATCATCATCACGCGCTCAATGGTTTCCGGCGTAGCCGTGCTGCGCACGAAACCCGTCAGCCAAGCACAAACGTGGAAGCTCGGCCGGCCTTAGGACTGCGCCACCTCAACGACGGCGGCGTTTGACGGCGAGCTGGACGCCGGCGTAGCGGATCATCTCCTGCAGGTGCTCGTATTGCGCGGGGTCAATGTCCTTCGCGTCACGGATCTCCTGCTCGGCACGCTTGATCGCGGCCTCGACAGCACCCTCGTCAATTTTCTCCTCGGTGATCGCCCGCTCGGCAAGCACACGCACGCGGTCGGCACCTACTTCGGCGAAGCCGCCGCTGACGGCGAGATACTCGGTTGCGCTGCCCTTCGTCACGCGCAGCTCCCCATCCGCGACCTGCGTGAGCAGCGCGATGTGGCCGGGCAGGATGCCGACCTCGCCCTCCGCCGTCGGGATGACGACGGTGTCAACGGTGTCGGAATACACCTTCGCCTCGGGCGTGACGATTTCGAGCGTGAGCGACATGGCCGGTTATTTCTTCGCGGCGGCGGCGATGACTTCGTCGATGCCACCCTTCATGTAGAAGTCGCCTTCGGCGATGTGGTCGAGCTCGCCATCGAGGATCATCTTGAACCCGCGGACAGTCTCCTTGACGGGGACGTATTTGCCGGGCGTGCCGGTGAACACCTCCGCGACCGCGAACGGCTGCGAGAGAAGGCGCTGAATTTTGCGGGCGCGGTAGACGGTCTGCTTGTCCTCGGGAGAGAGCTCGTCGAGACCGAGAATCGCGATGATGTCCTGCAGATCTTTGTAGCGCTGGAGGACGCGCTGCACTTCGCGGGCGACCTTGTAGTGCTCTTCGCCGACGATGTCGGCCTGGAGCGCCTTCGAGACGGAAGCGAGCGGATCCACGGCAGGATAAATGCCGAGCTCGGCGATGGAGCGCTCAAGCACGATCGTCGAATCCAAGTGCGCGAACGTGTTCGCGGGCGCCGGATCGGTGAGATCGTCGGCGGGCACGTAGACGGCTTGCACGGAAGTGATCGAGCCCTTCTTCGTCGAGGTGATGCGCTCTTGGAGGAGGCCCATCTCGTTGGAGAGCGTGGGTTGGTAACCTACCGCCGACGGCGAGCGGCCAAGGAGGGCGGACACTTCGGAGCCGGCCTGCGAGAAGCGGAAGATGTTATCGATGAAGAGGAGCACGTCCTGATTCTTCTCGTCGCGGAAGTATTCCGTCATCGCGAGGGCGGAGAGGGCGACGCGCATACGGGCACCCGGGGGCTCGTTCATCTGGCCGAAGACGAGCGCGACCTTAGACTTGCTGAGATCCTTTTGGTCGATGACGCCCGCCTCGGACATTTCGTGATAAAGGTCATTACCCTCGCGCGAACGCTCGCCGACACCCGCGAATACGGACATACCGCCGTGGGCCTTGGCGATGTTGTTGATGAGCTCAAGAATGACGACGGTCTTGCCGACGCCCGCACCACCGAAGGCTCCAGCCTTACCGCCCTTGATGAAGGGGCAGATGAGATCGATGACCTTGATGCCGGTCTCGAGGATCTCGGCCTTGGTGTTTTGCTCCGTGAGGGTGGGAGCAGCGCGGTGAATCGGATATTTTTTGTCGAAGGTGACAGCGCCCTTGCCGTCCACGGGATTGCCGCAAACGTCGAAGATGCGGCCGAGCACGCCGTTGCCGACGGGGACGGAGATCGGGGCTCCGGTGTCCACGACAGGCATGCCGCGCACGAGGCCTTCGGAGGACGACATCGCGATCGCACGGGCCACGCCGCCGCCGAGATGCTGCTGGATCTCCAAGGTGAGCGACTCCTTTTTGCCGCCGACGGTGAAGTCGATCGTGAGCGCCTGATAGATGGGCGGGATGGCGTTTTCCGCGAACTGGACGTCAACGACGGGGCCGATGACTTGGACGATTTTGCCGATGTTGCTCATTGGAGAAATGGGAGGAGAAAAGTTTGGAAGCGAATGGGGTGGTGAAAAAATCAGGCGGCGAACTGCGCGGCGGCGATTTCGAGGATTTCCTGCGTGATGCCGGCTTGGCGGGCCTTGTTGTATTCTAGTGTAAGATCGCCGAGAAGCTTTGTCGCGTTGTCCTTGGCGGTCTTCATCGCGACCATGCGGGCGCTGTGCTCGGAGGCTTTCGCATCAAGCGCGTGTTGGTAGACTTCGCGATTGATGTAGAGCGGAAGCAGTGACTCGATCACCGTGGCGGCGTCGGGCTCGAAAAGCATTTGAGTGTCCGCAGCCTTAGTGGGTGTGGCTGAGAGGCCGGCGTCGGAACGCAGATCGGCGAGAACCTCCTGTAAGCCGCTGAGCGGCAACAAGGGCATGAGGGTCGGCACTTGCAGCAGGGTGTTGCGGAAGCGCGGCCAGATGACCTCCACGGTGTCCACGGTGCCTTCCATGAACTGCTTCACCATGTATTCGGCGACCACCTTGATGTCGGCGAACGAGGTGCGATCGTTGGCCGGAAAGTCCGCGAGGAGTTCGCGCTTGGTGCGGGCGATAAACTGCGCGCCCTTGCGGCCGATGACGGCGAATTTCGCCGGCGTCTTGATGTCGGTGACGAGCTTGAAGACGTTGGTGTTGAGCGGGCCGCAGAGGCCCTTGTCCGACGTGATGAGAATGATGCCGCGGGTGCGGACCTCACGCTTGGCCAGAAACGGATGCTGCAAATCTTCGACGCGTGTCGAGAGCGCCGCGAGCATCTGCGCCATGAGTTCGGCGTAGGGCCGGCCGGCGAGAGCGGCGGCCTGCGCCTTCTTCATCTTCGACGCCGCGACCAACTCCATCGCCTTGGTGATTTGGCGGGTGTTTTTGACCGACTTGATGCGGCGGCGGATGTCTCTGGTTGAAGCCATCGGGTGGAGTCAGGGGCTCGGATTCAGGAAGCGGAAGGTTTCCAGCTCAGGCGGTGTAGCCGGCTTTCCACTCGTCGCACGCGGCTTGGAGCTTGGCTTCGATGTCCTTGTCGAGCGCGGCCTTCGTGCGGATTTCCGTGAGGAGCGCGTCCTTCCGGGCGGTGAAGAATTCTTTGAGCGAAGTCGCAGCGGACACGACTTTCTTGGTGTCGATCGGATCGAAGAAGTTCTTCTGCATGCCGAAGAGCACGGCGACCTGGAGTTCGATCGGCAGCGGAGCAAAGGCGGGCTGCTTGAAGAGCTCGACGATGCGGGCACCGCGCTCGAGCTGGGCCTTGGTCTTGGCGTCGAGGTCGGAACCAAACTGCGCGAAGGCGGCGAGTTCGCGGAATTGGGCGAGCTCGCCCTTGAGTTTGCCGCCGACCTGCTTGGTGGCCTTGATCTGCGCGGACGAACCGACGCGCGAAACGGAGAGACCGACGGACACCGCGGGGCGGATGCCTTGGTTGAACAAGTCGGTTTCGAGAAAGATCTGACCGTCGGTGATCGAGATGACGTTCGTCGGAATGTAGGCGGACACGTCGCCCGCCTGGGTCTCGATGATCGGGAGCGCGGTGAGCGAGCCTTTGCCGTCGAGGCGCGCGGCGCGCTCGAGGAGGCGGGAGTGCAGATAGAACACGTCGCCGGGATACGCTTCGCGGCCGGAGGGACGTTTCAGAATCAGCGAAATTTGGCGGTAGGCGACGGCGTGCTTCGAGAGATCGTCGTAAACGATCAGCGCATCCATGCCATTTTCCATGAACCACTCGCCCATGGCCGCGCCGGAGAACGGGGCGAGGTATTGGTTGGCGGGGTTGTCGGCGGCGGGCGCGGCGACGATGATGGTGTATTCGAGCGCACCGGCGGCCTCGAGGGCCGACATCGTGCGGACGATGTTGGAATTTTTCTGACCGACTGCGACGTAGATGGAGTAAACCGGGCGGAACTTGGGGTCGCCGGACGCGAGGCCAACCTTGTTGATCTTGGCCTGGTTGATGATCGTATCAATGCAGATGGTGGTCTTGCCGGTGCCGCGATCGCCGATGATGAGTTCGCGCTGACCGCGACCAATCGGGATCATGGAGTCGATCGCCATGATGCCGGTGAAGAGCGGCTGGTTGACGGATTTGCGCGCCATGATGCCGGGCGCGATTTTCTCAACCGGGTAGAACTCGGTGGCGGCGATGGGGCCCTTGCCGTCCACGGGATTGCCAAGCGCGTCAACCGCACGGCCGAGGAGGGCTTTGCCGACGGGAACGGAGAGGAGCTTACCGGTGGTCTGAACCTCGTCGCCTTCCTTGAGCTTTGAGACGTCGCCCAGGACAACGCAGCCGACCTCATCTTCTTCGAGATTGAGCGCGATGCCGATCGCGCCGCCGGGGAACTGCACCATCTCGTTATACATCACCTCCGAGAGGCCGTCGATTTTGGCGACGCCGTCGGCTACGGTGCGAATGCGACCGGTGTTTTTCTTGACGGCCTTGCTGGAGAGCTTGGCGATCTGCTGTTCGATTTGTTCGAGGACGGTGCTCATCGGAAATGGGAATGGTTAAGGGGCGTGAAACAAAAATTGGTCAGACGGCGGCGGCGAGGGTTGCGAGCTGGCTAGAGACGGAAGACTCATACAGATCGTCGCCGACGCGGATGCGGAGACCGGCGAGGAGTGCGGGGTTGGACTGGGCTTTCCAAGCCACCGGGCGGGCGTATTTCTTAGACAGTGCCGCCGCGATCGAGTCGAGCGCCGGCGCGCCGGCAAAACCGGCGTGCTCAATCACGGCCTGGCCGCGCGAGACTTCGGCGGCGACAAGGCGCTGGTAGGCCTTGAGGACGGCGGAGGTGTGGGCCGGGCGGGTTTTCTCCACATAGGCCAGCACGCCACCCACGCGGTCGGCGCTGAGCACAGGGCCGTCGAAGCTCAGCTTGAAAAGCAGGCGGGCGAGCGACTGGATGTGTTTTTTGGCGGAGGCCATGCGTAAAAACTAAGTTGAAAATTTCAGACGCCAGCGAGTTCGCGAGCGGCGGACTCGTTGTAGGCCGCGCGGTCGGCGTCGGAGAGCTTCTTGGCGAGGACGCGCTCGGTCGTGACGACGACGAGGCGGGCGATCTCGGTGCGGGCCTCGGCGAGCATTTTCTTGTGCTCAAGCTCGATGGCCTGCTGGCCCTTGGCGAGAATGTCGGATGCTTTGGCGGCAGCCTCTTGGGTTTGCTTGTCGAGCAGTTCCTTGGCAGTTTTGCGGGCCTCGTCCACAATCCGGCTGGCATCCTGCGAGGCTTTCTTGATGATGGCCCCGCTCTCCTGTTGGGCGGCAGTTAGTTTTACCTGCATCTCCTCGGCGTGCTTGAGGCCGTCGCTGATTTTCTTGGTGCGCTCCTCCATCGTCGCGATGGTGGGCTTGATGCCGAACTTGTAGAGGACGGCGAACAGGATCAGGAAGCTGATGACCTGCATCACCAGATACTTCGGCTCGACGCCGAAATGCACGAAGGTCTCCTTGAGGCCCTCGATGGGGCCGGCGGGGGCGGCGGCTTCGGCCGCGGCAAGCAGGGGAATCAGCATGGGAGAAAAAAGGGAAAGGCGGCGCGGTCAGCCTGAGCCGGCGCGCCGCCGGTTAAACTTAGAGTTATTTGGCGAGGAACAATGCCAAGATGCCGAGACCTTCGGCGAGCGCCATGCCGATGATGGCTTGGACGAGGATCTTGCCGGAAGCGGCGGGATTGCGGCCGACGGCTTCGGCGGCTTTGAGGCCGATGAGACCGACGCCGAGGGCGGCGCCGAGCAGACCGAAAGCGGAGGCGATGTTGCCCTGGATTTCAGCGAGGATGGTGGTCATGTGGTGGGATGTTGGTGTTGTGGTTTCCGCCGTGCGCACGCGGGGCACGCTCCCGGCGGTAAAGTCTCAATGGTGGGATTCGGCGCCGTGGCCTTCGGCGTGGTCGTGGTCATGATCGTCGCCATGATTGCAGATCAAGCCGATGTAGACCGAGGAAAGCAGAGTGAAGACGACGGCTTGAATCAGGCCGACCAGCATTTCCATAAAGTAGAAAATAAACAGAAAGCCGGTGCCGTGGAGCAGATTTTCGCCGCCAAACACGTTACCAAAGAGACGGACTGAGAGGGTGAAAGGACGGATGGCGATAGAGAAAACCTCGATCAAGCCGACCACGATAAACACGAGTGACAGCACCGGGTAGAGCCAGCCGGGGGTCTCAGACTTTTCGGCCTTGTTGCCAAACAGATCCCAGAGGATGAGCTTGGGACCGGCAAATTTGAAAATCAGTATCAACCAGCCGCCGAACGAGATAAGTGCGAGCGCAATGGTGCCGTTGAAATCGGAGTTAAAAGGACGAATCCAAGGAGTGGTCAGGTGAAACTCTCCGTCCACCTCATGGCCCCAGCCGATGGTGCCCACGCCGGGCAGCAGGCCCATCCAGTTATGAAAAAGGATGAAGACAAACAGTGTGACCAAGAGCGGAAAAGCCGCAGGGAAGGCTTTCTTGCCCACGATGGGTTCAAACAGCTCGCGCAACGCCTCTAATAGAGACTCAAACACCGCCTGGCTCTTGGTCGGCAACACCTGCGGCTTGCGGACAGCGAGAAGAACCAACGCCACCAAGATCGCGGACACCGCCCAGCCCGTCGCCATGCTGCTGGTGATGACCCAGCCGTTGCCAAAGTCCACGAGCTTAGCCGCCGCCGGAGCGACGCCTTCCGCGTGTTCAGCCGCTTTTTCCACGGCATGCGGTGCCTCGGCGGCCATGGCCGAGATGATGCCGCTGAAAAGCGTCAAAAGATAGAGAGGGAGTTTACGGGAACCAAGCATCGGGCGCAACAGGCGTGAAAGTAAAGGTTGAGCCAAACCAATGCAGCTCGCCTCCGTCAACCCCGGAATTGGTCCCATTGTGCCCATGGCGGCACATATTAGCCGTTGGGGTATCAGTAGAAGATTCTCAGTCAGTGTGTGGGATCTCTGGAAAACTACCCGATACCAAATGGCGGTTCGAAAAATCGCTCTTACATGGGATGAGCACATCCTTTGGAGCTGATTTAGGCGTTTTCCGATGGCGCTTTATTTAGGTGGCTGCTCGCCTTTTGAGAAAAAAGGCTTTCCCTTTGCCTTGAATGAATCGTGAAACACAAACTTGGGTGGCGTTGGTCATGGTGGCGCTGGCCGCAGGCGGACTAGTTTGGCGGTGGCTGGCTAAACGCCACAAGTCCGGTTGCGGCGGCGACTGTGGCTGCCGGGCACGTGAATTGAAGACGAATTCAAAGGGGTGACGATCTTCTGCTGCGACGCGGACCGAAAAAAACCCAAACTTCCGCTTGAACGCGCATGGTTCCTGCATCAGTAATCCACGTCGCGCGGCTTCCGCGCATCATTTCCTTGCATGAAAATCAAAGCCTATCTCAAGCCATCCTGCGGCTGGTCCAACGGCGTCCGCGCCATCCTCCGCAAGCACGGCCTCGCGTTCGAGGATATTGACATCATTAACCACCGCGAGAACTACGCCGAGATGGTGCAAAAATCCGGCCAACCCCTCTCGCCTTGCGTGGAGATTGATGGGGTGATGCTTGCAGATGTGTCTGGCGAGGAAGTGGAAAATTATTTGTTGGCAAACGACCTCGTGAAGCCGAGCGACACCGATGCCGGCGTGGCGACCAACGCGGGCTGCTCCGATGAGGAGCACGCCAAGATGGCCACCAAAACCGTCCGCTTTTTCTGACGCGGCCTCCTGAACTCATGCTCGAACCTCAGGCCGGCCCTCGCACGCGAGCGACCGGCCTTTTTTTCGCCACGCCACAAACCTTCGCCACCAACGAAATTTCCCGTTGACGCTCCCGCCTACGCCGCGCGGCATCTTCCCTTTCACCGACCAATGTCCAGCCCGACCGCCACTGCCAGCAACTCCCGCCCGGCCAAGCAAGGCCTCTACGACCCGTGGTTTGAGCACGACGCCTGCGGCGTCGGCTTCGTCGTGGACATGAAGGGCCGCCCTTCGCACCAGATCCTGCGCCAGGCGATCCAGGTTCTCGAAAACCTCGACCATCGTGGCGCCGCCGGCAGCGAGGCCAATACCGGCGACGGCGCCGGCGTGCTCCTGCAGATGCCGCACTCCTTTTTGGTGGAAGTGTGTAAGAAGGAGCGCATCTCGCTGCCCGGCGTTGGCCAGTATGGCTCGGGCCTCGTGTTCATGTCGCGCAACGCCACCGAGCGCCGCAAGCTGGAGGCCAAATTCGCCCAGATCGTCCAGAGCGAGGGGCTGCCCTTTCTCGGCTGGCGCACGGTGCCGACCGACAATTCTTCCCTTGGGGCCACCGCCAAGGTCAGCGAGCCCTATGTTCGGCAAGTGTTCATCGGCCGCGACGCCGCGCTGAAGGACGACCTCGCCTTTGAGCGCAAGCTCTACGTCATCCGCAAGCGCGCCTCCAAGGAAATCCGCGCCGCCGGCTTGGACGGCGGGCAGTTCTGGTATCAGCCCAGCCTTTCCGCCCGCACCATCGTCTACAAGGGCATGCTGCTCACCACGCAGCTCGCCACGTATTTTGCCGACCTGCAGAACCCCGCGATGACGACGGCGCTCGCCATTGTCCACTCGCGTTTCTCGACCAACACCTTCCCCAGCTGGGATCGCGCCCACCCTTACCGCTACATCGCGCATAACGGCGAGATCAACACCCTCCGCGGCAACATCAACTGGATGCACGCCCGCGA
This sequence comes from uncultured Opitutia bacterium, assembly GCA_903869665.1. Taxonomy (GTDB): domain Bacteria; phylum Verrucomicrobiota; class Verrucomicrobiia; order Opitutales; family Opitutaceae; genus CAIYUN01. The sequence goes on along the minus strand of CAIPZZ010000070.1, from coordinate 2,172 downwards.
AGCGCTGTTCGAGAGCGAGGCCTTCGGCGACGACATCAAAAAGATCCTGCCCGTCATCAACTCCAATGGCAGCGACTCCGCGATGTTCGATAACACGCTGGAGCTGCTCTACCTCGCCGGCCGCCCGCTCCCGCACGCGGTGATGATGATGATCCCCGAGCCTTGGTCCCACCACGAGACCATGGACGACGCGCGCAAGGCCTTCTATCAATACCACGCCTGCCTCATGGAGCCGTGGGACGGCCCGGCCGACATCACCTTCACCGACGGCAAGCTCATCGGTGCCGTGCTCGATCGCAACGGCCTGCGCCCCGCGCGCTACTACGTGACCAAGGACGACCTCGTCGTCCTCGCCTCCGAGGCCGGCGTGCTTGATCTGCCGCCCGAGAGCATTGTGCATAAGGGCCGGCTCCAGCCCGGCCGCATGTTCCTCGTGGACACCACGCAGGGTCGCATCATCGAGGACGAGGAAATCAAGCGTGGCCTCGCCGCCGAGCGCCCCTACCGCGAGTGGCTCAACCAGCACCTCGTCCACCTCGACGACCTGCCCGCAGCCCCCGCGCCCGCTGCGCCCGACCGGGACACCCTCCAGCAGCGCCAGCTCGCCTTTGGCTACACGCATGAAGACGAGCGCGTCATCCTCACCGCCATGGCCCGCGACGGGGTTGAGGCGGTCGGCTCGATGGGCAACGACACGCCCCTCGCCGTCCTCTCGAACAAGCCGCGCCTGCTCTACGATTATTTCAAGCAGCTCTTCGCGCAGGTCACGAACCCGCCGATTGACTGTATCCGCGAGGAAATCGTCACCTCCGCCGAGACCCGCCTCGGTTCCGAGGGCAACCTGCTTGCGCCCGGACCGACGGCCTGCCGCCGTGTCGAGCTCGATTGGCCTGTCATCACCAACGAGGAGTTCGGCAAGATCCGCCGCATGCAGCTCCCCGGCCTCAAGGTGGACGTGCTGCCCACCCTGTTCCGCGCCGCTCGCGGCGAAAAAGGCCTCGCCAAGGCGATGGACGATCTGTGCGCCTCCGCGCGCAAGCTCATTGAGCAGGATGAGGTCAACGTGCTCATCCTCTCCGACCGCGGAGTGACCAAAGATCTCGCGCCCATCCCTGCGCTGCTCGCCGTCGCCGGCCTGCACCACTATCTCATTCGCGAAGGCCTGCGCACCCGCATCAGCCTCGTGCTCGAAACCGGTGAGGCGCGCGAGGTGCACCACTTCGCGCTGCTTATCGGCTACGGCGTGAGCGCCATCAATCCGTGGCTCGCCTTCGAGACCGTGGACGACCTCATCCACGAGGGCCTTCTGCCCAATGTGGACCACAAGGCCGCTTGCAAAAACCTCGTCAAGGCCGCTTCGAAGGGCGTTGTCAAGGTCATGTCCAAGATGGGCATTTCGGCCATCCAGTCCTACCGTGGCGCGCAGGTCTTCGAGGCCGTCGGCCTACGGCAGGATGTCATTGACCATTATTTCACTTGGACGCCCTCACGCGTCGGCGGCATCGGCCTCGATGTCATCGCGCAGGAGACGTTGATGCGCCACGGCGCGGCGTTTGCCGAGCGCCACACCAACACCCACACGCTCCCCGCCGGCGGCCAATTCAAGTGGCGCGACGACGGCGAGTTTCACTTGTTCAATCCGGAGTCAATCCACCGGCTGCAAAAATCTGTTCGCACCGGGAGCTACGCGACCTTCAAGGAATTCGCCAAGCTCATCAACGACCAGTCGCGCAACCTCTGCACGCTACGCGGCCTGCTCGACTTCAAGTCCGCCGAGGCCATCCCGCTCGATCAGGTCGAGTCCATCGAGAGCATCATGAAGCGCTTCAAGACGGGCGCGATGTCCTATGGCTCCATTTCGAGCGAGGCGCACGAAACGCTCGCCATCGCCATGAACCGTATCGGTGGCAAGTCCAACACCGGCGAGGGCGGCGAGGACCCCGCGCGTTTCACGTGGACCAACGACCGGGGCGACTCGAAAAACTCCGCGATCAAGCAAGTCGCCTCCGGCCGCTTCGGTGTCACGAGCGAATACCTCGTCAGCGCCCGCGAGATTCAGATCAAGATGGCCCAAGGTGCGAAGCCCGGCGAGGGTGGCCAGCTCCCCGGCACCAAGGTCTATCCGTGGGTCGCCAAGACGCGCCACTCCACACCCGGCGTCGGCCTCATCTC
>CAIPZZ010000069.1 GCA_903869665.1 uncultured Opitutia bacterium | reverse complement strand
GGGGGGGCTATCTCGCCTGCGGCGCAACGCCTCCTGCGTGCGGCGGCGGCTTGCTGGCTCGCAGGCGTGATGCTGTTCTCGGGCTCGCTCTATTGGCTCGCGCTCGGCGGGCCGAAATGGCTCGGGCCGGTCACGCCGCTCGGCGGGCTGGCGCTGCTCGCGGGCTGGGCGCTGGTCGCTGTCGCCGGCTGGAAGGGTGGGGCAGGAAAATGAAAATTTGCCAAAGTTCCGGGGTGGAACGCGACCTCTGGTCGCGTTTTCCGAAAAGCGCGTCAGGGACGTCGCGCTCCACCTTTCCAACTGTGCCATGATCATGCCCGCCGCGATCTCCCTCCCCGCCGACCTCCGCGCCGTGCTCGATGCGGTCCGCCGCGTCGGCCGGCCGCGGCTGGTGGGCGGGTGCGTGCGCGATTGGCTGCTCGGGCTGGAGGCGAAAGATTTTGATGTCGAGGTGCCGGGGGTGACGTTTGAGGAACTGCACCGCGCGCTCGCGTCGTTTGGCGCGACGGATGTCGTCGGCCGCAGCTTTGGCGTCATCAAGCTCCGTCTCGGCGGCGTGGAATACGATTTCTCCTTGCCGCGCCGCGAGTCGAAGACGGGTGCGGGCCACCGGGGCTTCGCCGTCGCGCCCGACCCGGAGCTCAGCGACGCTGAGGCCGCCGCGCGCCGCGATTTCACTGTCAACGCGATCGCGCTCGACCCGTTCACGGGCGCGCTGCTCGACCCGCACGGCGGTGAGCGCGACCTGCGCGCCCGCGTGCTGCGGCACACCAGCGCGGCGTTCAGCGAGGACCCGCTGCGCGTGCTGCGGGCGATGCAGCTCGCGGCGCGGTTTGACTTCGCGCTCGCGCCCGAGACCGCCGCGCTTTGCCGCCGTATCGCGGACACGTTTGCCCAGCTTCCCGTCGAGCGCGTGTGGGGCGAGTGGGACAAGTGGGCGACGAAGTCCGCCAAACCCTCGCGAGGCCTTGCCGTGCTGGAGGAGACCGGCTGGCTGAGGCATTTCCCGGAGATCGCCGCGCTGCGCGGCACGCCGCAGGAGCCGGAGTGGCATCCCGAAGGGGATGTGTTCACGCATACCCAGCTGTGTTGCGACGCGCTGGTGCGGCTCGGCGTGTGGCGCGACGCCGAGGCGTTTCGCCGGCGGGTCTGGCTACTGGGCGTGCTCGCGCATGACTTTGGCAAGCCGGCCACGACGGTGCGCGGCGAGCGGCGCGGCGTGGCGCGCATCATCAGCCCCGAGCATGAGGCGGCGGGCGGACCGCTGGCAGATACCTTTCTGGCGCGCATCGGCGCGCCGCACGAGCTGGCGGACTGGGTGCGCCCGCTCGTGCTTCACCATCTCGTCCACCACAGCGGGCCAAAGGCGGAGTTTGGCGCGTCACAGGTGCGCCGCCTCGCACGCAAGCTCGCCCCCGCCACCGTGGACGACCTGTGCGCCGTGATGCTCGCCGACGCCTTTGGCCGCCCGCCGCTGTCGCCCCAGGAGAGCGTGTCGCTAATTGAGAAACTCCGTGCGCGCAGCCGCGAGCTCGAGCTCCAGCACCTCGCGCCGCGTCCGCTCATGCTCGGCCGGCACTTGCTCGCGCTTGGCCAGCCGCCCGGCCCGGCGTTCAAGCCCCTGCTCGACGCCGCGTTCGAGGCGCAGCTCGACGGCACGTTTGCTGACGAGACTGGTGGGCTTGCTTGGTTGCAAAAGCACCTGCCGCCGCCAACCTGATTCTTCTCCCCATGCCCACCCAACTCGACCAGCTCAAGCAGTTCACCAAGGTCGTCGCCGACACCGGCGACTTCGCCTCCATGAAGGCCTACGCGCCGCAGGATGCCACGACCAACCCCTCGCTCATCCTCAAGGCCGCCGCCATGCCCGCCTACGCGCCGCTGCTCGACCAGGCCATCCGCGACGCCGGCACCACCGCGACCACTCCTCAGGTCATTGACCGTCTGCTCGTCCTCTTCGGCCTCGAGATCCTGAAAATCGTCCCCGGCCGCGTCTCGACCGAGGTGGACGCCCGCCTCTCGTTCGACACCGCCGCCACCGTCGCCAAGGCCCGCGAAATCATCGCCCTCTACGCCGCCGCCGGCATCCCCCGCGAGCGCGTCCTCATCAAAATCGCCTCCACCTGGGAGGGTATCAAGGCCGCCGAGGCCCTCCGCGCCGACGGCATCCGCTGCAACCTCACCCTGCTCTTCTCGTTCGCACAGGCCGTCGCGTGCGCCGAGGCCGGCGTGCAGCTCATCTCGCCCTTCGTCGGCCGCATCCTCGATTGGCACAAGAAAAACGCGGGCCGCGACTTCGCACCCGCCGAGGACCCCGGCGTGAAGTCCGTCACGCAGATCTACACCTACTACAAAAAATTCGGCTATCCCACCGAGGTCATGGGCGCGAGCTTCCGCAACAAAGGCGAGATCACCGAGCTGGCCGGCTGCGACCTGCTCACCATCGCCCCCGCGCTCCTCGGCGAGCTCGCAGCGTCGAGCGAGCCGCTCACCCGCAAACTCGATCCGGCGCTGGCCGCCGCCGCCGACTTGAAGAAGGTGAGCTTCGACGAAAAAAACTTCCGCTTCGCGCAAAACGAGGACGCGATGGCGACCGAGAAAACCGCCGAAGGCATCCGCCTCTTCTCCGCCGACATCGTGAAACTGGAGCAGCTCATCGCGCAGAAGCGCGGGTAGCAACCGGTTGAAATTAAACAATAAAACATGGCCTCGTCCGGCTGCCTTTCGATGAGATTCCAATTTCGCATCCTGCTAATCGTTCTATCGTCCATGCTCTTGGGCTGCGGGCCCGGCGCGCCTAGCTATAGCCCCAAAGACTACGATCCCGACTTAACTAAGATCGCGCGCGCCAGCCAGGTTCAACCGATCATTGATGCGCTTGCGGCCTATCATAAAGCGAATGGCAGCTATCCCAAGCAGGGAACCGCCATTGCCGAATTGGCCCCCTACTGCCCGCCTGGTGTTACCTTGGCCTTGAATTCTTATGCGCCAGGTTCATTCGTCAATGGATGGGATTATATGGAAGCTGCCTACGGAGCGACGACCGTTGGAGGGTATCATCTCTTGCATCAAATCAATCATTGGCAAGGCCTCCTCTACAATTTCGATGGCACTAAGGGCACGTGGAATTTCACCCGCGAAGACGAGGCGCCTATCCCCATCCTCCTGTCCCCTTGATTTTGAGGTCTACCCGGAGACGTTAAGCCAAACGGAAAAAAGTTGATTTTTGCCAGCTCAATAGCCGCGCAGGTCGAGGCCGGGGACGCGGGCGAAGTGTTTTTTGTTGTTCGACACAAGCGGCAGGCCGAAATTGAGCGCGGTTGCGGCGATCCAGAGGTCGTTGTCGCCAATGTGGAGGCCGCCGCCCTTCAGGACGCGAGCGAGACGGCTGGCGGACCAAGCGACCATCTCATCCACCTCAAGGACAGCGTAGAGGGCGAGGTCGCGGTCAACCTCGGTCTGGTGATCGCGGCCCTCGGCAAACTCGGCCCACGAGACGCGGGAGATGAAAAACGGGGTGGCGCGGTGCGTGGCGAGGAAAAGGCGGGCGGCATTGCGACGCGCAAGGCCACGGTCGCCACCCGCGGCGATGAGGAATTCGGTGTCGAGGAGCATCAGCGGAGGTCGCGCGAGCGGGAGCGGCGGGCGACGGCGGTTTTGACGCGGCCCCAGTCCACGCCGACGGCAAACTCGCCGGCATCAATCTGGCGGAGGAGGTCGGCCCCGGTGCCCTTGGCGGGAGGGAGCGGGCGCGGGCCGGCGGCGCGGATGAAGAGACCTTCGGCGCGCTCCTCGATGTCCACGGTGGCCCCCGGGTTGAGACGGAGGCGGCGGCGCATGGCGACGGGGAGGACGATCTGCCCTTTGGGCGAGAGGGTGGCGTGCATGATGGACGAAGGTTGAGCCGGCGACTGCGGAGGGCAAGTAGGACTTTTTCCAACTTGCGCCTCGCGGATGCCGTCCGCCTTTGGCGGCTCACCAACCCGGTCCGGCATAATCAGGTCGCCGGCGGAAATGCCCGCTGGGTGAGCGCCTCACGCCGTCGCGGCCAGCTCTTCCCAGCGGGCGAAGGCGGTGGCGTGCTCCGCCTCCAGCGCGTCGAGCCGGGCCTTCACCTTGGCGAACTCCGCCGCCTCGGTTTTGTAGAACGCCGGGTCGGCCAGCCGGGCAGCGAGCTGCGCCTGCTCGGCCTCGAGCTTTTCGATTTGCGCGGGCAAGGTTTCCAGCTCGCGCTGCTCTTTGTTGGTGAGCTTTTTCAGCTTCGCTTGGTGGAGCGGCTTGACCTCAAGACGCTCTGAACGCGTTGGGGTCAACGCGTTCCACCTCGCCCCCTGCTTTTGCTTCTCCGTCTGCCAGTCGCTGTAGCCGCCAATGTAGTCGCCGAGCACGCCGTCGCCCTCGAACACCAGCGAGCTCGTCACCACCTCGTCGAGAAACTCACGGTCGTGGCTCACGAGCAGCACCGTGCCGGAAAACTCCACCAACAGGTCCTCCAGCAGGTCGAGCGTCTCGATGTCGAGGTCGTTGGTCGGCTCGTCGAGCACGAGCACGTTGGCGGGCTTGGTGAACAGGCGCGCGAGCAGGAGGCGGTTGCGCTCGCCGCCGGAGAGCACGCGCGCGGGCGTGCGGGCGCGGTCGGGCGCGAAGAGAAAATCCTGGAGGTAGCTGATGACGTGACGCGTGCGGCCGTCCACCGTGATGTGGGTGTTCCCGTTCGCGATGTTGTCGGCGACGGTCTTGTCGTCGTCAATTTGCGCGCGGAGCTGGTCGTAATAGACGACCTCCAGGTTCGTGCCGTGCTTGATGGTGCCACCGGACGGCGCGAGCTGGCCGAGCAGCAGCTTGATCAACGTAGTCTTGCCCGCGCCGTTGGGGCCGATGAGGCCGATCTTGTCACCGCGGATAATCGTCGTGGAAAAATCGCGCACGAGCACGCGGCCGTCGGGATAGGCGAAGGTCATTTTCTCGACGTCCACGACCTTCACGCCGCTGGGCGAGGCGTCGGCGAGGCGGAGATTGACGTTGCCGACCTTCGCGCGGCGGGCGCGGCGCTCGGCGCGGAGCGCGGCGAGCTGCTCCAGGCGCGCGCCGGCGCGCTTGCGCTGAGCGGAGGGCTTGCGCCGCGCCCAGTCCTCCTCCTGTGCGAGTTTCTTGTCGGCCAGCTCGCGCGTGCGCTCCTCAGCCTCGAGGCGCTCCTGCCGGCGCGTGAGAAACGTGTCGTAGTCGCAGTCCCAGTTCGTGATGACACCGCGGTCGAGCTCGACGATGCGGGTGGCCAGTTTTTTGAGAAACGCGCGGTCGTGCGTGACGAAAAACAGCCCGATTTTTTGCGCCAACAAAAACTCCTCTAGCCAGAGGATCGCGGCGAGATCGAGATGGTTAGTCGGCTCGTCGAGCAGGAGCAGGTCGGGCTGGCTGGCGAGCGCGCGGGCGAGCAGCGCGCGGCGTTTCAGACCACCGGAGAGCGACGCAAACTCCGCGTGCGGGTCGAGGCCGGTCTGCGCCAGCAGGTCCTCGAGGCGCACATCGCGCTGCCAGTCCTCCTCGTGCGGGTCGGCGGAACGCAGCCCGGCGGCGACGAGGTCATGGACGTTGCCCTTGAGATCGGCGGGCACCTCCTGCACGAGCCGGGCGAAATGCGCGCCGGGCTGGCGGAAAACCTGGCCGGTGTCGGGCTTCATCTCACCGACGATGAGCTTCATCAGCGTGGACTTGCCGGCGCCGTTGCGTCCGAGCAGGCAGACGCGCTCGCCGGGGTTGACCTGGAAGTTGACGTGGTCGAGCACCGGCGGGCCGCCGAAGGCATGGGAGACATCGAGAAGACTGAGAAGCGCCATGGGAAGCCGGCCACGATAATCAGGCGCAGTCGGCAAAAGCAATGCGCCCATTGCAACACGGCGGAATTCTTTGGGCCGGCCGCCCATTCGCGGGCCGGAGGGCCGCGACCGCGATGCTCGCCGTTCAGATCAACGCTGGTGATATTCGCGGAACCACTCGGCGAAACTCCTCAGTCCGTCCTCCAGCGCGACCTTCGGCGCGTAGCCGACGGCCGCCTGCACGCGCGTGAGGTCGGCGCACGTCTCCGGCATGTCGCCCGGCGCGGGCGGGCACAGCTCAATGCGGGCTTTTTTTCCGAGCACGGACTCCAGCATCCCGACAAACAGCCGCATCTCGACTGGCCGGTGGTGGCCGAGGTTGAAGACGCGGTAGGGCGGGTTCTGCCCCTCGACTAGGCTCAGGGCAATCGGCGGAGCCGACGGGTTCTGTATACTCGCCGCAGACTGTGGGTAGAGCATGATTTTCAGCAGGCCGTCCACGATGTCGTCCACATGCGTGAAGTCGCGGAGGTTTTTCCCATCGTTGAATAATTTCACGGGCGCGCCCTCGAGGATGGCTTTGGCGAAGATCATCGGCGTCATGTCGGGCCGGCCCCACGCGCCATAGACGGTGAAAAAGCGCACGCCAGTCGTGCGCAGCCCGTGCAGGTGCGCGTGGCTGTGGGCCATCAGCTCATTCGCGCGCTTCGTCGCGCCGTAGAACGACACGGGCCGGTCCGCCGCCTGGTCCTCCGAGAACGGCACGCGCGCGCCCGCGCCATACACGCTGCTCGACGAGGCGAAGACGAGGTGCTTCGGCGGCAGCGCGCGGCACGCCTCGAGCACGTTGAGGAAACCCGTGATGTTGCTCCGCACATAGGCGGCCGGGTGTTCGATGCTGTAACGCACGCCCGCCTGCGCGCCGAGGTGCGCCACGTAGTCGGGTCGGAAATGCGCGTGCAGCCCGGCGTAGCTCCCCTCCTCGGCAAAGTCGGCCTGCACGAAGCGGAACTTCTCCAACGGCGCGAGTTCGGCGAGCCGGGCGCGCTTCAGCGCGGGGTCGTAGTAGTCGTTGAGGTTGTCCACGCCCAGCACCTCCGCGCGGCCGGTCGCGGCGAGCCGGCGGCAGAGGTGGAACCCGATGAACCCGGCCGCGCCGGTGACGAGCACTTTCATTGCCGCGCGGGATTAGCGCGCGTCACGTCGCGCCGCCAGCGGAAAAGCAGGCTGCCGTCTCGGCGGATGGCGCGCGCACGTTTCCCTCGCCGCTGCCCGGCCGCGTGCGTGGCGAGGTCGTCCGCGCCTTCCTCTTTGACCACCACCCAGTGCTGGTGGACTTCGAGCTGGAGTGAGGCGGCGATCACTGCTCATCACGCCGCTCGTGTTTCATGTCTCCTGTCCAGTGGAAATAAATTACCACCAGAGCCATAACAAGGAAGAGGATCACCATCGTCAGCGTGTGCACGTAGCTGAACCAATATGCCGAGCGGGTCAGCTCAATCGCTTTTCCGTGTTCCTCAACGAGGTAACGTCCATTAGCAATTTTTCCGCTGGGAAAGGCCGAGGTGCCGATCACCAGCACGCAAAACAGATTTGAGACGAAGACGAGAATCGTGACGGCCAGCAACGGATAGGTCACCCGCTTGGCCCTGACCGAAATTGTGGAGACATTTTTCATGACAGAAAGCTGGCCCGATCTTGAATGCCGATCGTGCGGGTGCAAGCGCCTCGTAGCCCGCCTCGGGAGAGGCGGGACGCTTGGGACGAGCTACCCGGCATCCCGGCTCTCCCGAGCCGGGCCACATTTCACTCCGCCGAAATTTTGGTGTCTTTTGCGCCTCTTTGCGGCCAAGTTTCACTTCTCATGGATCGCCTTGCCACCGCCTTTGCCCGCGCCCGCGCCGAAAACCGCGCCGCCTTCGTCGCCTACCTGTGCGCGGGCGACCCGGACTTTGACACGTCGCTCGCCGCCTGCCGAGCGCTGCTCGCGCACGGGGCCGACATCCTCGAGCTGGGCGTGCCGTTCTCCGACCCGCTCGCCGACGGCCTCACCAACCAACTCGCTGCGCAGCGCGCGCTCGCGGGCGGCATGACGGCGGCGCGCGTGTTTGAGCTAGCTCGCCGCGTGCGCGCCGAGTTCCCCGCCGCGCCGATTGTTTTCTACACCTACTACAATCTCGTTTTCTCCAACGGCGTGGACGCCTACGTCCGCGCTGCGCGCGAGGCCGGCGTGGACGGGATGCTCACGCTCGACCTCCCGCCCGAGGAGGCCGGTGAGGTTTCCGCCGCCTGCGCCAAGCACGGGCTGAAAACGGTTTTCATCGTCGCGCCGACGACCCCCGACGCGCGCCTGCCGAAGATCGCCGCCGTCACCACGGGCTTCATCTACTACGTCTCGCGCGAGGGCGTGACCGGTGTGCGCGCCGAAGTCGCGGGCGGCATCCCTGCCGCCGTCGCACGTATCAAGGCGGCCACGCCGCTGCCGGTCGTGGTGGGCTTCGGCCTCTCGACCCGCGCGCACGTCGCTGCGGTCGCCGCACACGCCGACGGCGTGGTCGTCGGCAGCGCACTGGTCAACGTGATCCGCGACCACCTCGCCGACCGCGCCGCCATTGCCCCGCGCCTTGCCAAGGTCGTCGCCGAGCTCGCGACGGGAACGACAAAGGCAACCTGAAGCCCTGAACCACTTTTCAATCTCAATCCAATGTTGGGACGTGGAGAGCATGGACGACGCGGAGCAAACTCTTTCCACCCATTTGAAAGCTACCAGCCCTGCGTTATTTCCGACCTTTGGACCTTCGTCTTTCAGACTTTAAGACTTTAGACCTTTCTTCCCATGCGCCGCATTCTCCTCATCGACGACGACCGACTCCAGGGCCGGCTGGTTGAGGCGTGGTTTGGTAAGTTCCAAGGTGAGCGCTTCGCCCTCGACTACGTCGCGACCTACGAAGAGGGCCTCGCGCGCCTGCTCGCTGGCGGCCACGCCGCGTGCCTGCTCGACTACCAGCTCGGCGAGCGCGACGGCCTCGCGCTCATCCGCGAGGCGGTCGCCGCCGGTTGCCGCACCCCCATCATTTTTCTCACGGCCGAAACCTCCGACAGCGTGGACACCGCCGCGATGAACGCCGGCGCGCTCGACTACCTTGTCAAGGGCGAGCTCAACCCCCGCGCTCTTGAGCGCTCGCTCCGCTACACCCTCAAGCTCGGCGACACGCTGGAGCAACTCAACCGCCTCGCCACGCATGACGGACTCACCGGCCTGCTCAATCGCCGCGAGTTTGACCGCCAGCTCGCCGATGAGACGGAACGCGCCAAACGCTTCGCCCGCCCGCTCTCGCTCGTGCTCTTCGATCTCGACCATTTCAAAAACGTCAACGACACGCACGGCCATCCCGCTGGCGACGCTGTGCTGCGAGAGGCCGCCGCACGCCTCACCGCCGGCCAACGCACGGTGGACCGGCGCGCTTCGGCGGCGAGGAGTTCGCGCTGCTGCTCGTCGAGACCGGCACGCCCTCCGCGCTCGAGGCCGCGCAACGCCTCGTCGCTGCGATGCGCGCCGCACCCTTTGCCCTGCCCGGCGGCACAATGCTACCCGTGACCGTAAGCGCCGGTGTGGCCGCGCTACCCGCCCACGCGACCGACGCCGCCGGACTCATCCGCGCCGCCGACACCGCGCTCTACGCCGCCAAACGCGCCGGCCGCGACCGGGCGATGCTGGCTGGGTAGGGGCGTCGCTTGACGACTCCCTCGTATGGCGTCCCCTCATGAAAAGCTATCTGCACAACCTCAAGCCGGTGATGCCGCCAGACCCTCCCGGGCCGCCCGCTGACATCAGCAACGGTAAAAAACTGTTTGCCGTGTTTCTCGCTGTTGGGGCAAGCGTGGCGGCGACTGGGGCCGCATATTTGCTCTGGGGGGTGCTTGGTATTTTCACCCACGTCATCGCGATGTGCTCTGACGCTCCGCGCTGGTGGGGTATCCTCTATCTTTGCCTCTTGGTAACTGTTTTCATCCCTGGGTATTTTGCCGGCAAACGGACGTATCGTTGGTATGTCCAACGCGAGAAAATCAAGTTGGGAATTGTTTGATTTGAACTTGGCGGGGTTCGGCGACCCCGCCTTACAATTTCACTTGGCCGGCACCAGCACGCGCAGGCAGCGCGGGCGGACGGTGAACTCCACGCGCGCGCCGGCGTCGCGCGGCTCGCCGTCGAGGTGCAGCGGGCCGGGCGCGGGGCGCTCGACCGTGAAGCACGCGCCGCGCAACTGGAGCACATCGGCGCGGCAGTTGAGCGTGCCGTTGAAGAGGCGCAGCAGCAGCGGCGCGGCGTTGAGCAGGTTGACCGGCGGCACGGCGGCGAGGTCGAGCAGGCCGTCGTCCACCCGAGCACGCGGGGCGATGCGGGCGTTATTCCCGTATTGGTTGCAGTTGGCGACGGCGAGCGTAAGCGCGCGGCGCGTGTGGCGTGTGCCGCCGTGCGTGATGACGTGCTCCTGCGGCGTGTAGCCCCACCAGCCGCTCAGGCCCGTGCGGATGTAGCCGGTCAGCCCACGGCTCGTGAGACGTGCGAAACGGTGCGCCATCTCCGCCTCGAAACCGAGGCCGGCGGCCACGAAAAAAGGCCGGCCGTCAGCGAGGCCTGCGTCAATCACACGCGGGCAGCCCGTGAGCAGCAGCTCCAGTGCAGCGGCCGGCGCGAGCGGGATGCCGAGGTGTCGCGCGAGGCCGTTGCCCGAGCCGCACGGCAGCAGGCCGAGCACGGCGTCCGTATCCATGAGGGCCTGCGCAACCTCGTTCATCGTGCCGTCACCGCCGAACGCCACGACCAGCTCGCAGCCCTCGGCAAGCGCCTGCCGCGCGAGCTCGGTCGCATGGCCGCCGCGCTCAGTCGGCACGATGGTGGCGTCGGGGAGGCGCTCGGTGACGAACCGCCGCGCGAGCGCGAGGACGCCCGGCCGGCGGGCGAGGAAGCCAGAACGGGGGTTGTAGATGACGCGGGTTTTCAAGGCGGCAAATTGACCACGGATGGCACGGATAAACACGGATAAAAATCGATTGTAACACGGAGGACACAGAAAATACGGAGCAGGATGATGGCTCTGTGCGCTCCGTGACCTGAGTGTTTCATGACGGCCTTGGATCGGAATGACTGAGTTTATCCGTGTTGATCCGTGCCATCCATGATTAAAAACTCCGCCATGCCTCGCACGCTTCACATCCTCACCGGCCCGACCGCCGTCGGCAAGACGGAGCTGGCGCTCGCGTGGGCGGAGGCCAACGACGCGGAGATCGTGTCGTGTGACTCGCTGCTGTTCTACCGAGGTATGGACCTCGGCACGGCCAAACCGATCGCCGCTGAGCGCGCCCGCGTGCCGCACCACCTGATTGATGTCTGCGACGTGACCGAGACGATGGACGTGGCGCGCTACACAACGATGGCGCGCGCGGCCTGCGCGGACATCACAGCGCGCGGGCACGCGGTGTTAGTGGTGGGCGGGAGCGGGTTTTATCTGAAAAGTTTTTTGGCCCCCGTGGCCGACGAGGTAAGCGTGCCGCCTGAGCTGAGGGCGGCGATCGCGGCGAAACTGGCGAGCGAGGGGTTGCCCGCGCTTGTCGCCGAGCTGCAAGCGCTCAATCCCGCCGGTCTTAGCGCGCTCGACACGGCCAATCCGCGCCGCGTCACACGCGCGCTCGAGCGCTGCCGCGCCTCGGGAAAAACGCTCACGGAGCTGGCGGCGGAGTTCGCGCGTCAGCCTGCGCCGTTCGCCGGCTGGGACGTGCGCTGCACGCGCCTCGACCGCGCGCCCGCCGACCTCGACGCGCGCATCACCGCCCGCGTGGACGCGATGCTGGCCGGCGGCCTGGTGGCTGAGGTGCGGCGGCTGCGCGCGGCGGGGCTGGAGAAGAATCCCAGCGCGGCGAGTGCCATCGGCTACCGCGAAACGCTGACGATGCTCGACGGCGCGCTGCGCGAGTCCGCGCTCGCCGCCGAGATCGCGAAAAATACTCGCGCCCTCGTGAAGAAGCAGCGCACCTGGTTCCGCACCCAGCTCCCGCCACACCGTGTGCTGGACGCGGCGACGACGGATGTGAAAACACTTTTTTGAACTGCTGCCTGAATCATTTGGCACTATTTTCACCACTGACACTCAACAAAATAGACAAACCCATTCGCATATTTCACGAAGCGAATGTGTTCGTGATTCGGCTCATAGGCGAAATAGACGGACGCATTGCTATCGGGAGGATTCCACCAATTATTTTTTATTGCTTCTCCCGCATCGCTAAGACCGGCAAAGATCGGAACATCTCTATGAGATTTCGGATCGTAATGTGTGTCTAGGCCGAGATTTCTTGCATAAAGAGGGAAATCGACTTCAGGAAGCTTGGCCTTCAGCCGATAAGTAAAATCTCCTATCCCACCAAAGCTTATTGAGTATTCCTGCATTTCACTCGCCGACCTTGGAAGCGCCCAGCGCGCTCGGGATGAAAGATATTTTTGCCAGAATAAAATTGCCGAGAGGAGAACCGCAGCCCCAAGGATCGGTGCCAAGCAGCCCCATTTCAGCCAAGGATTGATTTTGTGCGCCATGCGAGAAGGCGCTACTAATTTCTCTTTGGTGACATCAGGCAACCAACAACTATACTGACAAGAGCGGCGATAAATGCGAACGGCCTTGAGTGCCAAGCTAGGTTCGCGGCAGTGTCGGCAGTGATGACTGAAGATGTTTTTGCCGACGACCTCCGCGACGGGCCTCTGCCGTTCTGGCGGCGGCACGCGGAGTGGCTGGCGGCGGGCGCGGTGTTTGTGCTCACGGCGTTGCTCACGGTGTTGGCGTTTCCGCCGTTCGACGCGCCGGAGTGCGCCTATGTGCTGGTCGCGCCGGCGGCGCTGTGGGCGTATCGCCGGCCGAGCTGGAAAATGTTCTCGCTCACGGTGCTCGGGGCGAACGCGCTCGCATGGATTATTGTTCTCGGCTGGCTGCGGCATGTGACCTGGGGCGGGTTGCTGATGCTCGGGCCGTTCATCGGCGGGTGGGCCGGGCTGTGGTTTCTTGCCGCGCGATGGACCTTACCGCGGCTGCCGGGGCGCGTGTGGCCCGTGCGCGTGCTCGCGGTGTTGGCGCTGGCCGGGCTGTGGGCGGTGAACGAGTGGGGGCGCACGTGGCTGTTGAGCGGGTTTCCGTGGCTGCCGCTGGCGGCAAGCCAGTGGCAACGCACGGCGGTGCTGCAGGTAGCGGCGTTCACGGGCGCGGGCGGCGTTTCGTTCGTTCTCGTGGCTGTCGGACTGGGGTTGGCAGCGTGGGCGCACCGGCTGTGGTTCGAGGGCGTGCGGGGGCTCGCGCGGCGCAGCCCGGAATTTTTGGCGGCGATATTTTTGCTGGTCGTGTGCCTGACCGTCCATGTGCGCGAGGCGATGAATCGCGCGCAGTTCGCCGTGCCGTTGGCGCGGGTGGCGTTCGCGCAGCCGAACATCCCGCAGGAGCTCAAGTGGGACAACGCGATGGCCGACGACATTCTCCGCACGCTGGAGACCGTGACACGTGACGCCGCCGCGATGCGTCCCGGCCTCGTCCTGTGGCCCGAGGCGACGCTGCCGTTGCCGCTCAACGCCCACGCCGAGATGCGCGCGCGCGTGGAGAAGCTCGCGCGCGAGACTGGCGCGCCGCTGGTGCTCGGCTCGCTCGCCGTCGAAACCGAGCCGGGTGAAAACGGCGAGCTGCGGGTGCGGAGCTGGCTCAACGCCGCCTTCGTCGTGGACCCGACCGCCGGCACGCAGGAGCGTATTTATGCGAAGCGCAAGCTGGTGCCGTTCGGCGAATATGTGCCGCTGCGGTTGTTGCTCGGGTGGATCGAAAAAATTGTGCCAGTCGGCGGCGATGTCACTCCCGGCGATAGCGCGGAGCCGCTAAGCGTGCGGACCGCCGGTGTGGACAGCCGCCCGCTCGCGCTCGGCGAGCTGATCTGCTACGAGGACATCTTCCCCGCGCTTGCGCGAGCGAGCGCGCTGGGGGGCGCGGACGCGCTGGTCGTCCACACCAACGGCGCGTGGTATGGCGAGGAGGGCATGGCGGCCCAGCACGCGGCGCATTCGGTGTTGCGTGCCGTCGAGACGCGCCGCCCCGTGCTGCGCGACGGCAACGCGGGCTGGAGCGGATGGATAGACGAGTTTGGCGTCACCCGCGCCGTGCTCACGCGCGATACCGGGGGCCAAATCAGCACCGCGCCGTCGGTCGTTGGCAGCGTGTATTTTCGCGGCGCGGCGGCGGCGGATGTCACGCGCGACTCGCGCTGGATCGGTCGGCAAAGTTTTTACGCCGAGCACGGCGACTGGTTTGTCGCGGTGTGCGCTGGGCTGGCGTGCGCCGGCTGGCTTGCATTGCGCCGCGTGCCCCTCACCCCCGCCAGGTGAACGCGTGGCAGAGCGCGACGCCGGCGGCGTCGGCTTCGTCGGACGCGAGCGGGCGGCCGTGGCCGAGCAGCGCCATGACCGTGCGCGCCATCTGCTCCTTGCTCGCGCGGCCCGCGCCGACCACCGCCTGTTTCACGCGCAGCGGCGCATACTCGAACACCTCGTGCCCGCGTAGCGCCGCCGCCGCGATGGCCGCGCCGCGCGCCGCGCCGAGGATCTGCGCGGTCTGAAAATTTTGCACAAAGATCGTCTGCTCCAGCGCGACGTGCCGCACGTCGGCGGCAGCGAGCATCGCTGTGACCGCGCGCGAGATCTCGCCGAGCGCGAAGGCCATCGTCCGCTTCGCCGGCACGCGCACCGTCGCGCAGCGCAGCAGCACCGGCGTCCGCCCCGGGGCGAACTCCACCAGCGCCAGACCCGTGCCGCGCAGCGACGGGTCAACGCCGAGCACCACGCCGGCGAATGCGCCGCGCGCCGCCCCGCCGAGCGCGAGCGTTGCGCCTGCGCCGACGGCGCCCGGCACGGCTCGGCCCTCGAGCTTGGCCTTCCACATTTGCCTGACGGTCATGCGCGGCATGGTCGGCCCATGCAACACGCCGGCGGCCCGGAGGGGAACGCTTTTCTGCGGCGCAGTGGCCCGGTCCTTCTCAGGCCGACGAGGAGCGCACGCCGCGCCGCGCGGCCTGGCCGGGAGACTCAGTCGAACACCACCGTCTTGTTGCCGTAAACCAGCACGCGGTTCTCCAGATGCCAGCGCACGGCCTGGGCGAAGACGATTTTCTCGAGGTCGCGGCCCTTGCGGACGAGATCCTCGATGCCGTGGCGGTGCGTCACGCGCGCCACGTCCTGCTGGATGATGGGGCCCTCGTCGAGGTCGGCGGTGGCGTAGTGCGCGGTCGCGCCGATGAGCTTCACGCCGCGCGCGGCGGCCTGGTGGTAGGGTTTGCCGCCCGCAAACGCGGGCAGGAAGGAGTGGTGGATGTTGATCACCGGCCGGCCGAATTTCGCCAGCAGGTCTGCCGAGAGCACCTGCATGTAGCGCGCCAGCACGACGAGGTCGGCGTTGAGGTCGCGAAGCAACGCGAGCTGGCGTGCTTCGTCCGCCGACTTCGTGGCGGCGCTGACCGGAATCAGGTGAAACGGCAGGCCGTAGCCGCGCGTGACGTCGCCGAGGTCGGGGTGGTTGGAGACCACCGCCGCGATGTCGCCCGCCAGCTCGCCGGCCTTCCAGCGCAGGATGAGGTCGTGGAAACAATGGTCGAACTTCGAGACGAACATCACCACCCGGGGTCGGCGCGCCGTGGCTGCGACCCGCACATTCATCCCGAGCGCCTGGGCGAACGCGGCAAATTCCCGCTCGTCGGCCGCTTCTCGGCCCGCCGCCGGGATCCACTCCACGCGCTGGAAAAACACCCCTGTCACCAGGTCGCTATGCTGGTCGGCGTGCAGGATGTTGCCTCCGCGTTCGAAGATCCAGCCCGACACGAGCGCGACAAGGCCGGGCCGGTCAGGGCCGTGGAGCAGGGCGACGAGAGAACTGGGGGCGGACATTCGGGCGAAGGAAGCCGGAAACTGCCCGGAGCGGCAACGGCAAACAAAACCCTGCTGCCGGTAAATGCGGTCAACAGTTGATTCCTTCTTCCGCACTGACTGAGCCGGCACCCTCTGCCCGCCGGTCCGCCATTCACCGAGCAAAATCTGCCCGCGCCTCTGGCAGACAATTTGCTGGGGTTGCCACCATGGCTCCGCTCCGCCTCGCCCTGACTATTTCGCTCTCCGTGCTGCTGCCCGCCCTCGCCCCGTCGTTGCGCGCGCAGACACCGACAACCTATTTTTACGGCGGCGACCTCATGCCCTCCGCCGGAGCCTATGCCCCATGGTTCACGACGATCGGCCCCGGCCACCCGACGGGCGGCTATTTTGGCGGCACCACTTGGTCGAGCGACGGCGACGTGCTCACGATGACCACGCAGCACCCAAACGATTTCATCGGCGCGACCAGCCAAGGCATCTGGTTCGGCGTCGGCTATGGTTACGGCGACGATCCGGGCCTCAACTTCGCCACCGCCGCGCTCGGCAACAATGTCTCCACGCGCCTCGCCCTCGCGCCGGCCTCCAGCCAGTGGTCGCTCTACTGGTTTGACGCCAACGGCTACGAGGCCGCGCTCTACTTCGAGAGCGGCGGTTTTTCGTATTACACCGCCGCCGGCACCACTTTCGTGCCGGTGGCCGACATGACGGCGTTCCACACCTTTGGCACGCATCTTTACGAGGGCAACGTGAGCTACTTCCTCGACGGCACGCCGCTGGCTAGCGCCTCCGCCATCGCTACCGGCTTTCCCAACTTCCTGCTGCTCGGCGACGGCTCGGCCACCGATGTGAGCGGCTTCGGCTCGTTGCGTGTGGACTCGCTCAGCATCACCGTCAACGCCGGCGCGCCCGTCCCCGAGCCGGCGGACGTGGCTGTCTGGCTCGCGGGCGCGGCGTTGGCCGGCGCGGCGCTCTGGCGACGGCGGGGTGGCATGGCAGCACGCGCGGATGAGTGAGATTTCTCCGTGGTCCGGCCGGAGAACCGAGACCGGTTTCTGCCTTTGAGCACCGGGCTGCGTTTTGTGCAATCCGCCGCTTGGGGGTGATTTGCGGTGTCAATCGCTCCACACGACGATGAAAACTTTTGTCATCGCCCCGTCGGCCATCAGCGCGAAATGGCGCCGGGTCTTTTCATCGTCGCACACATAGGTTTTCAGTCCGGGCCACGCCTGCGGATCGGGCCAGCCCCGGCCGATTGTTTGCGCCAGGACACTGGCCGCGCCGGGCGGCCACGCCCGCAGGCCGTCCGTCGCTGCCGCGAAAGGATGCGCCGCGAGCAGCGTCTCGGTCTCCACCGGGGTGGTCTGAAAAGCAAAGGCGTCCTGCGGTGCCCAAAATCCAGAGCGGGAAAAAAACGTGCGCAGCTCGCGCACGTTGGCCGGCAGCCCTCCGCCGTAGGCTTTCTGAAAGCGGCCCGAAGGCTCCGCCCGGTGGTTCAGGGTGACGACCACCGCCATCACCGCGAACACCACAGGCGGATACAGCGCGCACAACGTGTGAAACTCCGGCCGCCACTTCCGCCATTTCCAAATGGCCGTCGCCAGCATGATGATGGGCGGCATCAGCGCCGCGAAGACCAGCAGCACCAGCGGCGACTGCCGCAGCCCGAAGCCCAGCCCGTCGAGCGGCTCCGTCCAGCTTAGTGTCTCCGCCGCCAGGTAGCCCGCCCAAAAAATCAGCCACGCCCACAGGAGCAGCGTCCGCCACGGTCGCGGACGGGCGATAAATTCGGGCAGCGGCATGGGGCGAACGTGGCGGTTTCTGCGGACATGGAAACGGCAAACTGAGGGAACGTTTTAACCGCTAATCCACGCTAATGGACGCCAATCCCGGAAGTCGGAGTGGGACACAGAGAACACGGAGGCTCAATCCGAGTTCACTGAGGCAAACCGCAGAATATTTTAACCACTAATCTACACTCAGCCGCCGCATCTCTAAGCGGAGTGCTTCGCGGACAAGTCCGACCTGATGCTGGAGGTCGTGAATCAAATTCAGATTGGTGAATGCCGTGGCGCTAGACATAAGCTGGTGGGGGTGATTTCCGGGACGATGTCGGCGTGGCGCAGGGGTGCAAGGAGGAAGGGGTGTCGGCTTGCTCACGCTTGCCGCTACGGCGGGGGACGAGCTTGGGCGCAGCAAGGTTGCGCCCAAACAAGAAATCACCACCCCCTCACACCGCCGTCACATTCCCCTTGTAGCTTTGGATGGGGCGGACGCCGAGGGGTTTTTGGCGCAGGGCGCGGATGCCTTGCACGGCCGCTTGCGCGCCCGTGAGCGAGGTCATCAGGCAGATGTTGTGCGCGTAGGCGGCGGCGCGGATCGCGTTCTCGTCGCGGCGCGGGATCATGCCGCCGGGCGTGTTGATCACCATTTGGATCTGGCCGTTTTTGATCAGGTCCACCGCGTTGGGGCGGCCTTCGGTGATCTTGGCGAGGCGTTGCACGGCGAGGCCGGCGTCAGCGAGCGTCTTGGCGGTGCCGCTCGTCGAGCAGAGCGTGAAGCCGAGCTCGATGAGCTGGCGGCCGATGTCGGCGGCGCGCGCTTTGTCGGCGTCTTTCACGGAGAGGAACACGTTGCCCTTGACCGGCAGGCCGGGCTTGGCCGCAGCCTGCGCCTTGGCAAACGCGAGGCCGAGGTCGGCATCAATGCCCATGACCTCGCCGGTCGAGCGCATCTCGGGGCCGAGCGCAATCGTCGCGCCGGGGAAGCGCACAAAGGGAAACACCGCCTCCTTCACGCACCAGTGCTTCGGCGTGACTTCGCGCGTGAGACCGAGGTCGCGGAGCTTCGCGCCGGTCATCACCTTGGCGGCGAGCTTGGCCAGCGGCACGCCGATGGCCTTGGCCACGAACGGCACGGTGCGCGAGGCGCGGGGATTCACTTCGAGGACGTAGAGCTGGTTGTCCTTGATGGCGAACTGCACGTTCATCAGGCCGACGACGTGGAGCGCCTTAGCGAGCGCGTGGGTCGCGGCGCGCACGGTGGTGAGCATCTCGGGCGAGAGCGTGTGCGGGGGCATGACCATCGCGGCGTCGCCGGAGTGGACGCCGGCAAACTCGATGTGCTCCAGCATCCCGCCGATCACGGCATCCTCGCCGTCGGCGATGCAGTCCACGTCGAGCTCGATGGCGTCCTCGAGAAACTTGTCAATGAGCACGGGCTTGCCGGGCATCACGTCAAAGACCTGCCGCACGACGGCCTTCAGCTCGTCCTCGCTGTAGAGGATGAACATGCCGCGCCCGCCGAGCACAAACGAGGGCCGCAGCAGCACGGGGTAGCCGATCTCGGCCGCACACGCCGCCGCCTCGCCCTCGTTGAGCGCGGTGCGGTTGGCGGGCTGGCGCAGGCCGGTCTGATCGAGGATGGCGGCAAACAGCTTCCGGTCCTCGGCGCGCTCGATGTCCTCGGGCGTGGTGCCGATGATGTTGACGCCATTGGCCTTCAGCGCGGCGGCGAGGTTGAGCGGCGTCTGCCCGCCAAACTGCACGATAGCGCCGGCGCAGTCCTCCTGCTGGTAGATTTCCAGCACGTCCTCGAGCGTGAGCGGCTCGAAGTAGAGGCGGTCGCTGGTGTCGTAGTCGGTCGAGACGGTCTCGGGGTTGGAGTTGACCATCACGGTCTCGAAGCCGGCCTCGCGCAGCGCGAAGCTGGCGTGGACGCAGCAGTAGTCGAACTCGATGCCCTGCCCGATGCGGTTGGGGCCGCCGCCGAGGATCATGATTTTCTTTTTTCCGGCGGGTGGGAGAACCTCGTTTTCGTCGCCGTAACTGGAGTAGTAGTAGGGCGTGAACGCCTCAAACTCTGCCGCGCAGGTGTCCACGAGGCGGTAGGTGGTGTTGATGCCGCGGGCCTTGCGCTCAGCGCGGACGGCAGCGAGGTCGGTGTGCCAGAGGTGCGCGAGCTGCGCGTCGGCGAAGCCGAACTGTTTCGCGCGGCGGAAGAGGTCGGCCTCAACCGTGGGGAGCGTCTTGGTTTTCAGCTCCTGCTCCATCTCGAAAATCTCGCGGAGCTGGTGCAGGAACCACGGGTCAATTTTGGTGAGGTCGAAAATCTGCTCCACGGTGTAGCCCGCCATGAAGGCGTAGCGGAGGTAGAAAATCCGCTCGGCGTTGGGCGTGGCGAGCTTGGCGTTGATCGTCGGATGGTCGGGGGCCTCGTCGAGGCCGTGCTTGCCGCCGCCGCCGAAGCCGCGGGCGCCGATCTCCAGCGAGCGCAGGCATTTTTGCATGGACTCTTTGAAAGTGCGCCCGATGGCCATCGCCTCGCCGACGGACTTCATCGCTGAGGTGAGCGTGGTATCGGCACCGGGAAACTTCTCGAAGGTGAAGCGCGGGATCTTCGTGACGACGTAGTCAATCGTCGGCTCAAAGCTCGCCGGCGTGAGGCGAGTGATGTCATTGCGTAGCTCGTCGAGCGTGTAGCCGACGGCGAGCTTGGCGGCGATTTTGGCGATGGGGAAGCCGGTGGCCTTGGACGCGAGCGCGGAGCTGCGCGACACGCGCGGGTTCATCTCGATCACGACCTGACGGCCGGTCTTGGGATCAATGGAAAACTGGATATTGGAGCCGCCCGTCTCGACGCCGATCTCGCGGATGACGGCGAACGAGGCGTCGCGCATCACCTGGTATTCCTTGTCGGTGAGCGTCATCGCCGGCGCGACGGTGATCGAGTCGCCAGTGTGGACGCCCATCGGGTCGAAGTTTTCGATGGAGCAGATGACAACGCACTGGTCCTTGTGGTCGCGCATGACCTCCATCTCGTATTCTTTCCAGCCGAGCAGACACTCCTCGACGAGCACCTCGTGGACGGGCGAAAGGTCGAGGCCGTTGGCACAGATACGCTCAAATTCTTCCTTGTTGTAGGCGATGCCGCCACCGCTGCCACCGAGCGTGAACGACGGTCGGATGATGAGCGGAAACATCCCCAACACGTCGGCGGCGGCGCGCGCCTCTTCCATGGATTTCACCGTGCGCGATTTCGCCACGTCGAGACCGATCTTGAGCATGGCCTGCTTGAACAGCTCGCGGTCCTCGCCCTTGGCGATGGCTGCGGGCTTCGCGCCGATCATCTCGACGCCGTATTTTTTCAAGATGCCGGCCTTGTCCAGCTCCATGGAAAGGTTGAGCGCGGTCTGGCCGCCCAGCGTGGGCAGCAGCGCGGAAGGTTTCTCCTTGGCGATGATTTTCTCCAATATGTCCACCGTGAGCGGCTCGATATAGGTCACATCGGCAAACTCCGGGTCGGTCATGATGGTGGCCGGGTTGGAGTTCACCAAAATGACGCGGTAGCCCTCCTCGCGGAGCGCCTTGCACGCCTGGGTGCCAGAATAGTCGAACTCGCACGCCTGCCCGATGACAATCGGGCCGGCGCCAATGATGAGGATGGACTTGAGATCGGAACGCTTCGGCATGGACGTGGATTTCAACGAGGGTTGCGGCCGCACCAACCCGCCGCAAGCGGAAAGGGGAAATCAATCCGCCCGTCCCGATGGCGGTGCGGTTAAATTTCCGGAACATTTCCGGCGAAAATCACACAAACTCCACCTTGGGCAAATCTCGCTTGTCCCGGCGGACAATCCCGGCCTTTCTCCTCCAACCCCGGCGTTCATGACCCCTTGCCCAACTACCCGGCGCGCCGACACCGTGCGCGCCTTGGCCGCCCTTGCCGCGCTGCTGCTCGCGAGCGTGGTGCTGCGCGGTGCGGATGAACCGGTGAGCGCGGAGGTCGCGCTCCGCTACGACCTCCAGGGCTACGACCTCGTGCTGCTCGACAACGTGCCCGCCACCGACCTCACGCAGGCGCAGATGCGCCTGCTCGCCAGCTACGTGAAAGACTTCGGCGGCGGGCTCGTGATGCTTGGCGGCGACAAATCCTTCGGCCTCGGCGGCTACTACCGCACGCCCATCGAGGACATCCTCCCCGTGCGCTGCGACTTTCAGAAGGACAAGGAGACGCCCTCGCTCGGTCTCATGATCGTGATTGACCGTAGTGGCAGCATGCAGGCCGACAACCGCATTGAGCTCGCCAAACAGGCCGCGAAGAGCGCGGTCGAGCTGCTCTCACCGCAGGATTACGTCGGCGTGGCGGCGTTCGACGGTGCGGGTTTCTGGGTCGCCGAGATGGCGAGCGCGGCCGACAAGGCCGGCGTCATCGGCAGGATCGCCACGCTCTCGCCCGGCGGCGGCACCAACATCGCCGCCGGCCTCGCGCTGGCCGAGGAGGCGATGCGTTTCTCCCCGGCCAAGATCAAGCATGTCGTCCTCCTCACCGACGGCCGCTCGCCGACCGAGTCCATTCAGGAGGTCGTCGCCAAGCTCGCCAGCTCGCAGGTCACGGTCAGCGCCGTCGGCGTGGGCAACGGGGCCGACGAGAACCTGCTCCAGCAGATCGCGGGCTGGGGCCACGGGCGCTACTATTTCACCGACAGCCCGCAGAGCGTGCCGCAGATTTTTGCGCGCGAGACGATGATGGCCTCGAAGTCCACCCTGCAGGAGACACCGTTCCAGGCGAAGGTCGTGCGCTCGGGCGATTTTCTCGCCGGGGTGCCGTTCGCCACCGCCCCAGATCTCACCGGCCAGGTGATCGTCCGCACCAAGCCGACCGCCGAGCTGTGGCTCGTGTCCGAGCGCGGCCAGCCGCTGCTGGCGACGTGGCGCTACGGGCTGGGGCAGACGGCGGCGTTCACATCGGACGCACGCAACCATTGGGCTAGCGAGTGGCTGCGCTGGGAGGGCTTTGGGAAATTTTGGGCACAGCTTGCGCGCAAGCTCCGCCGGCCCGCTGCGCTGAAGAGCTTCCCCGCGACCGTGACGGAGGAGAACGGCGGCTTCCGCCTGCAACTCGACACGGTGGCCGACAACGGCGCGTTTCTCTCCGATCTCGACGGCGAGGTGACGGTCGTCGGTCCCGACGGCGCGCAGCGCCGCCAGACGCTGGAGCTCGCCGCGCCGGGGCGGTTGGAGGCGTTCTGGCCCGCGCCCGCGAAAGGCGCCTACCACGCGCAGATTTTGCTGAAGCGCGGCGACAAACCCGTCGAGCAGCAATACGTCAGCGCGACCGTGGGCTACCCCGAGGAATTCTCGCTGCGCCCGCCCGACGAAGCCGCGCTGCGTGCGTTGGCGGCGGCGACCGGCGGCAAGTTCAACCCCGCGCCCGGCGACATCCTCGCCGGCGAGCCGCGCCGCGCCGAGCTCCAGCGCGAACTCTGGCCGTGGCTGGTGCTGGCCGCGCTGCTGCTCTTCGTCGCCGACGTCGCCGCCCGCCGCTGGCCGGAGAACTTAGCAAAGGTGCCGGCGCGGTGAGCGGTCGCCGGAGTGGTTGCGCGGTCGGTGCCAGATCTCCAGCAGTGCGGCGAAGTCCTCCTCACGGCCGCGGCTGGCGATGCGGTGGTCGAATTTCTCGGCCTCGGGCAGCTCGCGGGCGGCGGTCGTCATGCGGCGTTCGATCTCAGCGGGGCTGTCGCCGCGCGCGGCGAGGCGGCGGCGCAGCTCGGTCTCGGGCACGGTAACAAAGACCGTCACCAACGCGCGGGCGAGCGCGGGCTCGGCGGCGGCGGCCCGGCGGAAGTGGTCCACGCCCTGCACGTCCACGTTGATGACGAGGCTGCGGCTGGCGGCGAGCGGCCCGAGCACGGCGGCGCGCAGCGTGCCGTAGCGGTGCTTCTGATGGACCCACGCCCATTCGAGGAATTCGCTGGCGGCGACCTTGGCGTCGAACTGCTCCGGCGTGAGAAAATGGTAGTCCTTGCCGTCCACCTCGCCCGGGCGGGGCGGGCGCGTGGTGGCGGTGATGACACGCGCGATGCCGGGCTGAGTAGCGACGAGGCGTTCGCACAGCGTGGTCTTGCCCGAACCGGCGGGGCCGGCGAGGACGAGTAGAATAGGCGCGGGACCATTCGGCTGGCTCAGGGCAGGCGTGGCGGCGGGCATCGCGGAAATTTTTCAGTAAGTGAACGCCACAACGACGAGCAGAAGTCCGTAGCCTCCGAGCAGCCCGCCGACTATCCGCGCGCGCGCGGGTTGCGCGAACAGCCAAGCGAGCCAATCGCGTAGCCGCCAAGGCTGCGCCCCGAGCCAGATGGCGAGCGCGACGGCGAGATAGACGGCTGTGACCATAAACAGCCGCTGCGGTTTGTCGTATTGCATGTAAGCCGCCATGAGCAGCGGCCAGCCGCCGAGCAGTGTGAGTGCCGCCAGCCCGCGCACGGCGAGAAAGTCCGGAGCGTAGCGGAACGACAGCGCCGCCACCACCGCGAAGCCCACGAACAGCGGCTTTTTCTGGTCACCAAAATCGGCCTGCGAGAGATGCAGCACGTTGTAGAGAAACCACACCGCCGCCCCGCCGAAACAAACCACGGCCGCCCCGACCGAGCGCGGGAGGGCCTTGAGCAGCGAACCGGCGGAGTCGCCGCCGATGAGCAGCAATGCGCCAAGCGCAAAAAGTAGCAGGCCGGGCAGGAGGGTGGCGGTGGAAAGGGACAACATGGGAATCGTTCTCGTTCTCTTACTCGTTCTCATTCTCAACACCAGCCCCGCTTTCGTAGGGTCCGGCCTCCTCCTGCAACGCTCCGGCGACGTTCTCCGGCGCAAATCGCGCAATCAGCCCGGACACGAGCGAGACCACCGCGAGCAAGATGGCGTTCCCTTGGTCGGCGGTAGCCGCATCAAGCTTCAGGCGCACGACGAGCACATCGAGGCAAGCCGCACATTCCACCGCCGAGCCGCGCGCGATGTCGAGATAGCGGCAGCGGTCGGGATGGGAGCGCTTGCCGTTGCCCTCTGCGATATTCAGCACCGTGCTCGTCGAGGCGCGGTCGAGCTGGTCGCGGGCGGCGAGTTTGGCCGGAAGGTTCTCGATGATCGGACCGGCCCACGCGGCAAAACGGAGGGCTTCTTGGTATGCGCGGAGTTTTTCGTGATCGAATTTTGGGGTGGGCATGGGGAAATAAGAAACCGGGCGAGAACGAGCAGGAGTAAGAGAACGAGAACGATTAGGGATCAACCCCCGGCCAGCACCAACTCGCCGTAAAGCGTGCTGACCGAGACCCGATCGATTTTTAGCGGCACTAGCGAGCCGACCAAGCGTGGGTCCGCATCGAACACGCACACACGGTTGCCTCGTGTGCGGCCGGTGAAGCGCGCGCCCGTCTGGTCGCGGCCCTCAACCAGCACTTCCTCGACGGTGCCGACGAGCGCCGAACTGCGGCGGAGCGAGTTTTCGCGGAGCACGTCGAGCAGGACTTGGTTGCGTGCCTCTTTCACGTCCTCGGGCACTTGCGCCTCCATCGTCGCGGCGGGCGTGCCGGTGCGGACGGAGTATTTGAACACGTAGGCCATGTCGAAATCGCACGCGGCGAACAGTTCGCGCGTCTGCGCGAAATCTTCGTCGGTCTCGCCGGGAAAACCGACGATCACATCCGTCGAGAAATACATCCTGGGCTGCGCGGCGCGCAACGCCGCCACGATTTCCGCGTAGCGCTCGCGCGTGTAGGGTCGGTTCATCGCGCGCAGGATGCGGTTGCTGCCGCTCTGCATCGGCAGATGGACGTATTCACACAGCTTTGGCAGCCGCGCGTAGGCGGCGACGAGGTCGTCGCGAAACCCGCGCGGGTGCGGAGAAGTGAAACGGATGCGCTCGATGCCCTCGATGGCATGAACCTGCTCGATGAGCTGCACAAACGCGCCCTTGCCGTCTGCCGCCGCGTAGTCGCGCCGGCCGTAGCTCGTCACGATCTGGCCGAGCAGCGTGATTTCACGCACGCCACGCTCCGCGAGCGCGCGGCACTCAGCGACAATGTCCTCCATCGGGCGCGAGCGCTCGTCGCCGCGTGTTTTCGGCACGATGCAAAACGCGCAGTGCATGTCGCAGCCTTGTTGGATGGAGACAAACGCGCTCACCTGCGGCGCGGGTTCGCCGGCGCCATCCGCCGCTTCGGCTAGCTCGGTCGTGAGATGGTCGCGGATGGTATTCTGCGAGCCGGCCTCCTCGGCGATGTCCACGATGCCCGTGCCGACCGGCACGCCCGCGTCGCGCGCGGCGCGAAGATTGTCGAGGTAGTCGGGCACGCGGTGAAATTTCTGCGTGCCCACGATGAGATCCACGTCGGGCAATTGGTCGAGCAACGACGCGCCGCGATTCTGCGCCATGCAGCCGAGGATGCCGAGGACGAAGTCAGGCCGCTTTTTTTTGCGCTGCGCGAGGTAGCCGGCCTTGCCGATGGCTTTTTGTTCGGCGGCGTCACGCACGGAGCAGGTGTTGAGCAGGAGGATGTCGCAATTGTCTTCATCCGGCACGATGCGGTAGCCGCGTGCGCGGAGCATCGCCGCGACAGCCTCGCTGTCGCGCTCGTTCATCTGGCAGCCGTAGGTTTTGATGTGGACGCGGTTCAAGTTTCGGAAACATCCAGCGTGCGCGACGCGCGGGGGAGCGGTCAAACGCGGATTGGACGCCGAACTTTCGCACGGCCTGCCCAGGCGGCCGCACCATTTGCTCGCGAACCGACGAGAATTCTGCCGGTCTGACACTCAACATGAGACCATTCTTGTCCCGCTTGATCTGGTGGGCGTTGTTGTTGGTCGCTACCGGGTGTAAGCCCGCGCCGCCCGCCCCGACCCCACCGCCCCCTGTGCCCAAAACCGCGGCGACACCCGTGAGCTCTCGCCCTCCCCCGCTGCTCCCCTCGCTAGCGGCACCCGCCACGTCCACCGCCGATACGGACGCGCTCTTTGCGGCGGGCCAGCTGCTGTTCGACGTTTATGCGCCGCCGGAGATCAAGGCGCGGTTTGAATTTCCCACTCGCGGGCAATGGGACAGTTTTTTCACCCATCTGCAGACGGCGATGGACAGCGGTTCGATGGCCGAGCTGGCTGCGTTGGAGCCCGAGGCCCGCACGGCCGCCGCCGAGCTGCGCGCGCTTCTCGGCTACGAGGATTACGCCGATTGGCTGGACGCGCTCATAGACAACATCGAGGCCGCTAAGGAGACCGAGCGGCTAGCCGCCCAGCCGCCCCCGAGCGTGAAGCCCCCGCCGCCCGCTGATCCGGCCAAAGAGGTGCCGCTCTACGGTCTCTGGGTCGAACGCCTGCGCGCGCGCCCTGTGCCCGCCCGCGCCGCCGCGCTCTTGCCCGGCCTCAAGGCCATCTTCACCGCCGAGGGACTGCCTCCCGCGCTCGTGTGGCTGGCGGAGACGGAGTCGGCCTTCAATCCCGTCGCCCGCAGCCCGGCCGGCGCACGGGGCCTATTTCAACTGATGCCCGCCACGGCGCGAGAGTTCGGCCTCAACACAACGTTGCCCGACGAGCGCACCGATCCCGATAAAAACGCCCGCGCTTCTGCGCGGTTGCTGCGCCGTTTGCATGGCCGGTTCGGCTCGTGGCCTCTGGCACTGGCCGCCTACAACGCCGGTGAGGGCCGCGTGTCCCGCTTGCTCACGGCCCGGCGGGCGACGACGTTTGCCGCCATCGCCTCCGACCTGCCAGCCGAGACGCGCCTCTACGTCCCCAAGGTCCTTGCCACGCTCGAACTCCGCGAGGGCGTCTCCCCCGGCGCGCTGCCCGCGCCGAAGGTGGAGCGGCTTGACCCCAAGACGCCTCAAGCGCGTTGAGGTCAACGCGCGCCACTGCTTCGGGGTTATCCCGCCACCGCCAATTGCCCGCAGCCGGCGGCGATATCTATGCCGCGGCGCTGGCGGACGGTGCTGGGCAGGGCGAACTCGTCACGAAGGACGCGCTGAAAGATTTTTGCCGCCTCACCGCGCGTGGGCACGCCGCCATAGCCGGCGGTGGGGTTGAGGGGGATGAGGTTGACCTGGGCGGGCAGGCCCCGGAGCAGCTCGCCGATGGCGCGGGCGTGGGTGGGGGAGTCGTTTTTGCCCTCGATGAGGGTCCACTCGTAGAAAATGCGTCGGCCCGTCTGCTCGCTGTAGGTGCGGCAGGCGGCTATGAGTTCGTCGAGCGGCCATTTTTTGGCGGCGGGCACGAGGGCGGCGCGCTCGGCCTGCGTGGCGGCGTGGAGCGAGACTGCGAGGTGCAGCGGGCGTTTTTCCGCCGCAAGCCGCAGGATGCCGGGGACGACGCCCACGGTGCTGAGGGTGATGCGCCCCGCGCCGAGCGCGAGGCCATTGGGGTCGCGGAGGATGTCCACGGCCGTCATCACGGCGTCGTAATTGTGCAACGGTTCGCCCATGCCCATGAGCACCACGTTGCGGAGGCGAGGTTGCGTTGTAGGCCGGGTCGCTGACCTGGCGGCCTCGGTGATTGCGGGCGTCCGGGACGCCAGCTCAGCGAGCTGGCCTACCGTGCGGAGCTGCCGTGCGACATGGACGGCCTGCGCGACGATCTCTCCGGGCGTGAGGTGGCGCGTGTAGCCCATCTGGCCGGTGGCGCAAAACACGCAGCCCATCGCGCAGCCGACCTGGCTCGACACGCAGGCGGTCACGCGACCAGTGAACCGCATGAGCACGGTCTCGATGCGCTCGCCGTCAGGGAGAGAGAGGAGAAATTTGCGCGTAAAGCCGTCGGCGGAGTCGGTGGCGAGCGCGATGGGCAGCGGAGTGAGGCGCGTCTCAGCTGCGAGCCGGTCGCGGACCTTCGCCGGCAGCTCTGGCATCGTATCAAGCGAGTCGGCCAGCTCTAGGTAGAGGTAGTTCCACAGCCGCGCCGCGTGCACCGGCGAGAGCCCCCAGCGCGCGAACAGCAGGCGCAGCTCCTCGCGGGTGAGGGAGTAAAGGTCGGTGGGTGTGGCGGGCATGGACAGACACAACAAAAGACATCACTTGTGAACGGGGTCGAGCTGCGACTGAAGTGGGTGGTTCGGGCAACCAGACTTGTTGACAAAATCACTATCGTCGGGGCACGATTTTCTTGTGCCAAAGATATACGTCAGCCCCTCAGTGCGAAATTGGGTGCTCATAGGCCTTGTCGTCTTAGCCGGGTTGTTTGTGCCGTATGAGGATGTGACAGTTTATCACAGCGTTGTAACGGGTTCGACTACGAGGGTGAACCATTGGCTGTGGGTTTTCGATACGCATGAGACGGTGGACAGCCCGTTACGCGTATGGAGCCGTGAGCATGGGGTCGTAGTGGGGGAGACTGACTGGGCTCAATATCACGACACTTTTTCTGTCATCAGCCGGTCATACTCGTGCGGCCCTGGCCCCGCGGCATTTGGCTTTACTCACGAACTTCAGAAAATTTATGTCCAGCGCGAACCGGAGATTGCGATCCGCGCTTACCTTGCAGACATGATGGCCGCGCCGGATGAGACGGCGCGCAAAAAGTTGGTGCACGCAGCCGTAGTGAGGGCCGTGGCCCTGACGAACCGGTTCAGCCGCTAAACGTCGTCATCAGCTCCGCGTAGATTTTGGCGCTGGCGACCAGCTCCTTCACCTTGGCGCGTTCGTCGGCACCGTGCTCGTGCTGGCCGCCGGGGCCGTGGCCGAGGGTGGGGATTTTCCGTTGGGCGGCGAAGAAGTGCATGTCGTTGAAGCCGGTCGAGACGCCGAATTTCACCCGGCCGCCGCGCACGCGGCGCACGCAGGCGGCCAGCGCGGCGCAGAACGGGCCGCGCGGCGGCGTGTAGCACGGGTGGTTTTCGGACACCTTGGCGATGGTGATGCGGCAGCCGGGAATTTTTTTCGCGGCGGTGCGGAGGAAGGCGCGCAGCTCCCGCTCGGCGGACGCGACCGTCTCACCGGGCACCACGCGGCGGTCAATCGAGAAGCGGGCGAGCGCGGGCACGGTGTTGATCTTGCCGCCGGGGCCGGAGGCGAACACGCCGCCAACGTTGAGCGTGGGTGTGAGCACGCGGCCGTCGGGCGAGCGGAAGCGCCGCCGGGCGAGCGCGCGTTTGTGCGCGTCGAGCGCGAGGACGAGCGCGGACATTTTTTCCAGCGCGTTGACGCCGCGGTGCGGCAGGCTGCCGTGGGCGGCGCGGCCGTGGACGGTGACTTCAAGCCAGACGACGCCATTGTGGCCACAGCCGATGGTGTTGCCCTCGCCGCCCTCCATGACGACGGCGTAGTCGGGCGCGATGGGCGCGTGCTCCACGAGCCAGCCGGCACCGAGCGCGGAGTCGGTCTCCTCGTCGGCGGTGAAGGACACCTCGACGTTGACACGCGGGCGTGCGCCGCTGGCGCGGAGGGCGCGCAGCGCGAGCAGCAGCGCGGCGATGGAGCCCTTCATGTCGGCGGTGCCGCGCCCATAAATCCAGCCGCCTTCGACCGCACCGCTGAACGCGCTGCCATGCCGCCAGCCGGCGGCGGCGGGGACGACGTCGTAGTGGGCGTTGAAGTGGAGCGTTTTCGTGTCGGCCGTCGCGTCGGGCGCGGCGAGCTTGCCGAGGACGTTGTAGCGGGGAAACGCGTGCTGCGCGCGGGGCAGGTGTTTTTTCAGCAGCGCGGTGGGGATGGGAAAGCGCTGCGCCGCCAGCCCGGCGGCACGCAGCTCGCGCACGAGTAGCGCGGTGATGGCGGCGTAGTTTTCGCCGGGCGGGTTGACGGTCGGCACGCGCACGAGCCGCTGAAGCAGCGCGACGAGGTCGCGGGCGTGGGCGTCGAGATAGGCGGCGGGCGTCATGGGAAAATCTTACTCGTTCCTCTTTATCCCAATCTTTCTTCCGTCCGGCAACTCGGAATGGGGAAGAGGGAGAGGAAAGATAAAGAGGAAGGGGAAAAGAAAGCCGGAGAATACCCGCTTTGAGCGGTGGACCGACATTTGCCCCCATCGGTCGGGATTTATGCCCGATGCATCGGGAATAAAACCCGACCTTCAATTCCCGATCTACCCGATGGCGACAGGCGCGCGGTTGACGGGGCGGTGCGCCCATGGCAATACGGCGACCCAATGAGAAAACTGTTTCAGCTCATCGCACTTGCCGTCACGCTCGCCGGGCCGGGCGCCCTGCCCGCGCAGGAGGCCGCCCAGTCGGCTCCCGCCGCCCAAGCGCCGTCCCCCGACGCCGCCCCGGCCGCGCCTGACCCGCAGCTGGCGCTCACCACCCAGGCGGCGGCCGCGGGCCAAGTCGCCGACCAGCCGGCGAAAAGCGCGCCGCGCCCGCCGGATTTCTTGGAGCATCTGGTGGACTCGGTGCTGGAGCTGTTCGACGTGAGAAACAGCGGGAACACCGCCACGCACTATGTCGTCGCGGCGGTGTTTTTGGTGCTCGCCTACCTGCTGCGCCGCGTGGTGACGACTTTTCTGTTCGGCTTCCTCCGCCGGCTTGCGGCCAAGACGGAGACGACGCTCGACGACAAGCTGTTCCCCGCGCTGGAGGCACCCGTGGCCGCGCTCATCGTGGTCACCGGCGCGCTTGCCGCGCTGAAGGTGCTCAAGCTTTCCGAGACGAGCGACGCGACAGTGGGCTACGCCTCGACGCTGGCCTACTCGTTCGTGGTGTTCTGGCTGCTGTTGCGGGCGTTCAACACCGTGCTCGACCACCTGCACGAGGTCGCGGGCCAGAAGGGCATGGGTATCGCGGCGTTCATGCCGTGGATCAAAAAGGCACTCGTCACCATCTTCGTCGTCTTCGGCGTGCTCATGGTCGCGCAGAGCCTCGGGGCCGACGTGAAGGCGTTTCTCGCCGGCCTCGGCATCGGCGGCTTGGCGTTCGCCCTCGCGGCGCAGGACACCATCGCCAACCTTTTCGGCTCCATCGTCGTCGCGATTGACCAGCCGTTCAAGTTGGGCGATACGGTCAAGATCGGTGCCAATACCGGTGCGGTCGAGGATATCGGCCTGCGCTCGACCAAGCTGCGCCTACTGGACAAGTCACTCCTCGTCGTGCCGAACAAGCTGATGGCGAGCGAGGTCGTGACCAACCTCTCCCGCTTCACTCAGCGACGGGTCGAGCAGATCATCGGTCTCACCTATGACACCACGCCGGAGCAGATGGAGCAGATCGTCGAGGAGTTCCGTGCGCTCATCCGCGCCGAGGCCGAGGTGGACGCGGCGACGGTGCAGGTGTTTTTCCGCGACTACGCCGCGTCGTCGCTCGACATCTGGATCGCCTACCTGACACGCAGCTCCGACCTTAACGTTCATCTCGCGGCGAAGCAGCGCGTGAACCTCGCGCTCATGCGCGCCGTGGCAGCGCGCGGGCTATCTTTTGCCTTCCCGACTTCGGTCATGCACCTCGATGGCCCGGTGGCCAAGCAATTGGCCGAGCGGAAGGGCTGAGGAGGGACGGCCCCCGTCGGCGGATCAAGGTGGGGCGCGTTGACCCCAACGCGCCGGGGCCGCGTCGGATTGCTGAAAGCGCGTTGGGGTCAACGCGCTCCACCTCGCGGACGTCAGGGTTTGGTCGCGGCGGCGGGGTTGGGCGCGAGGCGCTCGATGTAGCCGCTGCTGATGTTGGCCAGTAGCACGTCGCCCGTGCGCGGGTCCTGTGCGAAGGAGACGATCCCGGGGCGGCGCGCGAGCAGCTCGGCGGTGGCCTTGCCGGCGGGGCGGCCATCTTTGCCCACCTCGACGCGGCTGAGCGCCCAGATACGGCCGCTGTTGTAATCGCCGAACACATAGCGCCCGGCGAGCGCGGGCAGCGCGGTGCCGCGATAGACGATGCCGCCCGTGATGCTGTTGCCGATGTCGAGCGTGCCGGCGGGGGCGACGGGCTGCGGGTGGAAATAGGTGAACACCGGCTCGTCAAACGTCACGCCCGGCGGCGGCGTGCGTGCGGGCGTCGGCGGCGGGGGCGGCGTGGCGGGGGCGGCAGGGGTGGCACCGCGTCTGCCGCCGCGTCCGCCGCGCTGCGGCGCGTAGAACGGCTGGTCGGCCTCGCGGTAGTTCCAGCCGTAGTTGCCGCCCTTGCGGATGACATCCACCTCCTCGATGCGGTCCTGCCCGACATCGCCGAGCCAGAGCGCGCCGGTCACGGGGTCGAAGGAGAATCGGTAAGGGTTGCGCAGGCCGACGGCGTAGAACTCCGTGCGGACTTTCGCCGGATCCACGGGCTGGCCATTGAACTCTTTCGCGCCGACCCAGGGGTTGTCGGGCGGGATGGTGTAAGTGCCGGGGTGGACGGCGGGGTGGGGGTTGGGCGGGAGCGAGCCGGGCTTCTTGTCCACGTCGAGCCGCAGCAGGCCGGCGAAGAAATTTTTGTCCACGAGCTGGCTGTTTTGATACTGGTCGTTGGCCCCACCCTCGTCGCCGATGGAGAGGTAGAGGTAGTTGTCGGGGCCGAAGGCGACCTGGCCACCGTTGTGGTTGGAGGCGCGGTCGGGCTGCGTGATGAGCGGCTGGCCGGTGGTGGGGTCGGCCTTGTTCGGGTCGGTCGCGCTGGCGGTGTAGCGCTCGAGCCGCATCGCCGGGCCTTGGCCGGGCACGGTTGTGGTGAGCCAGAGGTAGAACTGGCGGTTGCGCCGGTAGTCCGGGTGAAACGCGAGCGCGATCAGGCCGCGCTCGCCTTGGGTGTCGCCGATCTCGGCGGTGATGTCGAGGAAGGTGACGCGCTCGGGCTTGGCGAGGTCGGGGATGAGGATGATGCGGCCGGCGCGCTCGACGACGAAGAGGCGGTTGGTCTCGCCCGGCGCGGCGACGATGGCGATAGGATTGTCGAACCGCAGCCCGCCGAGGGCTGGCTGCGCGACGAAGGGCGGCGGCGGCTCGGCCGGCGTGGCGGCGGGGGCGGCGGGCGGCTGGCCCGGCGCGGCCGGTGCGGGAGCCTGGGCGAGCAGGCCTGTGGCGAGGAGGGGGAACAGCAGGGTGTGGTGGAGGCGCATACGGAACGACAGCTAACGGGCCGCTGTCGCCGGGCAATCTGCAAATGGGCGGAGATGGCGGCGCTCAAACGCGGCCGGGCGCGGGTGGGGTAGTTTACAGCACACCGCGATTTTCATTCCGTCGGCATTTCATTCTTGGCTCGCAGCGGTTCGGCGCGCCGCGCTGAACGATTGAGGTCAGACACGACCGGGCGAAGCCCGGTCGTTGTCTGTGCCGGCTGGATCGCCTTTCTTTTCGGCACCAGTAATACCAGCGGCCGCTAACTGGGAAGGGAGATTCCAATCCGGTCTCTCCATCTTTGGATCAAACCAAGTGCAACCACGGGCAATCCAATCCGAGAGATATTCTCGAAACGTGGTCGGCGCAGCCGTGCCAGGATCATCGTCATTTCCGAACTCGAAGCCGCAGCAGCCGCAAACTTCATACGATGGGTCGCCATACTTCCGGCTATAAGGCGGTAAACCGTGCAATTCTTCTTTCCATGGCGGCGGAGGAAGATGCTGATACGCATTTTGACTGAGGCCCGGCGAACCGCAACAGGGGCAAGTGAAGCTGACGGCGACGATCTTCATTTTCTTCCGGCGATCAGTGTTATTAGGCCAAACCCGATAAACGGGCGATTGGCGCAGGTTTTTGGAAAAGAGGGGGTTGCCAGAATGGCGGGGCGAAATTTTTGTCAGGGGTCATGCCCAGAGCAAAAGCGCGCTACCGGATTTCCGTCAAGGACAACCTCACCGGCCACCGGCTGCGTTTGGAGCTGGTAGAAGTGCTGGATCGCCACGGCGCGCTGCGCGCACCTCGCGATGACAAAGGGCCGGGCTGGCGGCGGCACTACAACTTAAACTACCTCAGTCCAGCGTCTGCCGGTAGCGTTTCACCGCGATGCTCATCACGACCGCCACGAAGAGGGCGATGGGCCAGAGCTCGGGGGCGATCTCGGCGAGGCCGTTGCCTTTGAGCAGGATGCCGCGCACGATGCGGAGGAAGTGGGTGTTGGGCAGGCAGGAGCCGAGCCATTGCGCCCACTCGGGCATCCCGCGAAAGGGGAACATGAAGCCAGTGAGCAGGATCGAGGGCAGGAAGAAGAACGTGGCCATCTGCACGGCCTGAAGCTGGTTTTTCGCCAGCGTAGAGAAGGTGATGCCGACGGCGAGGTTGGCGAAGATGAAGAGCAGGGCGACGGCGTAGAGCAGCGGGAGGCTGCCAACCATGGGAACGTGGAACAGAAAGCGCGCGGCGAGCAGGATCAGCGTGACCTGGATGTAGCCGACAATGATGTAGGGCAGAATTTTTCCGACCATCACCTCGGCCGGGCGCACGGGGGTGGAGAGGAGGTTTTCCATGGTGCCGCGCTCGCGCTCGCGGGTGATGGCGAGCGCGGTGATGATGACCATGGTGAGAGTGAGCACGACGCCCATGAGGCCGGGGACGACGTTGTATTGGGTGATGTTTTCGGGGTTGTAGTGCGCGTGGACGGCGAAGTCCACCGGGCCGGCCTTGGCGCGCAGCGGGGCGAGCGGTCCGGTCAGGTCGCGGTCGAGCACGCGGTCGGCGAGCGCGCGCAGCGCGGCGAGCGCGGGGCCGGTGGCGGCGGGGTCGGTGGCGTCGGCCTCGATTAGGAGAGTGGGGCGCTCCCCGCGCAGGAGCCGGCGGGTGAAGTCCTCGGGGATGTTGATGACGAACTGCACCTCGCCGAGCCGGAGCAGGCGCTCGGCCTCCGCCTCGGTCGCGGCCTCGCGCGTGAGGGCGAAGTAGCCGGAGTTGCTCATCGCGGCGACGAGCGTGCGGGCAAACGGCCCGTGGTCGGCCGCAAGCACGGCGGTGGCGAGGTGCTTGGGGTCGGCGTTGATGGCGAAGCCGAAGAGCGTGAGCTGCAGCAGCGGGATGCCGATCATCATGCCGAAGGTCGCGCGGTCGCGGCGCATCTGGATGAACTCCTTCAGCACCATGGCCCAGAGACGGTGAAAGGCGAAGGCGCTCATGGGAGTAGCGCAGGCTTCCAGCCTGCATCGGTGAGAAAGGTGGAGCGCGACGTCCCGGCGCGCTGGATCGGGGTTGAAAATGGGAACGCGACACCCTCGTCGCGTTGCGAGCACCGACCGCGACGAGGGCGTCGCGGCTCCAACCGGATCGCCGGAAGGTGGAGCGCGTTGACCGCAACGCGCTTTCCGACGTGCGGCCCAAACCAGCGCGTTGGGGTCAACGCGCTCCACCTCGGAGTTTTGAGCCGCGCGCTCATTTGAAATTTTCCTCCGCGCCATCCATGAGGCTGATGAAAACGTCCTCCAGACCCGAGCGCACGCGCGCCCACTCGTGCGCGGGCGAGCGCTCGGCGGCGATGGCGGCCTCGAGCTTCGCGGCGTCGCGGCCGCTCACGTGGAGGGTGTTGCCGAAGGCCACCACTTGCTCGACGCCGTCGCGGCCGCGCAACGCCGCCGCGAGCGCGGGCAACTCGGGGCCGGTGACAGTCCAGGTGTTGAGTTTCGCGGTAGCCACGACGTCGGCGACCGTGCCGCGTGCGAGCAGGTGGCCATAGGCGAGGTAGGCGAGGCGGTGGCAGCGCTCGGCCTCGTCCATGTAGTGCGTGGTGATGAGCACGGTGAGGCCGTCGGCGGCGAGCTGGTGGATTTCGTCCCAAAATTCGCGGCGGGCCTTCGGGTCCACGCCGGCGGTCGGCTCGTCGAGGAGCAGCAGTTGCGGCGAATGGATGAGGCAGGCGGCAAGTGCGAGGCGCTGTTTCCAGCCGCCGGAGAGTTGGCCGGCGAGCTGGCGGCTGCGTTTGGCGAGGCCGAGGCGGTCAAGACTGCGCGCGACGGCGGCGCGGCGGTCGGGCACGTCGTAGAGGCGCGCGATGAAGTCGAGGTTTTCGCGGATGCTCAGGTCCTCGTAGTAGCTGAAACGCTGCGTCATGTAGCCGACGTGCCGCCTGATGTCGCGCTGCTGGGTGCGAACATCGAAGCCGAGGCAGGTGCCGCTGCCGGC
>CAIPZZ010000068.1 GCA_903869665.1 uncultured Opitutia bacterium | reverse complement strand
TGCTACGATAACGGGCCCGTTTGCGAAGGTAGGGCTAGGTCGTGTCTTCAAACCTCGAAATGAAGCCAATCCAGTATCGTAGCGAGCATTGCAAAGCCGAGAAATGTCTCGCTGAGTTTCTCGTACCGAGTGCCGATTCGGCGGCGGCGCTTGATGCGGCCAAAGAAGTTTTCGACGACGTGGCGGTGGCGATAGAGCAGTTTGGAGAAGTGATGCTGAATCCGACTCGAAACACGGGGAGGAATGCAGGGAGTCGATCCACGAGAGATGATTTCACGACGAAAGTCTTTCGCGTCGAAGCCACGATCAGCGATGACCCAGCACTCAGCGAGTTTCTCGAGCAGAGGATCGACTGCGAGCAGCGGCGTGAACGTCACGGTAACTCACCGATTTGAAAACCACGGTCGAAGCGGAGGGGTAAAACGAAGCGACCGACGCTCCCGAGGAAGCGCCGGCCGGACAGCAGGGATGAGCAGGAATGTGAGGTTTAGTTGGGCGGCTCGATCTGATCCTTCATGCGATAGGATTTGCCGTCGATGACGACGGTCTCGGCCTGGTGCAGAAGGCGGTCGAGGATCGCGGAGGTGATGCCGGCGTCGTTGTTGAAGATCGACGGCCATTGCTTGAACGCCTTGTTGGTGGTGAGGATGATCGCGCCGCGCTCGTAGCGCTGGCTGATGATCTGGAAGAGCAGATCGGCGCCGATCTTGTCGAGCGGGAGATACCCAATCTCGTCCAAGATCAGGGTCGCCGGGGCCAGATAACGGTTGAGTTCGGCCTTGAGCCGGTGGGCGGCCTGAGCGGCGACCAGATTGTTGATGGCGTCGATGGCGGTGGTGAAGAGCACGGAGTGCCCCTGCTGGCAGGCGGTGTAACCGAGTGCCGAAGCCAAGTGCGTTTTCCCAGTGCCAACGCTGCCGACAAAAATGACATTCGTCTTCTGCGTCACGAACCCCAAACGGAAGAGGTGCTGGACCTGCAGCTGGTTGATCTTCTTCGGCCAGTCCCAGTGGAACTGGTCGAGCGTCTTGATGACCGGGAAGCGCGCGGCGCGGACCCGGCGTTCCACGGCGCGCTGCTGGCGCACCGCGCACTCGCCGTCGAGTAGACGCTGGAGGAACTCCAGGTGCGACCAAGCCGCCGCCGCGGCTTCCTGGGCGAGCGTGGCGTGATGTTCGGCGACGTGGCCGAGTTTGAGATAGTCGAGTTGGGCGGTGAGGGATGGCGTCGTGGTGGTCATGAGCGGTCGTAGGGGGAGAGGTCGGGTGGCGGTAGTTCCAGTTCGAGCAGATCGCTCGCGCGGGTCAGATGGAGGGCGCCGGCCTCCGGCAAGAGGCGGCCGCGCTGCTCGAGGAGGTTGGCAATGTATTCGCAGGAGTAGGCGCCGAGGGCGTGCGCATCGGTCAGGGCACGATGCACTGCGTCGAGTCCGTGGATCTCGGAGAGCGCGACGATCTTTTCGACGTGGTGTCGCACATTCAGCCGCCGCTCCGCCAGTTGCGCGTGATACGCGGCCGCGACGGGCGCGAGCGCGAGGAAACGCAGGAAGGTCCGCTGGTGTCGCGCCTGCTTGCGTTCGTCGAGCAGGGTCTGCACATGGTCCGGGTGCTCGTAATCGCCGCGGCGCTCGAACGAGCGCACATGGTCGGCGACCATGGTCTGGCCGTCGAAGAGCCGCAGTCGGTCGCTCGCCAGTTGCAACGTCAGCGGGGTCGAGGCGTAACGCGGCGGCACCGAGTAACGGTTCGTGTCGACCGTGACGCGGCAGCGATTGCTCACCCGCACGGTGCGCACGAGCACCGTCTCATAGGGGTTCGCCGGCAGCGGCCGCAGGTGCGCGCGTTCCTCTGCGAGCATCGCCGTCGGCGTGCGCTTGGTTTCGCCGTGCTGGCGCACGTTGGCCACGGTTTCGAGCCAAAGGCGGGCGGCGGCGTTGAGGGCGGCGAGCCCGCCGGGCGCCCCGAGGTCGCGGCCGGCGAGGAAGTTTTTCTTCACGTAGCCGACGGCGTTTTCCACCCGGCCCTTCGCCTGCGGCTGCCGCGGTCCGCAGGGTTTGACGGTAAAACCGTAGTGCCGGGCAAAATCGAGGTAGTGCGGATTGCAGACCGCCGGCTCGCCCACGCGGTGGGAGAGCACGGCGGTTTTGCAGTTGTCGGGCATGACTTCCAAGGGCACCGCGCCGAGGGCCTCGCAGGCCCGGCGCTGGCAGCCGAGGAACCATTCCTGGCTCTGGCCGAGGGTAAATTCCACATGGAGCCAGCGACTGTGGCACAGGACGAAGACGAAGAAGCTCAGCGCCCGGCGCGTGTCGCCGACGGTCATCGCGCCGGCCGAGCCCCAGTCGATTTGCGCGCACTGCCCCGGGGCGTAAGTGAGCGTCAGATACGCGGGCTGGCGCGGCGGCCGCACCGTGCGCACGTAGTCGCGCACGATGGAGCAGCCGCCGGCGTAGCCCTGCTCGCGCAGGCGTTGCCAGAGCTGCGTCGCGGTGAAGGGATGCTCGGCGAGCCAGCGCGTGATCGCAGGCTTGTGCGGATCAAGGATGCTCGTCCGCCGCGCGGCCCGCCGTTGCTCATAGCGTGGTCGGCCCACCCATTTTTTCACGGTCTGGGGATGCAACGCCAACGCCCGCGCGATCTGCGCCATCGTCAGGTGCTGTTCATCCCACGCCTGCCGGAGCTGGCAAAACGTCTGATAGGCGATCATCGCGCTCCCTCCCGACCCGCGCGGGCCTCCAGGGCGAGCACTTGATACAGCGGTTTTTCATACGCGATGACGCCGGCAGCCGCGAGCTGCCCGCGCGCGGCGGCCACTTCCAGATCCGTCAGCGACAACAGCCGGCCGAGCGTGCCGTCGCCGTAATAACTCAGGCCGTGTTCATCACCCACGGTGACGAGCACCAGATACAACGCCCACGCTTTCGCGTCGGCCCGGCGCAGGTAGTCCGCGCGCACCAACCGGTGATCGATCCAACTAAAATGCGGCGGCACCCGCCGCAGCCGCTCAGCTTGCAAGATTCGTTTCGCGATTAACATCGAGGTAGTGCCACGCCGGGCGACGCGCCCAGCACGGCATGCCCCATCGCTATCAATCGCCCCGTCATCGTCGCGATGTCCTCTTGTAAGGTCACCCCGGCGAGATGGGCGATAAGTCCAATCACCAGCGGGGGTTGCCGCAGCCAGTCGTCTTGTAAGACAACTCCGTCGTCCGGCATCGCTACCTGCGCACTTGGAGCGGGTTGCGCCCGGCAGTTCTCTTGTAAGACTACGCGAGCGCTCTTCCGGCGCTTTTTCCAATAGCCGGGATGCGCCGCCTGCCAGGCCCGCGCCCGCGCCGCGTTGTCGGCGTCGCGGAAGTAATCCGCG
>CAIPZZ010000067.1 GCA_903869665.1 uncultured Opitutia bacterium | reverse complement strand
GATCTCAAAGATCCTGTCAGCTTCACCACAAAAATTGTCACGCTGGCCAATGGGACAAACTGGGGTGTCAATGTCTATGTGGGGGACGTCGCCTTGCTTGATAAGACCATAAGCGATGCCCAGCAAGAAGTGGACGTGCAAATCCACCAATTCCTCAACGACGATGGCTACGCTGCCTTTCAAGAATATGCGGTTACACTCCCTTATCGCCAGACGATGGAACGAATCCAAAGAGCGACCCAACGGATCAGCACACCGGAATTTTCCCAAACCCAACAGGACAAATTTGTCGAGCTCATGCTTGCGAACGGAGTTTATGCCTCTCCGGGTTTGGTTCAGCCTGAAATACCCCAAGCCGTGATTGAGGGCATGGCGCCATTGCTCTCAGCCGAGCAAATGAACGCGCTGGTGGATATTCAGGGGCAAAACCTTGAGATGAACCAAATCTCGCATCAAGCGGCGGAAAAATGGCGGGCCGAGCATCGCCAGCCCGCCCCCTGATTGTTGGAGCGGGCTGGCGTTAACAGGAACGTTCACGCCGTCGCGATGCGGGGCACGGGGAGGGGGATGATGAACTTGCCCTTGTAGCCGCGGGCGGCGAGCTTGGGGATGAGCTCATCCGCGATGTGCCAGGAGAGCAGCATCGCGTATTCGGGCTGGTCGGTGAAGAGGCGCTCCTCGTCCACCACGGGAATCGTGGTGCCGGGGATGTATTTGCCGATCTTGTAGGAGCCCTTGATCTCGAGCACGCAGTCGAGGATGCCGTCGTCGAGACCGACGTAGTTGATGAGCGTGCTGGCGCGGGAGGGCGCGCCGACGCCGAACACGCGCTGGCCCTTGGCCTTGATGTCCTTAAGCAGCGCGTAGAGAGCAATCTTGCTGTTGACGACGCCGGCGCGGAACGCCTTGAGCTTCGCGTCGGTCAGCTCGCGGGCCTCGGTGGCGAGCGAGGCGGCGACGGACTCGCGCACGGGATACTTGCCCTTGCGCGCGGCATAGACGCGGACGGAGCCGCCGTGCGTGGGGATGCGCTTGGTGTGGATGATCTCCAGGCCGTGCATCTCCAGCAGGTATTTCAGCGCGGTCACGGAGTAATAGCGCAGGTGCTCGTGGTAGATGGTGTCGTATTGGAGCGTTTCAACGAGCGGGAGCAGGTAGTGCGACTCCGAGATGAAGATGCCGTCGTCGCCGAGCAGCTCGAGCAAGCTGTCCACGACCTCATGGATGTCTTCGATGTGGGCGAAGACGTTGGTAGCAGTGATGATCTTCGCCTTGCCGACCTCGGCGACGGCCTTCTTAACGGCGGCGCGGTTGAAGAACGCGATCTGGGTCTGGATGCCGCGCTTTTGCGCGAGCAGACCGGCGTTCGTCGGCTCAATGCCATAGACGCGGGCGGGTTCGACGAAGTTGCTGAGGAGCGTGCCGTCGTTGGAGCCGATGTCCACGACGAGGTCGGTCTTCTTGAGTGGGTAGAGGGCGGCGACCTCCTGTGAAAGCTCGGCGAAGTTTTCGCGTAAGATCTTCGTCGTGCCGCTGGTGTAGGGATACGACGGGGGGAACAGGATGGCAGGATCCACAACGAGGCCGAGCTGCACGAGCTGGCAGTGGCGGCAGCGGAGCAGCTCGGCGGGATAGGCGGGCTGCTCGGCCGGACGGGTGCCGACGGGGGGCATGGTGTTCA
Organism: uncultured Opitutia bacterium; assembly: GCA_903869665.1. Lineage (GTDB taxonomy): Bacteria > Verrucomicrobiota > Verrucomicrobiia > Opitutales > Opitutaceae > CAIYUN01. Next base: position 4,374 of record CAIPZZ010000067.1, on the reverse strand, counting down.
CCGGAGGCAGGTAGCCGATGAAGATCACGGGCTCGAGGTCGGAGGAGTCGCAGACTTGGCAGCGGTCAACGACGACGCTGGAATTGGTGCCGGCGGCGAGTTTTTTCTTGGGGAGGGAGGGCATGGTGGTGAAAGAGCAGAAAGATGAGGCGGAGGAGGAAAATTATTTGGCGGGGGCGCGGTGGGCGTTGGCGTCATACCAAGCCACGGTTTCGCGCAGACCGTCGGCGAGCGTGGTGCGCGGGGCGAAGCCGAGGGCGCCGAGTTTGGAGATGTCGGGGCAGCGGCGGGCGGTGCTGCCAGGCTGGAGTGCGCCGGGCACGAGGTTAATGTCGCGGCCGAAGCACCGGCCGGCTTCGCGCGCGAGCGTGGCGACGGAGATCTCCTCGCCGCTGCCGACGTGATAGATGTTCAGGTGCTCGCCGTGCCGCATGAGGGTGAGCACGCCCTCGATCATGTCGGAGATGTGGATGAACGATCGCGTCTCCTGGCCGTTGCCCTGGATGGGAAACGCCAGCGCGCCGGCTGGCTGTGCGCGGTGCAGTGCGCGCAGGCGCAGCGCAAACTGCGGGATGACATGCTCCCAGCCCATGTCGGGACCATAGACGTTGTGCGGCCGGAAAATGAGCACGCGGTCGAAATGGTTGCGTCCATAGTTCACGGCGAGCAGCTCGCAGATGATCTTGCCGCCGCCGTAAGAGTAGCGCGGGTTCAGCACGTCGGGCACGCTGAGGGGAGCGGACTCGTCGGTGGGAACCTTGGGCGGCGTCTGATAGACCTCGGAGCTGCTGGCGAGCACAAGCTCGCGGACGCCGTGGCGACGGCAGGCGTCGAGCACGTTCATCATGCCTTTCACGGCGACCTCGAGGATGAGCTCGGGCTTGGTGTAGAAAAATTCCGTGCCGTTGACGTAGGCGAGGTGGCACACGCCGTCCACGCCCTGCACGGCGCGCGCGACGGTCTCGGGGTCGCGAATGTCGCCGGTCACGAGTTCGACGTGCTTCGCGGCGTCGCCGAGCTTGGCGGCGGAGCCGCGCGAATCGTTATCGAGCGAGCGCACGCGCGCGCCGGCGGCGAGCAGGCCCTTGACGAGGCCCGCGCCGATAAAGCCGGTGCCGCCCGTGACGAGATAGTGTCGGCCGGAGAGGTTCATGGTGAGGCGGGCGGAGTGATGGGATTGAGTTTCACGGTGGCAGGGCCGCGGAAGAGGAAAGTCGTGGCAAAGGCGTAGGCGAACCATTGCAGGTATTGCGGCACCCATTTCAACACCTGAAACCGGCTCTGGCCCGCGCGCCGCTCGAACCAGCCCGCCGGCACCTCGCCGATGCGCCAGCCGAGGCGGTGCGTTTTCACGAGCAGCTCGATGCTGTAGGCGAAGCCGACGCGCGACTCGACCGGGATGCGATCGAGCACGCGCCGGGAAAAGAGCCGCAGGCCGTTACTCGGGTCGTGGGTGGGCACGCGCGCGACGTGGTGCAGCGCCAGCGCCGAGCAGCGCACGAGCGCGGCCTTGAGCCACGGGCAGCCCTGCATGCAGCCGCAAGGGATGAAGCGGCTCGCGGCGACGATCTCGCAGCCGGAGCGGAACAGTGCGACCATCTCGTCCACACGCGGGGCGTTGAAATCGTCGTCGGCGGGAAACATCAGCACGGCGGGCGCGGCGCTGTGGGCGAAGCCCGTGAGCACCGCGCCGAGCGCGCCCTTGCCCCGGTTTTTGACGAGCACGACGGGATGGCCTTCCTGCGCGAGCGCGCGCACGGCGGGCAACGTGTTGTCTTCCTCGCGGTCGTAGCAGATGAGCACGCGGTAAGGCGTGCGGATGTGCGCGCGGAACGAATCGAGCACGGGCCGGATGTTGTCGCCCTCGTTGTAGACGGGGATGACGATATCGAGCTCGGGCGCGGGGCTGGCGGCGGTCATGGGGCGGGGGCGGCGTGCCAGCCGCCGGTGCGGTCGGCGGCGCGCGCGAGGTCGAGGAGGCGCTGCACGCGCAGGCCTTCGCGGAGGCCGGGCGTAACGGGCGTGCCACCGAGCGCGGCGTCCAGGAAGCGCGACGCGATGCGCGAGACAGCGGCGATGCGGCCGTCCTGTGCGGGGTTCTCGTCGGGCGCGGAAACGGGCTCCAGTCTGCCACCGGCGCGCGTGCCGAGCGCGAGCGTGAAGCCGTTGGCGTAGTCGCTGGTCGGGTTGTGCAGCCGCAGCGCGCCGCCGTCGCCGTAAATTCCCAAACCGTGGCCGGGACCGAATGGCGTGTCGGCGGCGACAGAGACCGTCGCGCGGAAGCCCGCCGCGAAATCCAGCCACAGCTCAACGCCCGCGTCGGCGGCGGGCGCGGCGGGTCTTAAGCTGGCGGCGAGGCGCGCGAGCGGACCGAAAAGCCATTCGAGGTAGTAAAACGTGTGCGAGACGAAGTTGTTCAGCGTGCCGCCGCCGTCCGTGGGCGACATTTTCCAGTTTTGAAGGCCGACACGGTAGGCGTAGGTCTCCAGCCGCCACGTCAGTGCGACGTGGCGCACCCGCCCGACAGCGGGCAGCAGCTCCTTAGCCTTTCGCCACGCCGGGATCTCGGGAAAGATAAAATCCACCGCGTGAGCCACGCGCGCGGTCTCGGCGGCGGCGAGCATCTCGGCGGCCTGTGAGGCGTCGAGCGCGAGCGGCTTTTCACAAAAAACGTGTTTACCCGCGCGCGCGGCCGCGATGGCGATTTCCGCCTGCGCGCCGGGCGGCACGGCGATGGCGACGGCCTGCACCGCCGGATCGCCGATGAGCGCGCGCCAGTCGCCATAGGCGCGTGGGAGGCCGAGCGCGGCGGACGCCTCCTGCGCACGGCCCGCATCGCGGGCGCTGATGGCCCCGAGGCGGCAGCGCGGGTCGGCGCGGAACGCGGGCGCGAGCACCTGCCGGGCGAAGCCGACGCCGACGAGGCCGATAGTGACGGGCGGCGTCATTTCTTGAGGAAATTCCAAATATCGAGCACGGGCTTTCCTTTGAGATTGAGCGTGGCGTAAGCGGCGTGCGGCGTGCAGAGCACGAGCACATCGCTGCGGCGCACGACCTCGGCGGCGGAGAGCAGCGTGCGGTCGCCGGTGACGAACGGGTCGGTGCAGAGCACGGCCTTGGCGTGGAGCGCGAGCTGCTTACTCAGCTTGTAGCTGAGGGAGGAGCGGGCGTCGTCGCTCTCGGCCTTGAACGCCATGCCGAGCAGGCCGACGGTCGTTTTGCGGAGCGGGTATTTTTCCCGCAGCCGCGCGACGATGTAGGCGGTCATCCCCTCGTTGACCTGCACGGCGGAAACGGCGAGGTTGAACTTATTCTCGGAAAAGGCGACGAGCTGGAGCGTGTCCTTGAAGAGGCATGGCCCCGCCGCAAAGCCCGCGCCGGGCAGGTCGCGCATCCGAGGATAATCCTCCATCAGCCCGGCGCGGATGCGCGCGTAGTCGAGGCCGGCGGAGTCGGCCAACATGAAGAACTGGTTGGCGACGGCGAACTGGACGTAGCGATAGGCGTTGCAGAAGAGCTTGGCAAACTCGGCCTCCATCGGCTTCATGCGGACGATTTTCTTGGCGATTTTGCCGAACAGTTTCGCCGCCGCTTCCTCGGCCGCTGGCGTGGTGCCGCTGACCATCTGCACAAGCGACTGGATCTCCTTGATAGCCTTGCCCTGCACGACGCGCTCGGGGCAGAAGGCTATGAGCGGGCGCTTGCCGCGCGCCTTGAGGTAGCCGTCGAGAAAGTCCGTCACGCCGGGAAACACCGTTGAGCGGAGGATGAGCGTCTGGTCGTCGCTGAGATAGGGCAGCAGCGCGTCTATGCAGTCGGTGAGGGCGCGGACGACGGGATTGTGAAACTCGTCCACCGGCGTGCCGACCGTGAGAATGATGTGCGGGATGCCCGCGATATCGGCCGGGCTGGGCGAGAAGCCGAGCGTGCCGGCGGCGAGCACCTCGCGCAGCATCGGCTCGCCGCCGTCTTCGAGGAACGGAAGACGGCCGGCCGACAACGCCGCGAGCGCGGGCCGGCTGATGTCGTGGATTAGCGTGCGACAGCCTTTGCTCGCGAGCACGATGGATAGCGGCGCGCCGACATGGCCGGCGCCGCCGACCACGCATACGTCGTATTTTGCCTTGGGCTTGGGGGTTTTCTTCATGCGCGGAAATGGTTCAGAGGATGAGCCGGCCGGCGAGCACGGCGTGGAGGATGACAGCGCGGTTGAGCGCGCTGCAAAAATCACCATCGGCCAGCAGCGCGCGGACGCTGCCCTCGCGGGCGACGAAGTCCACACCCGGCTCAGCGCGGTGCGCCGGATCGCGGGTCGGCTCCGCGTCGCCCGCGAAAAAGCACCACATGCGGTTGGCGAGGCGGCCGGTGTCAGGG
>CAIPZZ010000066.1 GCA_903869665.1 uncultured Opitutia bacterium | reverse complement strand
GATGATGTCGAGGTTCGGCAGGTCGTGCCGCAAGTCCTGCCGCGCGAGTTGCGGCCCAAGCAGCAGGATGTAGAACAGCGCGAAGCCAATCACCGGCCCGGTGATCAGCACCGCCGGCCGCCACTCTGGCACGTTGCCCACCCACACACCGGTGGCGACGATGCCCAGCGCGCAGAGCGCGAACGTCCGCGCGTTCATCCAGGCAGGCACGGCGAGCAGATTCTTCCAGAGAAACGCCAACTCGGGCCGGCCCGGGCCGGCGAGGCGGAAAGGTGCGCGGCGGCCCTTTGCCTTCCCGCGGAAGGTGACGCGCTTGCCCTCGCGCATCGCCGCGATCATCGCGCCGCGTTTCTCGGCCAGCGCGAGCGAGCCCTCCTCGAAGGAGACGTTCATCCGCATCACCCAGAAATACATCGCGCCCAGCAGCGCCAGCGCGGGGCCGAGCGCGAGAAAAAACTCCCCTGCGCCGTCCGCGAGAAACGGCCCGACCAGCAGCCGAAACGGCAGCAGCACCCAGCCCAGCGCGCCGCCATAGAGGAGCGTGAGCGCGTATTGCCGCGCCGGGTTGAAGCCCGCGATGTCCGCCTCCGTGGGGGCGTGCAGGTCGCCCCACACCCACGCGAGCGTCGCGCCGACGACGAGCGCGACGCCGCCCAGCACCGCCCAGCGCCGCCGTCCAGGGCTGATCCCGATCTCGCCGAGCTTCGTGAGCGTCAGCACCGCGCCTGAGCCATGCAGGCTGATCGCGGACAAAATCACCCACCAGCCAATGGCGTGGGTGAGCGCGTTGCCGCCCAGCGAGCCCCAGCGGTTTGCGATGAGGGTGAAAAAGGCCGAGGTGAGCAAAATCCGGAGTTGCGCGCCGAGCAGCTTGAAGTGGATCAACGTCCGGCGCGACAGCGGCGCGGGAAACAGGAACGCGATCTCCGGCTCGGTGAACATCAGTCCGGGTTTCTCCGTCGGCAGCACCCACGCGAGCAGCGCGAGCAGGAAAATGACCAGCCCGCCGATGCCCGCGCCGAGTGATGGGCCGCCCGGGTCGGCCTGCGCGGCGGCCGCATTGGCGGAGTTGGCCATCTCGGCGAATGGCGTGCCGGGCGGAAGGTTCGGCATCTGACCGCGCGGTGGATGGCTCATCGGCCCGAGGAAGAAAAACCAGAAATACGCCACGCCCACGATCGCGCCGAACAGGTATTTGGGCTGGCGCAGCCGCTTCAGCCGCGTGCGCAGCAGGTTTTTCAGCGACGTGAGCTGGAGGTAGAGAAGGGCGGAGAGCACGGGGCGGAGTGACGGAGGACGGAGTGAAAGAGGACGGAGGACAGTGGGCGGGGGGAGAGGAACGGAGGCGGGCGGGAATATGGGCGGCGTAAAAGAGGGACTCGGATTTTTTTTCAGTTCTCTGTGCCTCCGTCCTCCGCTCTCCGTGCCTCAGCTTTCGCTCCCACCCGTCGCCCGGATAAATATTTCTTCCAGGCTCACGCCCGTCTCGCCGTTGCTAAAGCGGGCCGACACCTCGGCGACGGAGCCGTCGGCGACTTTCTCGCCCTTTTTCAGAATAAGCACATGTGAGCACACCTCCTCAAGCAGGTGCAGCAGGTGCGAGCTGAGCACGATGGCGGCGCCCTCGCGGGCGCGTTTCAGGATGGAGTTTTTCATGCGGCGGATGCCGAGCGGGTCGAGGCCGGTGAGCGGCTCGTCGAGGAACATCACCTTGGGCGAGTGCAGTAGGCCGCAGGCGATGGCGAGCTTCTGCTTCATGCCGCGCGAAAGCGCGCCGGGCAGCTCGTCGGCTTTGTCGGCGATCTCCAGCTCCTCCAGCAGCGGCTGCGCCAGCGCCTCGTGGTTTTCCACGCCGTAGATGCGCGCGACGAAGTTAAGGTGCTGGCGCACGGTGAGGTAGTCGAAGAGCCGGGGCTCGTCGGGGAAGAACGCAAGCTGACGTTTTGCCGCCACCGTGTCCGTTGCGATGTCATGGCCCGCGATGCGAATGGTTCCGCCGGTGGCCGGGATGATGCCGGCGAGGCAGCGCAGCGTGGTGGTCTTGCCGGAGCCGTTGGGGCCGACGAGACCGAGCACCTCGCCCGGCTGCACGGCGAACGACAGCTCCCGCACGGCGGTGAACGCGCCGTAGTTCTTGGTGAGGGCGGTGACTTCGATCATGGGCGGAAGGCAAAATGCGCGGTGGCGCGAGGCAGCGGGGTTTCAAGCAGGGCGGCACGGCGCGGGCCACATCTAAATTGGCCGCACGGCGTCAGCCGCCGACCCGCACCGGGAGGACGACGAACGGCAGGTTGGCGGCGAAGAAGCGGCGCTGGAGCGCCAGCGCGGTGTGGTTGTGGAGCAGGCGGTTGAGGCGGGTCTCCTTGGCGAATGAGAGCTGGCCAGCGAAGAAGACGCTGTTGGGGAATTTGTCCCTCGCCTCGGCAGCGAGGCGCATCACCTCGCCCATCACGTCGTGGCCGAGCGCGGTGAGCGTCGCGGCAGCATAGCCGTGCGTCCGGGCCCAGGTGGCGTAACGCTCCGCCTCGGCGGCGGTGTGCACGCGTAGCGATTCAATTTCCGCGGCGCCCTTGAAATTGCCGGCATCGACGGCGCCGACGGAAAGGAAGACAAAATTTCGGAACGTGTCGCCGAACATGCGCGGGACGTGGAGCGCGGTGTGGAGGCCGAGGCCGTTGTAGCCGTTGACGAGGAGAACCGCGGTGCGCGCCTGCGAATCGAGCGCGGCGGACGGTTGTGGAGCGTCCTTGGTCGCGGCGGCCTCGACGATGGTGTCGAGCCGGCGGAGCTGCTCCGACACCCGGCCATAATGGCGCCGGATCGCGAAGGCGGCGGCGACCAGCAGGCCGGTCACGAGCAGTGTGGCCCAGCCGCCCTCGAAAAATTTCACGGCGGTGAGCGAGACGAGGATGAAGGACGTGAGCGCCAGCCCGAAACCATTGATCGCTAGTTTGCGGAGCCAGGCGCGCTCGGTGCGGCGTTCGCGCCACCAGTGGACTACCATGCCGAGTTGCGAGAGCGTAAAGGTGATGAACACGTTAATCGAGTAGAGCACAACGAGGAGGCCGACCGAGCCGCGAGTGACGAGCATCATTGCCAGCGCAGCGCCGCCCATGAGGAGGATGCCGTTTTGCGTTACGAAGCGGTCGGAGAGATTGGCGAAGCGCGTGGGGAACCAGCGGTCGAGCGCCATGTTGGCGAGCACGCGCGGGCCGTCGAGGAATCCGGCTTGTGCGGCGATGAGGAGCAACGCGGCCTCGGAGGCGAGCGTCACCCACACGAACGCCGAGCCGGCGGCGGGCGGCCATGAGGCGGTGAGTTTTTCGAGGAGAACGGCGTTGAGCGTCTTGCCGTCCACGGGCTCGACTCGAAACAGCAGGTAGGCGGCGAGCAGGCCGGCGACCGTGACAGCGAGCGACGCCCCCATGTAGAGCATCGTGCGTCGGCCGGTCCGCACGCGTGGCTCACGGAGACTCGGGAGGCCGTTGCTCACGGCCTCAATGCCGGTGTAAGTGCCCGCGCCCATGCTGTAGGCTTTGAGCAGGAGCGCGAGCAGGCCGAACCAGCCGAGCTGGGAGGAAACGGTGTGGACCTCGCGCGCCGTTGCGGCGGCCACATCGCCGAAGCCGCTCGCGTGGGTGCCGAGCGCGTAGAGAATCACAAACGCGTGGGTGGCGACGAAGACGAAGAACACCGGCACCCAGAGCAGGACGGATTCGCGGACGCCGCGGAGGTTGAGCAGCGTGAGGCCGACGACGCCGGCGCACCCGAAGGCAAGTTTCCATCCGAGCCATGCGGCGGGCAGGAGGCTGAAGAGCGCGTCGGCGCCGCTCGCGACGGAGATCGTGATCGTGAGCACATAATCAATGAGCAGCGCGCTGCCTGAGACGACGCCGGCGGCGGGCGAGAGGAGCTTGCTCGCGACAAGGTAGCCGCCGCCACCAGTCGGAAACAGTGCGATAATCTGCGAGTAGCTCGCGCAGATCGCGACGATGGTCACGACCGACGCGAGCGCGACGAAGAGCGAGAGGTGGACGTTGGCCCCGAGCGCCTTAAACGTCTCCTCCGGGCCGTAGCAAGACGATGAGAGTCCGTCCGCGCCAAGCCCGACCCAGGCGAAGACCGCGATAAGCGAGACCTTGTGGAACAGGCCGGGCTCGTGGAGCGAGCGCGCGCGGCCGAGAAAGAGAGAACGGAGGGACATGGTGGGAGGTGGCTGAGAGGTGGAGCGCGTTGATCTCAACGCGCTCCACTAGGCTGGGGTCTTAGGCCGCTTTCTTCTCGGTCTTCTCCCGGGCGAGGAGTGCGAGCATGGAGTCGAGCAGGCCGTTGCCGCCCTGCGCGCCGGTCACGGACACGTCGGGGACGAGGCGGATATTTTTGTCCGCCAGCGTCTGCGTGAGCTGCATCAACGTGTAGTTCCCGCCGCCGAGCGACTCGACACCGGCGCGGTAGGCCTCGGCCTTGGCGTTGCCGGTGGCGCGGATGGCGTCGGCCTCGCCGTGGGCGCGGAGCTTGGTCGCCTCAGCCTCGCCATTGGCGGCGCGGATCGCGGACTGCGCGCGCAGCTCCGCGATGCGGACGCCCTGGTCGGCGTCCACCATCTGCTGCTGGATGTTGGCGAGGGCGGTGGCCTTGACCAACTCCTGCCGCTGGCGCTGGGCGGCCTCCTGGGTCTCGTAGGTTTTCCGCTCCTCCTCCGCGATCTTGCGGTCGGTCTGGGTCTTCATCAAATCGGCCGGCGGGGTGATGTCGCCGATGAGCGTGTCAATCGCCTGCACGTCATACGCCGCGAGCGCGACCCGGATGTGGGCCGACGCCTCGGTCTGGCGGTCGCTGCGGGCGTTGAGGAAGTCGAGGACGGTGTGATGCTGCGCCGAGTTGCGGAAATAATTTCCGACGATGGGCTGGAGGGCGTGATCCACGAGGTTCTGCATCGAGCCGAGGCGGGAGATGACCTTGGGCGCGTCCGGCGCGGCGACGTGGATGATCTGGGCGACGTCGAGGTTGAACGCGAAGCCGTCGCGCGAGCGCACGGTGATGGAGCTGAGCTTCTCGTCGAAGTGGTGCGCCTCGGACCGGTTGGCCCAGTTGAGCACGATGTTGGTCGTGGGCACGAGCTCGACCCGCATCACCCGGGTGTTGATGGGATGTTTGCCGGGATAGAGCGGCGACACCCACACGCCCTTGTGGCCGACATTGACGAGGTCGCCGTGCTTGAATGCCGCGCCGCTCACGTCCTCATGCGCGAGGCCGACAAACGAGATGACGACGCCGACCGAGCCGATGGGGATGCCGAGCATCGGCACTTGCTCGACCTGCGCGAACCACGGGTTGAGGTTCCACGAGCCCGACAGGAGCACCTGTTCTTGCAGGCCGCGCCGCCCGCCACCGGCGATGAACGCCTGCGCGTTTTGGAAATTGTCATGGCCGGCGACCACCGGGCCGGCGATCTCGCCCGCGTCAATCGCGCGGCCATCGAGCGTGGTGACGATGCCGACCTGGTCGGACTGAACCCGCGTGATCGGGTGCCCAGTGATGACCTGGAACAACGCCGGGTTAATCCGGTAGGTGCCGGAGGTGAGCACGCCGAGCTGCCGGCCCTTCTCGCCACCGCCGAGGAGAAACTGGCGCGCGTCCTGAAAGCTGTTGCAGGCGACCACCGCGCCGAGGATGCGCTCCGCCGGGATCGGCGCGCCGGCTGAGGCGACCACCAAGGCGATCTCGCCCTGCGGCACGACGACGACCGGCTCCTTCTCGACCCGGAACTGCCAGAACCAAAGCCCGAAGTGCACGCCGGGCGGCAGCGTATCGGCCTGGTAGCCGGCCTCGCCGTCGAGCGCGATGAGCTGACCGGCGGGCAGCGAGCGGCGCGCGAATTTCTTGATGACGACGCCAACCCGGTCCTCGCGGATGACCACGAGGCCGAGAAGCGTGGGCGCGAGGACGAGGCCGGCGGCGGCCACCACGGCGCGTTCCGCCCAGCCGTCCGCCAGCCAGAGCGCGGTGGTGGGCAGCACAAGCGCCGCCGCCCCGAGGGCGTGGCGCACGGCAGCGCGACGGGATTGCAGGGCAAGAGCCGCCAGCAGTAGGCCGGCGGCGACGAGCAGCAGATGCGCGAGCAAGCTCACGACACCCACGACGGATGTGAACATGGCGGTCATGGGACTGATCTCCGAGAATGCGCCGCCGGTGCGCACGGTAATCCCGGACGCACGCGACAACGCGGTTGCGTAGGAGCGACCATTTCGCATGCGCCCGAGCGCACACGCATTGGATCACCCTCCCCAATGCCGACGAGGTTAGCTGACGGGCTCGGTCCTAGGAAGTGACCTTGGCCGCGGTTGCCCGCGGCCGTGCGCCCCATCCGCGAAACTGTTTTCGCGGAAATTGGTTCCCCCGTGCTGTCCGCCGAGGAAGCGGCGGCAGCTTAGGCGTGCGATCCAAAGAACGGCGCCGAACATGGGGTCGCCGCCCGCGCGGTCAAGTCTCCGCCGGCCCCGCTCGCGCAACTCGCTGCCCTGCTGCATGGATGGACCGGATTTACGGTCTTATCTTGTCCGTCGCCGCGCCGCGAGCAGTGTTTCCTTGGAAATTATTGTAACTTTCGTCCCCGTCGCCGGGTCATTGCACTGTGTGGACATCGCCCTCAGCACTTTCGCGTTCCAGCTAGTGAACGAGCCTCCCGCCACCGGGTCCGCCGACGGCCTTGTCAAACCGCCACGGCGGAGATGCGTTCAGGGCTGGCCGAGACCAACATCCGCGTCCTGCCGCTATTCACCCTCGCGCGGCAGGAAATGTTTCTCCAAGGTCTCTCCAGTTGTCGCAGCAGCCGCAGGAGATGATCCGCCGCCTGTCGGAGGGCGTTCCGCCGTCACCGCGCCCATGTTTTGAAACCCCGCCGCCAATTTTCCTACCATCACCATGACTCCCACCAAACCGAAGTCCAAATCCGCCAACCAATCCAACGCCGGCCTCACGGTCGCGTTTGTCCTGCTCGCCGCCGTCGCGGTCGGCTACCTCCTCTGGCCCAAGCCGGCCGAGCCGGTCGCACCCAAGGTCGCCGCACGCCCCGAGCCGGTCGCGCCGCCCATGGTGGAGCCGCCCCCGGCGCCGGCCGTTGCGCCCGAGCCACCCCCGTTTGATCCGGCCGGCTTTGGCGACCCGGCGCAGATGCAGGAG
>CAIPZZ010000065.1 GCA_903869665.1 uncultured Opitutia bacterium | reverse complement strand
TGGCGGAGGGCAAGCGCACGACGACCAGCCTCAGCGAGCGCGCGGGCAAGCTCGGCTTGCCCGTCCACCCGAAAGCACGCGTCTATGGCCTGCCGATCATCAGCGGCCATGTCGGGGCCGATGCGGCGGCTTGCATGCTCGCAGTGGACATCGTCAACGAGGAGCGCCTTGTGGCGGTCATGGACATCGGCACGAATACCGAGCTGATCGTGGGCAACAAACACAAGGTGCTCGCCGCCTCGTGCCCGGCTGGGCCGGCCTTTGAGGGCGGGCAGATCACGTTCGGGATGCCGGGGCTGCCGGGGGCGATTGAAAAAGTTTCCATCGCCGACGATGGCACGGTGAGCACGACGGTGATCGGCAACGTGCCGCCCGAGGGCCTCTGTGGCTCGGGCCTTGTGGACGTGATGAGCGAGCTGCTCCGCACCGGTCGCATGAACGAGCTGGGCCGCTTTGAAAACGGCCCGGAATTTATCGTCGCCGAAAGCGGCGGCCGGCCGATCACGTTCAGCGAGGCAGACGTGAACGCGCTCGCGCAGGCGAAAGGTGCGAACGTCGCGGGGCTCCAGATTGCGTTCGCAGAATACGGCATCCGCTACGCCGACCTCGGCGTGTTCTACCTCGCAGGCGGCTTCGGGCGGCACCTCAACGTCGAGTCGTCGAAGCGCATCGGTCTCATCCCGAATATCCCGGCGGAAAAAATTGTGCAGGTGGGCAACGCCTCCGTCGAGGGCGCGTGCATTGCGCTGCTCTCGCGCGCCAAGCGCGCCGAGCTGGAGGCGCTGGTGCGCCGGGTGCAGCACTGCCGGCTGGAGACGCATCCGCAATTTTTCGACTACTTCGTCAACGGCTGCCAGTTCGCGCCGGTGGACGACGCGCAGGAGGTCGTGAAAGCATGAGCGCCAGCGTCGCCAGCCCCCTCCTGCCCGCGCGGGAAATTTTCGACACGGTGCCCGCCGTCAATGTCGCCGAGGCCGAATACAGCCGCCTGCTCGGCTACCCGCCGCACCACGCGCCGGGCGAGCGCGCGGACGAGCTGGCCGCTTGGGCGCGGCGCTGGTTCGCGGAGCACGGGCGGCCGTGGGTCTATCTGCGCGAGGCGGAACTGGAGCTGGCGGACGGCGGCGCGCTGCGGCTCGACGGCGCGGAGTTTCAGTCGCGGCCGCTACACGACCACCTGCGGTCGCTGGGCGCGCGGCGTTCGATGCTCATGGCCGTGAGCGCGGGACCGGAGGCGGAGAACGAGGCGCGCCAGCGCTGGGAGGAGGCCAAACCCGACGAGTATTTTTTTCTGGAGATGTTCGGCTCGGCGGTCGTTGAAAATCTCGTCGCCGCGACCAACGGCCGGGTGTGCGACCTCGCCGAGCGCGAGGGACTGATGGCTGTGCCGCATTACAGCCCCGGCTACGCGGGCTGGGACGTGGCAGAGCAGAACAAGCTTTTCGCACTCATCACCGGCGGCGCGACCCACCCGCTGCCGGGGCCGCTGGAGGTGCTGTCGAGCGGGATGCTGCGGCCGAAAAAGTCGCTGATCGCCGTCATCGGCCTCGCGCCCGCCGTCGCGCGCGCCCCCGGCACCACGCCCGCCGTGCCGTGCGAGGGCTGCTCGTTTTCACCCTGCCAATACCGCCGCCGGCCCTATCGGCACGCCGCCCGTGTCGGCGCGGCCACCGAGCCGACGGCCGGCCAGCCCGAAAGCCAAACGCGCGAGACTCAAACTGCGGCGCTTCCGACCCCCGCCTACACCGTCAGCGCCCGCGCCCTGAAAAAATGGGCCGGCGAGCGCGTGCGGCTCGCGCCCCGCGCCGACGGCGGCGTCGTGGCGTGCTTCCGTTTCGACGGCACCACCTGCTCCAACTCTGGCCAGCCGCTCGCTTTCGACTACACCGTCACTCTCGGTCCGCCGGAGCAGGGCCGCCCGATTCTGCGCGCCGACTGCCGCCCCGCACCTGACGACGAGGGCCACCGGCGCATGTGCGCCTATCTGACCGACGCGGACGGCCTGATGCGCGCCATCGCCGAGGAGCGGCCGCCGTTGGTGGGTCGGCCGCTCGACGAGATTTTCGCGTGGGCGCGCGTGTCCTCCCCGTCGGGCTGCCATTGCGCTTCGGCTGGCCGGGCGCACAAATGGGGGCTGGCGCTGGAGGCCATCCACTACACGCTAGCCCACTCCGGCGCCTCCGCCGCCGCCTCATCTTTCTCCTCTCCCTCATGATCAAGCTCTGCGACATCAACCAAGCCGCGAAAGAAAAACTGCCACCCGGCTTCCGCGACAAATCCGGCATCGGTGCCCATTACGTGGACGCGTTCGTCAAGCCCATGAACGCCGCGCTGCCCGACGGCACGCGCGTCGCCTGCAAGCGCCGCGGTTTGAAGATCAACCTCACTGTCGGCACGAAGAAAGGGTTCGGCCTCATGCGCCGGCTCGAACTCGGCCCCGAGCCCATCGTGATGCTCCGTGCCGCGCTCGCCGAGGCCGCCAAGGCCACCGGCGTGGTGCTGGAGCTCACCGACACCGAAATCCTGATCGCGCCGTAGGCCGCCAAGCAATCATCCTGCCTCCCAAACTCTTTTTCTTTCCTCTTAATCTTTCTCTTTCGTCTGGCCTGGCTATCGCCGGGCAAACGAACGAGAAAGATTAAGAGAAAGAGGAAAGAGAAAGATTATCAGCCCAACCTTTAACGCTCCCCCTCTCCTCTCCCATGACACCCGCCCAATGGAACACCTTCAAGCGCGCCTCGCGCCTGGAGAAACTCGAAAAGATCCCGATGGCTATGATCATTGATAGCCCGTGGATCCCTGGCTATGTCGGCGTGAAGCACATGGACTTCTTCCTGGATCCACAGGTCTGGTTCCAATCGCACCTGAAGATCCATCGTGAGTTCCCCGACATCATCTTTGTCCCCGGCTGGTGGCTGGAATACGGCATGGCCGCAGAGCCGTCGGTCCTCGGCTCGAAGATCAAGTTCTGGCAGGACAACACGCCGAGCGAATACCACATGCTCTTCAACATCGAGGACGTGGACAAGTTGCCCGAATACGAGGTTGAGGCCGACGCGTTCATGGCGATGACGCTTCATCGCCTCCGTATGCAGCGCCAGCAGGTGATTGACACGGGCGAGATCTGGACGATGGCCACCGCGCGCGGCCCGATGTGCACCGCCGGCTTCGCCCGCAACACCAGCGACCTGATGATTGACCTCGTCGAGAAGCCCGAATGGGTCCACAAGCTCCTCGACCTCTGCACCCGCCTCATCATTGACTGGCTGAAGGCTCAGGCGAAGATCATGGGGCCGACCGTCGAGGGCATCTTCATCCTCGACGATATTGTAGGCTTCGTGAACGAGGAGCACTATCTGGAGTTTTGCCACCCTTACCTGAAGCGCATCTGCGACGCCTTCCCCAAGGACTGGGTGAAGCTCTACCACAACGACGCCGAGATCCAGGCTTGCCTCGACCACCTGCCGGACTGCGGCTTCAACATGCTCAACTGGGGCAAGCAAACCGACATCTCCGAGGTCAAGGCCCGCGTTGGCGACCGCATTTGTCTCATGGGCAACGTCAATCCCCTCGAGGTCGGCGTGCGTGGCACGCCCGAGGAGGTCCGCGCCGCCACGCTCGATGTGCTGGAAAAAGGTGCCAAAGACGGCCGGGGCATGGTGCTCTCCGTCGGTGGCGGCACCAGCCCCGGCATGCCGCGCGAGAACATCCTCGCGATGAAGGCCGCGCTCGACGAGTTCAATAAAGCCCACTTCGGCCAAGCCTGATCCTGTCCACTTCTTCCTCCATCCGACCACCCGAAGAAATTATTTCCCATGGACTACGCGTTGATGAACCAGTGCCTCTATGAAGGCAAAGCCAAGGAGGTCGGCGACATGACCCGCGCCGCCCTCGCCGCCGGCCGCCCCGTGAAGGAGATCCTCGAGGAGGGCCTCATCGCCGGGATGAGCGTCGTCGGCGAGGACTTCAAATACAACATCCTCTATGTGCCCGAGGTGCTCATCGCCGCCCGCGCCATGAAGGCCGGCATGGAGGTGCTCAAGCCCCTCCTCAGCGCCAAGGGCGGTGGCAACGAGCAGACCGGCCGCATCCTCATGGGCACCGTGCGCGGCGACCTCCATGACATCGGCAAAAACCTCGTCTGCATGATGGCCGAGGGCGCCGGCTTCGAGATCAAGGATCTCGGTGTGGACCAGAGCGTGGAAAAATTCGCGGCCGCCGCCGCCGAATTCAAGCCCGACATCATCGGCATGAGCGCGCTGCTCACCACCACCATGACCTACATGAAGACCGTCATTGACGGCTTCGACAAGCCCGGCACTGACCACATCAAGATGGCCATTGGCGGCGCGCCCATCTCGCAGATGTTCGCCGACGAGATCGGGGCCGACGGCTACGGCTCCGACGCGTCGAGTGCGGTGGAGCTCTTTCTCTACCTCGTCGGCAAAGGCCCCGCCCCGGTCATCACCGCCAAGCGTGGCTTGGCAATTCCCGCCAGCATCCCGCCCGCCGCGCTGGTGCGCCCACCCGGCTCCAAGGCCAAATACCAGATCCTCTACTGGCAGGACATCCCCTCCGAGGTGAAGGCATGGGACGATTTCGACGAGGTGAAGGTCTCCCTGCCGCACCGTTTTGCCGACCGCATTGACGCCCAAGCCCAGCGCCTCGGCCTCGCCAAAGGCGACGATTACATGAACCAACTGCGCTGGGGCCCCGAGCTGGAACGCATCGGCGCACCCGGCGAGGTCGCCGCCTCTGTGCTCGCCGAGCTTGAGAGCGCCGAACCGTAATTTTTTCACCACTAATGGACACTAATGGGCACTAATAAATCCGCGTTCTGAATTAGTGATAATTAGTGTGCATTAGTGGTTAAATCTCTTCCCCATGAAAACCTCCAAACTGCTCACCATCGCCCTGGGTTTTTTGACCCTCCCGCTCGCCGCATCCGCCGCCGTGCCGGCCGCCCCGATTGAAGTGAAGCTCGACACCGCCAAAACCGGCGCGCCCATCAGCCCTCTCATCTATGGCCAGTTCATCGAGCACCTCGGCCGCTGCATCTACGGCGGCATTTGGGCGGAGATGCTGGAGGACCGGAAATTTTATTTCCCCGTCACTGCGACCTATGCGCCCTACAAGGACCTCAAGGATTCCGCGTTTCCCGTCGTCGGTGCATCCCCGTGGGAAATCATCGGCGCTGCCGATGGCGTGCGCATGGAAAAGAAAAACGCCTTCGTCGGCGACCACTCGCCGTTGCTCAAGGCCGGTGCTGGCGTGCGCCAACGCGACCTCGGGGTTGTCGCGGGCAAGGGTTACACCGGCTACCTCTGGGCCAACCCGCTCGCCGGCCGTGCCGAAGTCGAGGTCACGCTGATTTGGGGCGACGGTGCCGCCGATCGCGCCAGCACCAAGCTCGTGTTCACCGGCTCCGATTATTCCAAGCAGACCTTCACGTTCACGGCCGCCCGCGCGACCGACAAGGCCATGCTCGAAATCCGCACGTCGGCCGCCACCGGCGAAATCCTCCTCGGGCCGCCTTCGCTCATGCCCGCCGACAACGTTCGCGGCCTGCGCGCTGACACGCTCGCGCTCCTCAAGCAGCTCAACGCCGCCGACTATCGCTGGCCGGGCGGTAACTTCGTGAGCGGCTACGACTGGCATGACGGCATCGGCGACCGCGACCGCCGTCCGCCCAAGAAGAATCCCGCCTGGACCGGCGTCGAGCACAACGACTTTGGCACCGACGAGTTTCTCGCCTTCTGCCGCGAGGTCGCCGCCGAGCCGCTCATCGCCGTCAACACCGGCTTCGGCGACGCCTACTCCGCCGCGCAGTGGGTCGAGTATTGCAACGCCGACTCCTCCACGCTCGCCGGCGGCTGGCGCGCGAAAAACGGCCACGACCGGCCTTACGCCGTGAAATACTGGGGCGTGGGCAACGAGATGTATGGCCACTGGCAGCTCGGCTTTATGCAGTTCGCCAATTACACCATCAAACACAACATCGTCGCCGACGCGATGTGGAAAGTTGACCCCTCTGCCATCCTCATCGGCGTGGGCGACATCGGCCGCGTGAACACCGAATACGACCCCGACATGGTGAAGGCCGGCCAGACTTGGTCGAAGGGCATGTTGGAGCTGTCCGGCGACAAGATGAACGTCATGTCCGAGCATTTTTACGAAGGCCGCATGCCGTGGACGAAGGACGCGCGCGGCGACCTGCTGCTCTCCGTCACGAAGATGAAGGAGAACATCCGCAAGAAGGCCGAGGGCCACCGCCAGATGCAGCCCACCGTCCCGCAGCTCAACGGCCGCATCGTGCCCATCGCGATGGACGAGTGGAACTACTGGCACCGCGACTACGTCTTCGGCGAACTTGGCTGCAACTACGACATTGCCGACGGCCTCGGTATCGCCGAGGGCCTGCACGAGTATTACCGCCAGAGCGACATCATCCACATGGCGAACTACGCGCAGACCGTGAACGTCATCGGCGCGATCAAGACCACCAAGACGGCCGCCGAGATGGAGACCACCGGCCTCGTGCTCACCATGTATCGGGCGCACTACGGCGAGAAACCGATCGTGATCGAAAAAGACTACGCGCCCTACGACATCGTCGCCGCCCTCACCAAAGACGGCAAGGCCGTCACCCTCAGCATTGTAAATCCCACCACCACAGCCATCGAGGTGCGCCCCGCGCTCGCCGGCGCGACCTTTGCCGGCACCGGCACGCGCTATCACATCACCGGCAAGGACGAATTCGCCCACAACTTCCCCGGCCAGCCCCGCGCCGTGGACATCGTCAAGACCGACGGCATCAACCCCACCGCCCCGCTCGCTGTCCCCGCGCTTAGCGCGACGGTGTTCGTGCTGCCGCTGAAGTGATCGCACCAACTCAGACCTCCTTCGCCATGAAAACCAACGAACTAAAATTTTCGCACGTTTGGCCCATCGCTCTGGGATGTCTTGTTTTTGGCGCGTTCATGGGATGGCGGAATGAGTTTGCATCCATTTATGTGAGAGCGGCTATGGCCGGCACTGGCGCCGCCATTTTGGCCCTCTGCTGGTCGGTGGGCTTTGGACGCATAAAATGCGACCGGGAGAGAAAATAAAATGGAAACCCTCCGTGAGAAGCTCGCCGCGCCGGGCCGCTTCCTGATTGGCAGCGAGCTAGTTTCCACGCGGGGCGGCATGGCGGAGGGCAGCGCGATCAAGGCGCGCGATTTCCTCCGCGGCCTCGTCGAGTCGCCGCGCGTGGACTGGGTCTCCATCACCGACAACGCCGGCGGCAATCCGCAGCTCGCGCCCACCGCCCTCGGCAAGCCCGCCCTCTACGCCGGCAAGGAGGTCGTCATCCACCTCACCTGCAAGGATCTCAACCGCAACGCGCTCGAGAGCGAGGCGTGGTTGCTGCACAGCGAGGGTTTTAACAACATCCTCGCGATGACGGGCGACTATCCCATCACCGGCAACGGCGGCACGGCGAAGCCGGTGTTCGACATAGATTCCGTCGCGCTCGTCGCGATGCTGCGCCAGATGAACGAGGGGCTCGATCCCAACGACCCGCGCGGCGGCGGTAAGCGCGCGCGACTGGGCAAGACGAGCTTCCTCATCGGCGCGGTCACGACCAACTTCAAGCTGCGCGAGGGCGAGGTGATGCCGCAATACGCCAAACTCGCGGCAAAAATCCGCGCCGGCGCCAATTTCATCATCAACCAGATCGGGTTCGACGCGCGCAAGAAGAGCGAGCAGCTCGCCTACATGCGGGCGCATGGCCTCGGCGACACGCCGCTCATCGGCAACGTCTATGTGCTCGGCGCGCGCGTCGCGCAGGTGTTCCATGAGGGACGCATCCCCGGCGTCGTCGTGAGCCGCGAGCTCAACGCGCTTTGCCAGAAACACGGCGCGTCGCCCGACAAGGGCAAAGGCTTCTTCCTCGAGTTTGCCGCCAAGCAGGTCGCCATCTACCGCGGCCTCGGCTACCGCGGCGCATATCTTGGCGGCGTCCACGACATCGCGGCGGTCGAGAAGGTGCTCGCCATCGAAAAGACTTTCGCAGCTGACGACTGGAAGCAGTTCGCCCGCGAGCTGTCGTTCTCGCGCGAGGGGGAGTTTTTCTTCTACGCCGCCGACGCCGCCACCGGCCTGTGTGACCCGACGAAGCGCGCCGTGATGCCCGAGGATAAATCGCGCCACGTCGGCGCGGCCTACCAGATTTCCAAATGGGCGCATGGCGCGATGTTCACGCCCGGCGGCACCGTCGCGCGCCTCGGCGCAAAACTCTGCGGTGGAGCCAAAGACCCCGCGCAGGGCCCACGCCTCATGCGTCTCGTCGAGCACGCCAGCAAGGTCGCGCTCTTCGCCTGCCAGGACTGCGGCGACTGCTCGCTGCCGGAGATCGCCTACCTTTGCCCCGAGTCGCAGTGCGCGAAGAACCAGCGCAACGGCCCTTGCGGCGGCACCCGCGACGGCCGCTGCGAGGTGGACGGCTTTGGCGACTGCATCTGGTTGCGCGCCTACGAACGCCTCAAGTCCGACGGCACCGAGAGGCAACTGCTCGCCCACACGCCCGTCGTGCAGGATCAGGGCTTGCGCCGCACTTCCTCGTGGGCCAACACATGGCTCGGCCGCGACCATCTCGCACGTGCTAATAATCCGCCACCGGCCGTCGCGCCCACCAAGCCCGCCGCGCCTTGACGTCTGCGTCCCGTTCAGGCCCGGCTTTCATCATTCTTCCTTAATCCTTCCCCCTTTCCGTCATGTCCGTCAAAACCATCAAGATCATCGGCGATCAGATCAACAACGCCTACGCCCGCGCCCGCCGCGCCTTTGAGGCCCGCGATGTCGCCGGCTACCAGCAGCTCGCCCTCATGCAGGCCGAGCGCGGGGCCGACAGCATTGACCTGAACATTGACGGCACCCAGCGCATTTCCGTCCGCGTCGAGGAGATGCTGGAGTTTCTGCCCAAGGTTGTGCCCGCAATCCAGGCCGTGACCGATGTGCCCATCTGCTTCGACAACCCCGGCTACGAATACCATCGCGTCGGCCTCAAGGCCTTCGACCGCGCCAAGAGCCGCGCCAAGCCGATCATGAACTCCATCGCCGCCTCGCGCACACAGTTGCCGGAGATGATCCAGCTCGTGAAGGACTACGACATGCGTTGCGTTGTCATGGCGTCGGAAAAGTTTCTCCCCGAGGGCGGCGGCGCGCAGGCCTTTTTGCCCGAGGAGTGCTACCAGACGGTGAAACAGTTCGTGGACATGCTCGTGACCAAGGCGGACCGCCAGATTGACGACATCATTGTGGACCCCGGCCTCGCACCTGTCGGCGCCGACACCTACGGCCTCGTCAACATCGGGCTCGACACGATGCGCCTCGTCTCGTCCGACCCGCACCTCAAGGGCATCCACTTCTCCGTCGGGCTGACGAAGTTCGCGTGGGGCACGCCCAAGGGCGTCCGCGACAAGCTCGAGCACGCCTACCTTACCATCGGCAGCGAAGTCGGCCTCGACATGGCGCTCGCCCGCATCGAGAGCGACCCCAAGCCGCTCCCCGCCGATGATCCGATCGTCACCGAGCTGCGCGCCGCGCTCCACTCCGCCCGCCGCGCCGAAGGAGAGAGCACCGAGGACGCCGGCTTCCGTCAGGCCG
This sequence comes from uncultured Opitutia bacterium, assembly GCA_903869665.1. GTDB lineage: Bacteria > Verrucomicrobiota > Verrucomicrobiia > Opitutales > Opitutaceae > CAIYUN01. Next base: position 5,500 of record CAIPZZ010000065.1, on the reverse strand, counting down.
AGGCCATCATGGCCATCTGCGCGCCGTATGCGGAGTGAGACTTGCTGAGCTGGGTCGGTGGCCTCACTTGCCGCCTTGAAAATCGTCGAAAAACCACCTTGGCTGAATCTGGCGATGATCCCCAGCACATGAAAACTAAACTCAAGCAGGCACTGGCGCGTTATTTTTCAAGTTGGTGGATGCCCTCTCTCTTTGTGCTGAGCAGTCTCGTTTGTTTGATTCTCAACGAAATCAAGCTTCACCTGCCATATGTGGGGATCGTCTTGCTGTTGTTTGTGGGCGTTGGTTTTTTGGGCATTCTCATTTCCAGCCTTGTTCAATTCGCCAAAAAGCATCCCCTGCGTGGGGCGATCAATCTTTTTGCGCTGCCTGTTGTCGGATGGATTGTTTTCCGTGGCATTGGATTTCTTTTCGTTTTTTCACTCTTCAACGATGAGCCGGATGATTTCGGAAAAAACATCGTGATCCCCCCGGCATGGCAGTGACGGACCCTGTCGATCGTTTCGGTGAGGAAACAATGACTGCGGTGGACCCATTCACCGACAGCATCATCGCGGCCTACAAGACTAATGATGCCAGTAATCCCGCGATAACGCTGCCAGCCGAGGAACGCAGTGACGAAGCAATCCAGCCCCTCAACGGTGCTCGGGGCACTGATCTGGTCGAAGTGCTGGATCGCCACGGCGCGCTTCGCGCACCTCGCGATGACAAAGGGCCGGGCAGGCGGCTACATTTCAACTTAAACCGCTCTAAGCGCCGGTCCGAAAATCAGGAGGGACAGAGCGCAGGGGAGGGGCGGTGCTCGATGCCGCCGTTCCGATTCGGGCGCCGGCAAGCGACGCCCCTAGACGGGTTAGGCGTTATTCGGATAGGTTCTAGGCCTGCCCCTCAAAAAACTCAGAACAGCTCGCCCTGGGGTGGGGCGGGCGGCGCGGACTTCACCCCAAGAAACGGGCCGTGGCGCTCCAGCCAGTCGTCGAGCTTTTCGAGATAATGGACGGGATCGTAGGGCGCGGCAACGGGGTCGAACAGCCCGACGGGCCGGGCGCGCGACCAGTCGGCGGTTTTGCCCTTGGCCTTCGCGGTGACGTAGTAGGCCACGCGCTCGCCCATGCGCGGACGCGGGACGAGCTGGAGCGCGGCTTCGGCGGCGGCGCGACGGGGCTTGCCGCCCTCGGCGATGAGGCGCTCGTAGGCGTCGGGATTCTGGCCGAGCGTCTCGGTTTTGGCCAGCTCGGCGACCGGCAGCTCGCGGGCGGAGATTTTCGCGCGGTAATCGGCCAGCAGGCCGAGGGGCGACTCGGTCTCCACCCCGAGGAGAAAGGCGATGAGGCGGTCGGTGAGGCGCTTCAGGAACGGCTCGGTCGCGCGCGAGCGGAGCGCGCTACCGCGCAGGATAATCCGGTCGCCGTCGCGGAGCGCATAATTCTTGGCCTTGTAGCACCACATCGCGTCGTGGCGCCCGTCAAACTCCAGCCCGACGCCCGGCGGCATGATGGGGGCGACCAGCGCGAGCAGCGCCTCGGGCGCGGCGAAATATTTCTCCGACGAAAGGTAGATCCCATCGGTGTCGGCCTCGAGGATGACGCAGCCGTGCCGTTCAAACTCGGTGATGAGCGCTTGGAGCAGCTCGCGGCCGCGGCGCGTGACCTCGGCGGCGAGTTCGCCATCGCCGAAGCGCGCGCCGGAGAAACCGAGGTAGCCGTAGAAAGAGTTGATTAGGATTTTGAACGCCGCCTGCCGCGCCGACGCCTCGGCGCGCTCGTCGGCGGCTGGCGCGGATTTGGCGAGCTGCTTGTATTTCAGGCGGTAGTCGCGCAGGCGGGCGAGCAGCGGGATGAAAACGCCGAGCGTGTCGTTGCGGGGGTTGCGGCCGATGGCGAGCAGCAGGCTGGGGTAGAGCGAGGCCACGTCGAAGTGCAGCACGTGGTGAAACACACCCTCCTGGAAGCTGCGCGCGAGACCGCCCTCGAAGGGCGCGACCTCCGGCGGCACCGGGCAGGACTGGCGCGCGTGGTAGTATTCTTCCAGGAACAGGAGGTCAATTTTCGCCGTGGTGCCGCGTAGCGTCGCTTCTTGGAGCAAAATCGGAAACGCCCGCGCCTGCTCGAAAAACGTCGGCAGCAGCAGGTCGGCGAGGCCGGAGGTCTCGCGCAGGTCATCGGTGAGGTAAGCGAGAAAGCGCGCGCGGTCGGCGTGAAACGTCTCCGTGATTTTGCTGCCTTCGAGATAGGTGCGCCGGCCGTCGTCGGGGGTGATGCCGAAATGCAGCGCGACCTCCTTGAGCCCGTAGGAGCCGAGCTCGCGCGCCGTGATGTCGTGGAGCTGCACGAGCAGGTAGGTGTCCACGACAGCGCGGCCGGGCAGGTTGCAGCGGGGGAAATCAATCAGCCGCTCGGCGACCTTGAGGCGGCTGTGGCGGAACGCGGCGCGCTGGCCGAAACGGCCCCACGCGCACGGCACTTTGAGGCGTTTCGCTCGTTGGCGCAGGTAGTCGAGGTCGAACTTGAAGATATTGTGGCCCTCGATCACGTCGGGATCCTCCTCGCGCAGGACGGCGTTGAGATCCTCGAGCAGTTTTTTCTCGGCGGCGTCGGTCGGCTCGGCGAGCACGAGCGTCCGGTCGCGGCCGCCGCAGCGCAGGCCGATGGCGAGCACGCGGTCGTCGGGCTTGGCGGCGTCGCTGAAATCGCCGCTGGCCGACGCGGTCTCGATGTCGAGCTGGCAGCGGCGGAGCCGGCCAAACGGCACGTCGGCAAACAGCCGCGCGCGGCGCTGAAGCAGCCACTGGCTCTCGGGCGGACGGATGGCGTCGAGCGCGAGGGAGTTTTCCTTGGCAAACGCGAGCAAGGCCTCTTGGGCGGCGAAATTATCCGCGTGCGCCAGCGCGATGAACGCGCCCTCACCGTTGAGCCGCTCGACCGTTACTCCCGGCGGCAGCGGCGGTCCGTCGTCGTCGGGCGGCGTGGCGAGCCAAGCGAACGGGCGAAAGTTCTCGACGCGCTCCTCGCGTGTGCCGTCGGCGCGCGCGACAGAGACGTGCGCGCGACCGTCGGGCGCGATCCAGATGCCGCAGAGGTTATCCATAGGGGAAACGCGTGGTGCCTAGGCCGCACGCGCGCGGGCCATTGCCGGGCGCCGGGTTCAAAACGGCTTTACATACACCATCGCCAGCGCGGTCGCGGTTAGCACCAGCGTGAGCTTGAGCCACAGGCCGGCCTGCGCGCGGCGTCGGTAGGCCAGCCCGGCAAATGCGGACAGGCCGAGCCAGCACACCAGCTTCACGACGGCCCAGCCGCCTGTGAGGCCATACGCTCCCTGCCACAGCCGAAAGCCCGTGAGCAGCGCGAGCAGGCTGGCGATGCCGCTCCACATCAGAACTTTCTTGCGCGTCTCGGGTGCGCCGGCGCAGGCATAGAACACCGTGCCGACCAGCCCGATCACCGAGAGGACGTGAAGGATACGGAGTGAGTTGTATTCGTGTGGGCTGAGGGCGGCGATAAGGTTCATGGTTTGGTAGCGAGGGTTTGTAATCATTCTCGTTCTCTTACTCCTGCTCGTTCTCGGCTGTCTGGTTCACAGAGGAGTGTTTGAGAACGAGAACGAGTAAGAGAACGAGGAACGAGAAGAAAAAAGTGACACCCCACCTGTGCCGCTAGCCCAAAGGCTCAGACCTTTTTAGGTTAAGGTGGGCGCCACCAGGCGGCTTATGCTGTCCGATGGACGGCCTAGCAGCCACCGCCGATTGCGGCTCCCGGAATGACTCAAAGGCAAAGAGCGTGTTATTGAAAGCCTGCGCGCACCGCAGGGTGTCACGGCGGACGATGCTCCGCGCGCTCCGCCGGTCAAACGCGAACACTGCGAGCGTGGAAACTTTTTTGCTTGTAACCCCCCGCCCTGGCTTAGGCCGCCGGGGCCGCGCCGCCCCCTAGGATCGCCGTGTCGAGGTGGCTGAGAACCAGATCCTGCAACGTGGCGAGGAAGACGTAGCACATGAACGCCCGCCGCACCGGCTCCGCGAGCTGGCCGAGCTCGACCGTGCCGTCTTCCAGTGATTCGTCCGGCAGCGCGGCGAGCTCGAGCACGCGCAGCCGCAGCCGCACGGCGGCGCACGCGCGCACGATCGCCTCGGCGTTGGCGCCGTCGAGCGCGATGATGCCGGTGCTGAAAAACTCGCGGTCAAAGAGCGAGAGCAACAGGCGCACGTCTTCGTTCTGTGCGGCGGCCAGCTCGTCCTGCCACGCCGCGCGGAAGTCGGCGTCCAGGCCCTCCACGCGCAGCGGCGCGGCCAGCCCGTCGCGGAGCGAGTCGGCCGCGCCCTTGATCACGTCGAGCAGCGGCGCGACGGCGGGCACGTGGAGCTTGACCTCAATGCGTTTCATCTGGCTCGAAGATCGTGGCGAGACGCCGCCGTTGCAAGACAACGAAGTGACCGGGGGCACCGCACGCTCGACAAGCCCCGGCTGTCGCGTCAGTTTGCATCCATGAGTAAAACCGTCTGGAAAACCGCCGGAAAATTTTCCGACATCCTTTACCACAAGGCCGGCGGCATCGCGCGCGTGACCATCAACCGCCCGGCGAAGCGCAACGCGTTCCGCCCCGAGACGGTCGCGCAGATGATCGCGGCGTTCACCGACGCGCGTGAGGACCAGTCCATTGGCGTCGTGCTGCTCACGGGCGCAGGGCCGCACACGGACGGAAAATACGCCTTCTGCTCCGGCGGCGACCAGAGCGTGCGGGGGAAGGCTGGCTATGTCGGCGGCGATGGCGTGCCGCGCCTCAACGTGCTCGACCTGCAAAAGCTCATCCGCTCGATGCCCAAGGTCGTCATCGCGCTCGTCGCCGGCTACGCCATCGGTGGCGGGCATGTGCTGCATGTGGTGTGTGACCTGACGATCGCGGCGGACAACGCCGTCTTCGGGCAGGTCGGCCCGCGCATGGGGAGCTTCGACGGCGGCTTTGGCTCCAGCTATCTCGCACGTATGGTCGGCCAGAAGAAGGCACGTGAAATCTGGTTCCTCTGCCGTCAATACAACGCCGCGCAAGCGCTCGCCATGGGCCTCGTCAACACCGTGGTGCCAGTCGCCGAGTTGGAAAACGAAGGCGTAAAGTGGGCGAAGGAGATTCTTGGCCACAGCCCACTCGCCATCCGCTGCCTCAAGAGCGCGTTCAACGCCGAGCTCGACGGCCAGAGCGGCGTGCAGGAGCTGGCGGGCAACGCGACGCTGCTTTACTACCAGAGCGAGGAGGCGCGGGAGTTTCACTCCGCCCAGCGCGAGAAACGGCGCCCCAAGGCGGGAAAATTTCCGTGGCTGCCGTGAGCGCGGGATTTGATGCAGCCTATTCTCCGGGTCGCGAAGGGCGGGCGGCGGTATCTGGCAGCGGCACTTTTTCCAGCGTCACCTCGCCCGCGCGGAATCGCTGCGTGCGGCCCCGCGCGGTGCGGAGGAGCAGCGAGCCTTCGTCATCAATGCCGAGGGCCGTGCCGCTGACCCGGTCC
>CAIPZZ010000064.1 GCA_903869665.1 uncultured Opitutia bacterium | reverse complement strand
GGTTCATTTCTTTCTCCTGTCGCGCATACAAAAATGGAGCGATCGGCCGCGCACATGAAATCACGCCATACGAGCTTGGCTTCCGTGTAACGCGGGCTTGCCCGCCGCCGTGCCCGTGCCCACCGTCGCCGGACGATGGCTTTCCCGAAACCTCCCGCCATTCTCGCGTCGCGCGACCTCGCCGGGGCGGAGCTGGAGCAAAATTCTCCCGCCTCCCTCCTGCGCCTCCACGCGTGGATGCACCTCGCGCGCGCTGCCGACAACCGCATCCTCGAACTCTTCCGGCAGGGCCTCATCAAGGGCACCGTTTGCGGCGGGCAGGGCAACGAGGCGCTCGTCGTCCCGCTCGCGCTCCTCGCCGACAAGGCGCACGACGTCGTCTCCTTCTCGCACCGCGGCTTCGGCGGCCACCTCGTCTGGAGCGGCCACCTCTGCGACCACATTAACCAATACTTCGCCAACGCCGGCAGCCCCACGCGCGCCCGCGAGGGCAACATCCACCACGGCGACCCCGCTGCGCGCTCGCTGCCGATGATCTCGCATCTCGGCGCGATGCTCGCGCCCGTCGCCGGCGCGACCGACGCCCAACGCCGCCTCGGCCGCCCCGCCGTCGGCCTCGCGTTTTTCGGCGACGGCTCGTCGAGCACCGGCGATGTCCACGAGACGCTCAACCTCGCCTCGCTCCTCTCGCTCCCCGTCCTCTTCGTGATCGAAAACAACCGCTACGCCTACTCGACGCCCGTGCGCGAGCAGTTCGCCGTCGGCACCGAGCTCTGGAAACGCGCCGCCGGCTACGGCATCGAGGGCTTCGCGCTCGACGCGACCGCCGACCCCGCCGCCACCGCCCGCACCCTCGCCGCCGCGCTGGCGAAAGTCCGCACGACTGGACGCCCGCTGCTCATCGAGGCCCACACGCTCCGCCTGCGCGGCCACGCCGCCTACGACACCGGCGACTACCTCGCGCCCGGCGAGAGCGACGCCTTCTTCGCCGCCGACCCGCTGCCGAAATACCGCGCCCGCCTCGTCGCCGAAGGCCAGGCCGCTGCGGTTGAAAAAATCGAGGCCGAGCTCAACGCCTTCCTGGAAGCCTGCGTGCAAGCCTCCCTCGCCACCCCGCGTCCGACCGGCGACGCCGCCGCGATGGAGGCCGATGTCTTCGCCCCACCCGCCCCGCCCATGTCGTGGATTCCATCGCTGGACTCCATTCCGCACTCCGCACTCCGCACTCCGCATTCGGAAAATCTGACCACCGCCCAAGCTCTCAACCTCGCGCACCGCAAAATCCTCACCGAGCGCAAGGAATCCCTCGTCCTCGGTCAGGACATCGCTACCTACGGCGGCGCGTTCAAGGTGACCGACGGCCTGCTCGCCGACTTCGGCCGCGCGCGTGTGTTCAATGTCCCGCTCGCCGAGAGCGCCTGCACCGGCTGGGCGACCGGTCTCGCCCTCGGCGGTTTCCGCCCGATTGAGGAATTTCAATTCGCCGATTTCTCCACCGAGGCGTTCACCCAAATCACGCTCAACGCCGCGACGATGCACTTCCGCTCCGGCGCGAAGGTGCCGCTCGTGCTACGCCTTCCCTGCGGCGGCGGGCTCACGTTCGGCTCGTTTCACTCGCAGGAACTGGAGTCCGTCTTTCTCGCCATGCCCGGCCTCAAGGCGCTCTACCCCTCGACCCCGCAGGACGCCTTCAACGCCCTCCTCGCCGCCTACGAGGACGACAACCCTGTGCTCCTCTTCGAGCACAAGGGCCTCTACCGCCGCGGCAAACATCCCGTCGCGTGGGACGCCAACTACCGCGACGTGTGGATGCCCCGCCATGTCCGCGCCGGCGATTTCGCGACTTTTGTGACCTACGGCGAGATGACGCACCTCGCTGCCGAGGCCTGCGACTATTTCGCCACCGAATACGAAAAAACCTTCGACCTGTTCGACCTGCGCGCCCTCGCCCCCCTCCGGCTCGACGCCATCCGCTCCTCACTGGAGCGCACGCACCGCCTCATCGTCCTGCACGAAGGCCGCCGCACCCACGGCTTCGGCGCCGAGCTGGTCGCGCGCCTGACCGAGGAAGCCTTCTTCTCGCTCGAAGCCGCCCCACTCCGTATCGCCGCGCTCGACCTCCCCGTCCCCTTCGCCCCCGAGCTGGAAGCCGCCCATCGGCCGACCACCGAAAAAATCATTGAGCAGATCGCGGCGTGGATCGGGTGAGACGAATTTTGGATTTTGGAATTTCGATTTTGGATTAACCGACCAAGCTGACCTCCGCTGCCGTGCCCCAATCCAAAATCCAATATCCAAAATCCAAAATCAGCCGCGCCGCTTGGGCGCGAGTCCGCCTCCTCGCGCTCGATGTGGACGGCGTGCTCACCGACGGCACCGTGCAAATCTCCTCCGACGGCCGCACGGAAATCAAAACCTTCTCCATCCTCGACGGCATGGGCCTCGTGCGCCTGCACAAGGCTGGCATCACCGTCGCGTGGATCAGCGGACGCCCTTCAGGCGCGACGCGCGCCCGCGCCGCCGAGCTGAAAATCCCGCACCTCATCGAGGGCCGCACCGACAAGCTCGCCGCCCTCCAAGAGCTCGCCGCCGCCCTCGGCCTCACCGCCGCGCAGTGCGCCTACATGGGCGACGACGACATTGACGCCCCCGCCATCGCGTGGGCCGGCGTCGGCGCCGCACCGCGCGATGCGATGCCCGCCGCGCTCAAGGCCGCGCGCTTCATCCCCGCCCGCCCCGCCGGCCGCGGTGCGGTGCGCGAGGTGTGCGAGCACATCCTGGCGGCGCAGGCAACTCCCGCCACCGGCAGAAATGGGAACAAGCGCTAACGCGACAGGACAAACCGCCATGACTCCGCGCCCGGCCCGCTCGCTTTTCCTGATCTGCTCCCCATCCTACGCACGCTGGCAACGGCTGCTTCGCCGATGCGCGCCCAAGCGGCTTTCGCTCCCCGCCCTTCACGTCTCAGGTCTCCTGTTCTCCGTCTCTCTGCTCCTGCTCGGCGCGTCGTCCACCAACCCCGCCCCGACCCCCACCATCGTGAAAGGTTTCTCTCTCCGCCGTTTCACGAAAGAGGGCGTCCGCCGCGACACCGACCTCCGCGCCGACGAGGCCCGCTACTTCACCCGCAGCGAGCTCACCCTGGCCGGCGTGACCTACACCATCTACGCCAACGACTCCGCCAACCGCCCCGAGACCGTGTTCACCACCCCATCCGCCACCGCCTTGCCCGACCAAAAAATCCTGCGCGGCGAGCAATCCGTGCGCGTCGTGCGTGATGATTTTGAGGTTTCCGGCGAGCATTGGATCTACGACCATGAGGCCAAAACCTTTAATATCGGGGAAAACGCCCGCACCGTCATCAAAGCAACCCTGCCCGACATCCTGAAATGAAACCCACCTGCCGCCTCCTTCCCCTGGCCGCGCTCGCGGCCGCCACACTCTTCGGCGCGAACTCCATCCCGCCGCCCCCCACGCCTGCCACCGAACAGCCGACGGTCATCACCGCCACCCGCCAAAAAATTGTATATGGCGACAAGGAGACCCTGATCACTTACGATGGGGCCGTGACCGTCTCCGGCACCAACCTCCGCATCCTTTGCGACCATCTGGAGGTCGTGCTCTACAAGCTCGGCGACAAGTCTGAGTCGCTCTCCAAGCTTGATCGTTTCAAGTCACTCATCGCCACCGGGCGTGTCCACGTCACCCAGGGTGACCGCGAGGCCAGTAGCGGACGGACCGAGGTGCTGCCCGGCGAGGACAAGATCGTGCTGACCGAGGACCCGGTCGTGACCTTGCCCGCCAAGGACGGTTCGCCGGTGGTGATGAAAGGCGCCCGAATCACCTACCATCGCGGCCGGGGCGAGATCGAGGTCGAGCAGGCTGTAACCACCGGGCCGTCGCTGAAGGATCTCGGCGCCACCCCCGCCGACCTCGCGCCCGCTACACCTGCGACTCCGCCCGCTCCCGCGCCCAAGCAACCATGAGCGCCCCCGCCAGCGCCTCGCCCCCCCCAACCCCGTCGCGCGATAGCGCCGCGCCGACCAGCGCGCCCGTGTCCGAGATTCGCGCCGAAGGCCTGGTGAAAACCTACGGCTCGCGCACCGTCGTGAATGGCGTGGACCTGCACGTGCGTGCCGGCGAGATCGTCGGCTTGCTCGGCCCCAACGGCGCGGGCAAGACCACCACGTTCTACATGATCGTCGGCCTCGTCGCCGCCACGCGCGGCCGCGTGCTACTTGATGGGCGCGATCTCACGCGCAAGCGCATGCACGAGCGCGCGCGCCTCGGCCTCGGCTACCTGCCGCAGGAGGCGTCCACCTTCCGCAAGCTCACGGTTGCCGAGAACATCCTCGCCATCGTCGAGGCCATCGGCGTGCCACGCCGGGACCGCGCCGCGCTCGTCGCGCGCCAGCTCGAGGAGTTCCACCTCACCCACGTCGCCCGGCAGCCTGCTTACACGCTCTCCGGCGGCGAGCGTCGCCGGCTGGAGATTGCCCGCGCGCTCGTCACCTCGCCTAAATTCCTCCTGCTCGACGAGCCGTTTGCCGCCATTGACCCCATCTCCGTCGCCGAGGTGCAGCGCGTCGTGCTCCAGCTCAAGGCGCGCGGCATTGGGATCATCATCACCGACCACAACGTCCGCGAGACCCTGCGCGTAGTGGACCGCGCCTACCTCATCCACGAGGGCCGTTGCGTCGCCGAGGGCGACGCCGCCTTCCTCATCAACGACCCGAAGACCCGGGAGATTTACCTCGGCAAGGATTTCAACCTCTGAGCGTCAACGGCACCGGGTGGCGGGCCATTGGTCGCGGGCGTTCTCAGCCATCACCTCTCCGCCCACCCTAGTTCTTTCTACTCGCTACCCACTACCCTTTGCTCGCTACTCTCTTGCCATGCCCGCTGTCGTCCATCCCGGCATCACTGTCGCCCGCTTCCTCGACACCTACCGCGAGAAGCTGAAGCTTGAGCTGCTCACCGGCGAGCCCGGCCTGCCCCGGCTGATCAAGGAGGGTAGCATCAACCGCCCCTCGCTCGCGCTCACCGGCTTCTTCCGCTACTTCGCGCACAAGCGGATCCAGGTCTTCGGCGCGGCCGAGATGACCTACTTCAAGACCCTCCCCGCCGCCCGCCAGGCCGAGATCATGGGCGCAATGGCCGATCGTCACATCCCTTGCCTCGTCCTCACGCGCAACTACCACCCACGCCCGCCATGCTCGAGGTCGCCACCGCGCGCCACCTCCCGCTCCTGCGCACGCCCATGATCACGATGAACTGGGTCAATCTCGCCACCCTCTGCGTGGACAACGAGTTCGCCCCGCGCGCCACCGAGCACGCCACCACCCTCGACCTCAAGGGCGTCGGCGTCATGCTCCGGGGCGACTCCGGCGTCGGCAAATCTGAGTGCGCCCTCGCCCTCGTCGAGCGCGGCCACTCCCTCGTCGCCGACGACCTCACTGTCATCAAGCTCCTCGACGAGCGCGAGCTTATGGCCACCTCCCGCCCGCTCAACCGCGGCTACATGGAGTGCCGCGGCCTCGGCATCATCAACATCGCCGAGATGTTCGGCGTGAAATCCCTGCGCCTGGAGAAACGCATTGATCTTGTCGTCACCCTGCGCGACTGGACGCCCGACGTCCTCGAGGAGCGCACCGGCTTGGAGGAGAACCACTACGAAATCCTCGGCCAGCGCCTCCCGCATATCGAGCTCTACGTCCGCCCCGGCCGCGACATGGCCCGCATGGTCGAGGTGGCCGCACTCACCTACGCGCTCAAGAAAATGGGCCACGACCCCGCCAAGGAGTTCAACGAACGCCTCATCGCGCACATGAGCCAGCAAACTGCCGCCCCCGCTAAGCCCCTCCGCCTCGCGGACTCGCGGGAGAAGTGAGACGATTGAAAAATCTCGCCCCTTCTCTCGCTGATGAAAATTACCCATCTACTCACCGGACTTTTATGTCTTATGCTTATTGGCTGCGGAGCCAACGGTTTCACCTTCACGAATGCTGATGTTCAGGTGGCGATCGTTAACCAGTCGTCACATGACTTGGAAAACGCCGAGGCCATCTTTGGCGACTACACCTGCCGGGCGGGAATCGTAGGTAAAACATTCTCGAAAGGCTATATGTCATATCCGCATCCAATCACTGCTGACACGGAATTGCACTGGGATGAGAACGGTAAGCATCGAATCGAAAAGATTGATCTGAGAAAAATATATCCGCCGGGAGGATCTGGCCGCCTGACATTCACCGTTTATGATGATCGGGTGGAAATGAACTTTCGGAAAAAATCGTCTTAGCCAGTTTAGCTGTTCATACTTGGACCACCCCGACGGCCGCTGGCTAGACTAACTCCGCCCCATTAGCTACGAGGCCGGCCTTACGCCGCACGCGACCGGCTCTGTGGTCGTCACCTTCAGCGCGACGTGCGTCATTTACAGCACCGCCAGCACGACAAGACCACGGCCGAGGATGCTGGGAGACACCCTGCACCGGCCAATTCCAGGCTTGCCACGAGCATTTCGGCCCGGTGTTCTCGCCGCCCTTTCCCGGCCCGGGTGGTGGAATTGGTAGACACGCAGGTCTCAGAAGCCTGTGCCGTAAGGCATCGCGGTTCGAGTCCGCGCCCGGGCACCATTTTCGGGAAAGGTGTAGCTTCGCTCAATACTTGTGCTCTTTCAGAAAGGGCCGAAAAAGCCCGAATTACCCCGAATAAGCCCGACCGCCAGCGACTTACGTGAGCAAAATACGTCGTAGAATGGCAGGCCAAAAAGGCACCTTTACTGAATACTTGTGCTCTTTTTTGTGCTCTTTCGCGCGGAGATGAAATCGCGTAAGTGCCTAGCCCATCGAAAAGTCGGCCCTCAAAAGAGCACAAGTATTCAGTAAAGGTGGTCCGGGCGAGTAAAAGTCCAAAACGCGATAATTTTGCTCTAAGCCGTGGACCAAGCGTCGAGCCGGCACTGGCCGTGCAAGGCCCATGCAGGGGGGATGCAGGGATTGAGCATGTGGGCTTGAGCTGGCCGGGAGGCCGGGGCAACGTGCGGGCATGATCACGAGCCTGTTGCTTTTGGCGCTGATCGGGTTGGTCGTGGGCCTGTTCGTGAAATGGGCCTTCACCGGCCCGTGGTCGCCGCCGTTTGACGGTGACTGAGCGGAGGGGATGGACTGTCCTGGGAAGGTATAAGAGGAGCTTAAACGAGGCTTAAAGGTCTTGGAGGGCCATGCAGGGGCGGGAACACGATCCGGTGATCGTCGCCTCGATCTGGTTGGGCGGGCTCCATGCTTCGCGGGCGATGAAAGCGAAGAAGCGAAAACCAGTTTTGCGGCCTTGCCCGCACTGCGGGCAGCCGTTCGCCGTCGATCCCCGCGTGGGCAAACTCCACCGGTATTGCTCTACCCCGGCCTGCGCGAAGGCCAGCCACACCATGGCCAACGCCAAATGGCTGGAAAAGTGGAAACTCGAACACAAGGGCAAACCCTATTTCACCGGCTCGGAAAACTGCACCCATGTCCGCCACTGGCGCGCGGTCACGCCGAAATACTGGCAGCGGCTCAAACGCGCCAAGCGCGCCAAACGCCCGCAATTCCGTCTCATCCAATACCGTCTCTCCGCGATGCGGTTCGTTGCGTTACAAGATACATTTGACACGTTTTTCACTCTAGGAACCGACCTGCTCGCCCGCCTTCCCGGCGGGGTCGGCGTTGCGTTACAAGATACGATGGCCAGAAAACTGCGGCGGGCCAGGCTGCGCGGGCATGAAATTTTGCGCATCATCGCCGAAGAGTCCACCCGCTGATCCCGCCCCGCGCGCAGCGGTCGCGGCAGGCATGGGCGGGCCGTCTCAGCCCCCATCATCACCCCTTGGCACCGCCGCCACACCCGGCGACGGCCTGATCCCGGTCGCCGCCTATGTGCGGATGTCCACCGAGCACCAGCAGTATTCCACAGAAAACCAGCTCGACCGCATCAAGGAATACGCCGCCCGGCGCGGCATGGTCAACCGAACTTTCGCCCGGCGTAGAGTTTTGCAGCTCGCGGATCGAAAGCGCAGGCGCCTCGATGTGCAGGTCAATGCGGTCGAGCAGCGGGCCGCTGATGCGCGCTCTGTATTTGATTATTTGTGACGGTGAGCAGCGACACTCGTGTTTGGGGTCTCCCAGATATCCACATGGACAGCGCTTCGTTGCCTTTCCACCACCTGACCATTATCACCGCTCACCCCAAGAAACCGGGGTATCCGAAGACCCTTGTGACCATCGGCGACCATATCAGGAAGCGGCGGCTCGATTTGGGTCTGTTCCAACGACAAGCCGCCGCCCAAATTGGGGTGGACGAAGCCTCGATTTGGAACTGGGAAAAGGGTGGGGTAAAGCCGGAAATCCGACACCTACCGGGCATCATCAGGTTCCTCGGCTACAACCCGTTACCGGAGCCGACGGACCTCCCTGCCCAGCTCGTTTGGGCTCGTTGCAGCCGAGGTTTGGATCGGGTAGCATCAGCTCGATTGATTGGCGTTGATCCTTCGACCTTGGCCCGATGGGAAACCGGCCACAGAAAGCCCTCCGACAGGCATCTGGACGCCCTAAAAATGCTGCTCAAAACCGGCCCATAAATCGCAAAAGCAACGAATCCTTTTGGCCGATGGTTCGTTGCCTTTCTATCACCTTCCAACTCGGCTCAACTAATCCCGCCATCAACCCATTTTGGCTGGTTTTGGCTATTGGCAAGAGCCAGAAAGCTGGCATGAAGATTCGTTGTCTGTTGCAGGACAAAAGCCCCCCAACTACCGCACCCGGATTCTTTTTCACTGCGGTAAACTCAAGATGCTGGCTGTCCTTCAGCCTTCATCCACCCACTAAGAAACCGGAAGAACCGAAAATGTCCTTCAGCCGCTGTTGCCGATACTCGAATATGCGTTCGACATCGCGACGCACAAACAGCCAGTGGACCAACGCACCACCGCGCGGGCGATAGCGCACGCGATCCAGGCAGAGCGTGCCGCCATCCCGTTCCTCGAAGGTGTGCGTGTGATGCCACAAGGTGTAAGGGCCGCTCAGTTGCACATCCACGAACCGGTGCGGCGGATCCCACTCGGTGATTTCCGTGCGCCAGCGGATGGGAAGACCGTGAACGGTGATTCGATAATCAATCAGCGTGCCGGGACGCAAGATGATCGGCGACGGCGTGAGGACTTCGAACTTCAGCCAGGGAGGCGTGAGGGTTTGCAGGTTGCTCGCCTCGGCGAAGAAGGGGAAGACTTCGCTGCGCGTGCGCGGAACGCAGGTTTCGGATTGGAAGGTAAACTCTTTCATGTGGGGTGCCCCGCTCAAAGCCGGGTTTTGATGCCGCAGGCGCGCATCACGCACCAGCCCCGCAGCGCCTCGAACCCGACGAATACCCCCGCCGACAGCAACCCCAAACCCAGCCAGACGGAAACTTTGAAGCCAAAGCCCGCACCGATCAGGAGCACCAGCGCGCCGAGTCCACGCACAAGTCGGCCCTTATTATCAATGTTGCGGGTGAAGAACGGTTTCATCGGTTCATTTTCTTGGCGGGCCGGCGCAAATCATCCAAGGCGGAGTAGAGCTGCGCTAGGTCATTCATTTGCACCGCGCCGATTTTTTCCAGGGCATCGCGATAAGCAGGCGTCGCGCGCCCACCGACGAGGAGCGTGACTTCTGGCGGCAGTGACCCGTGCAATCGCGTCAACTCGCCTTCCAGCCGCGGGTCGTCTTCTGGATAGACCAGGCTCAACGCCACGGCGCGGGCGCGATGCTGGCGGGCCGCACCGGCTATTTCTGCCGCCGGCAGGCTGGCCCCGAGGTAGGTAACGTGCCAGCCGAGATTCGCTGCAGCCGCACCGACGAGCAGCGCGCCGAGTTCGTGGATCTGTCCCGCCGGTGTCGCAACCACCAGCACGGGCGCGCTCTCCGTTCCAGCGAACGGTTTGGCCGCGTGCCCGAGGAAAACCCGAAGGACTGCGCTGGCAAAACGTTCATGCGCCGCAGTGATGGTGCCGTCACGCCACAAGTCGCCCATGGTCTGCGCAAGCGGCGCGACGACGCGTTGCAGCAACCCCTGCGCGCCCAGGTCGGTCCCGGCGCGCTGCAACGTCTCTTCCAGCGCGCGGGCGTCGAGCGATTTCACTGCGGCGACGCATTCATCGAGAAACGTGTGGGCCGCAGGAACGGCAGGCGCAGCAGCCCGCGACCGAGAAGCTCGGCCGTTGGTGTCGTGGGACTCCTTGGCTAGTTGGCGCAATTTCTCCGTCGGCAACTTCGCGACGTGTCCGATGCTATGCCCGCCCTGCGTGATGTCGCGGAGCAGACTCAGCCGCTCGATTTGCTCATCCGAATACAGGCGGCGGTTCGTCCCGGTGCGCTCTGGCTCCACGGCGCCGTAGCGCTTCTCCCATATCCGAATGACGTGCGCGCTCAATCCGGTGCGCCGGGCAACTACTTTGATTGCTAGATGGGCTTCAGTCATACTTAGACAGAATTGATACAGAATGCTTTTTATGCAAGTCAGTAATTCCAGATTGCTTCGGAATAGCCTGTAATAGAGCTAAACCCTTCAAATATTTCACAAAAACCCCCCTCAATTCTTTTCTGAAATTATTTCGAGACAAACTATTGACAACTGAACAATCGTTAGTCATATCTTAGACACTTCAGAGCTGCTTGTCAGCAAACTGAACATAAAAACACAGTGAACATTGGAAAACAAACGCAAGCGTTGCCCAGTGCCGGCTTGAATGCCGGTTCGCCAGCCGAGTCGCTTCGCGGTGGTCGTCCGGGTTCACCCTCAACCAAAACAAAACAGCCCATCCAAACCATGAAAACCATCCGCATCCTCACCCTCACGGCCCTTGTCGCCACAGCCGGCTTCTTCGGAGTCGCGCACGCTGAAACCAAGACCGCAAGCAACGACATCGTGACCGTCGCCTCCGGCGCGGGCAGTTTCAACACCCTCGTCGCCGCAGTGAAAGCCGCCGGTCTCGTCGAGACGTTGCAAGGCCCCGGGCCGTTCACCGTCTTCGCGCCGACCGACGAAGCTTTCGCTAAACTCCCCAAGGGCACCGTGGAAGATTTGCTCAAGCCGGAGAACAAGGCCAAGCTCGTCGCCATCCTCACCTACCACGTCGTGGCGGGCAAAGTCATGGCCGCTGATGTTAAGACGATGATGGCCAAGACTGTGAACGGCCAGTCGCTCGACGTGAAAGTCACCGCCGGCGGCGTCACCGTGGACAACGCCAAGGTCATCAAGACCGACGTGGCCGCCAGCAACGGCGTCATTCACGTCATCGACACCGTCGTGCTGCCGAAATGAACGCTTGTGCCGGGCGGGGAGACTTCCGCTCCCCACCCGGCCTTAGCGGGCGTCTACTGGCCGCTGGATCGCTAACCGCACTGGGTGACAGGCTAAGTCATCCGCGTGGACGGCGGGCTTGATAATGGGGGATATTTGACAGACGAAAAATTTGACATCAAGTAAGCCATCTTTCCGCTAAGCGTCTCCACCACGGAATTTTCTCCTATCACCTAAATCCCTTGTTGAAAAACCTCAGCCATGTTTAAAAAATTCTCGCTCACCGACAAACTACTTTTCGTCGCCGCATTTCTTTCCCTCATTTTCTCGGAAATTACTTTTTTCCGAGGGCAGAAACAAGAGGCGATCTTTGTTGGGATTTGGGTTCCTTCAATTCTCAGTTTCGGAATCTATTTGAAACTGATCGGCTCCACGAAAAATGACTGACCTAATCCCCTACTTTGCCTCGCTCATCATGGTCATTTTCGGAATCGCTTTCTGGGCGGCCTTACAGGCGATGAAGAAATTGGACAAATGATTCTTCGGTAGCCAACCGCTCGGCCTTCTTCGCTGCCCGCTCCCCAGCGCTCGCCGACCTCGCCTCCTTTTCAGCCTGCCATTCCGCAGGACTCCGCCCGCGCCAGGTGTTCGTCACCGCGTGGCCGTAGAAATTGTTGCCGTTGGCCACAACCTGCAACCGCGGAGCTAAAGATGGCGCCAACACCCCAATCCAAATCGCCCACCGCATCGCCAAGCGCACTGCGGCTGGGGCTTTGCTGCATGTTTGCCAGCGAGCCAATCAAGTTCCGCACCACGACCGCCACGGCAATGTTGCGGCTTACGAAGCGCGAGCGGCTGGCCCGGCTGGCTGAACTCTGCGCCGCCAATGCAGACGCGCTGCTGGCCGCGCTCCGCTACTGCACGGCGAATGGCATCGGCGCGTTCCGGGTGAACAGCCAGATTCTCCCAGTGAAGACGCATCCGACGGCCGGCTACGCGGTGGAGGAGTTGCCTAGAAACAGCGCCATCGTCGCGCGCTACCTGGCGTGTGGCGCATTTGCCCGCGAGCATGGGCTGCGGCTTTCCTTCCATCCCGACCAGTTCGTGGTGTTGAATTCGCCGAATCCACGGACGCTGGAACATTCGCTCGCGGAGCTCGACTATCAGGCCGAGGTCGCCGAATGGATTGGCGCGGATACGATCAACATCCACGGCGGTGGTGCTTATGGCGACAAGCCCTCCGCACTGCACGCGCTGCGCACGAATATTGAGGGCCTGCCGGAGCGGGTGCGTTCGAGGCTGACGCTGGAGAATGATGACAAGGTTTATACGCCGCGCGATTTACTACCGGTCTGCGAGGCGACGCAGACTCCGCTCGTCTATGACGTGCATCATCATCGCTGTCTCGCCGATGGCCTAAGCGTCGAAGAAGCGACGCAGCGCGCGACGGCGACCTGGCGTGGACGCGAGCCGCTGTTTCATCTTTCCAGCCCGCTCGCAGGCTGGGACGGTTCGAAGCCTGAGCGTCATCACGACTACATTGCCCCATCGGATTTCCCTGCGGAGTGGAAACGCCGGGCGTTGACCGTGGAGGTCGAAGCCAAGGCAAAGGAACTCGCCGTCTTGCGGCTGCTCGCGGATCTGCGGGCCGCCGGCTAATTGAATACTTATGTCCGCGACGCCGGAAAATCGCTCCAACACCCGCCGGGCCCTCGCCCTGGTGTGCTGGCTGTCGCTTTGTTTCAGCGCCGCTTCGCTCGGCGCGTTCTTCATGCCGGGCGAATGGTATGCCACGCTCAAGAAGCCGTCCTGGAATCCGCCGGGCTGGCTTTTCGGCCCGGTCTGGTCGGCCCTCTACACGATGATGGCAGTCGCGGCGTGGCTCGTCTGGAAGCGCGGAGGATTCGCGACGCTTCGGCGACCGCTGTCACTCTTCCTCGTGCAACTCGCGCTCAACGCCGCATGGACGCCGTTGTTTTTTGGCTGGCACCGGCCCGGTCTGGCGTTTGCCGAGATCTTTCTGCTCTGGCTGGCCATCGCGGCAACCATCGCGGACTTCCGTCCCGTGAGTCGCGCGGCGATGCTGTTGCTTGTGCCTTATCTGGCTTGGGTGAGTTTCGCGGCGGTGTTGAACTTCACTCTGTGGCGACTGAACCCTTGAACTCTTGAAACTCAAGTGACTTCGATTCTAAGCAACTTCGCGCGACTGATTCCCGCGCTCGCGCTGACCTCCCCAGCCAACACCATGAAAGCTGACACGGCAACCAACAAAACCCTCTTCGGCTTTCAGGCCTCGAACCATCCGCCCGCCTGGGAAGTGGTAAACGACGACGTGATGGGCGGTGTTTCCACAGGTTCTCGCCGGTTGCCCGGCGTGGATACGATTTGCTTTTGGCCGCCGTGACCGGACGTTGCGTGTTTTTTCGTCTGTCCATGCAACCGGAAAACCGTTGGAATGGTCATTCACGTTCATGTCATCCTCCCTCGCTCCCTCCGCCTCCGCGCCACAAAAGAAGCGCGGCCTGTTCTGGCCCGTCGTTCTCGCCGTCGTGGCGTTGCTCGTGCTCGCTGGAGTCGCGGGCACGCTCGCGCACCGCGGGGAGAAGCCCGTCGCCGTCACCACGGACAAGGCGGTCGTCAAGACCATCACGCAGATCGTCTCCGCCACCGGCAAGATCCAGCCGCAAACCGAGGTGAAGATCGCGCCCGAAGTAAGCGGCGAGATTGTCGAGCTGCCGTTCCGCGAGGGCGAGCCCGTCAAAAAGGGCGCGCTCATCCTCCGCATCAAGCCCGACAACTATCAGTTTCAGGTGGACCAGGCCGAGGCCTCTGTCACCTCCGCCCGGGCCAGCGCCATTGACAGCGAGAGCCGGCTGCTGAAATCCGAGCAAGACTTCAAGCGTAACGACGACCTGTTCAAGAAACAGCTGATCTCCGAGAGCGACTTTACCGCCGCCAAGGTCGCCTACGAGGGAGCCAAGGCCAATCTGGAGAACGCCAAGGCCAACATCACCCGCGCCGAGGGTTCGCTCAAGCAGGCCCGCGATCTGTTGGAGAAGACGGCGATTTTCTCCCCGATTGATGGCAGCGTGAGCTCGCGCTCCAATGAGCTGGGCGAGCGCGTGGCGGGAACCGGTCAATACGGCGGTGCGGAGGTCATGCGGGTGGCCGACCTCACCAACATGGAGCTCCGCGTGAACATCAATGAGAACGATATCGTCAACGTGAAGCCGGGCGACAAGGCGCAGGTCGGCGTGGACGCCTATCCCAAGCGGAAATTCAACGCCACCGTCCGTGAAATCGCCGCCGCCGCCAAGACCAGCGGCCAGGGCACGCAGGACGAGGTCACCAACTTTCTCGTAAAAATCAGCATCCTCGACAAGGACGCTCCGCTCAAGCCGGGCATGAGCGCCAGCGTCGAGATCGAGACCCAGACCGCGCCCAACGTTATCGCTGTGCCGCTCCAGTCTGTCACCGTGCGCACCCGTGGCACCGACGCCCGCACCGTCGAGCAGGCGGCCGCCGAGCGCGAAAAAATGTCCGCCGAGAACAAGGGCGATGGCGCGGCCACCGCCGTGAGCGTCAAGCAGCAGAAGGACCGCGAGAAGGCCGACCGCGAGGCGTTCCAGCGAGTCGTTTACCTGCGTGACGGCGACAAGGTCCGGCAGGTGCCGGTCGTGACCGGCATCCAGGACACCACCCACATCGAGATCAAATCGGGGGTGAAGGCGGGCGAGGAGATCGTGAGCGGCAGCTTTGCCGTCATCACCCGGACGCTCAAGGACGGCATGGCCATCACCATCGCCCCGCCGCCGAGCGCGGCGGAGAAGAAATAATCCCGCGCGCCAGCCATGTCCGCGCCCGCACCATCCTCCTTCGTCCGCGAGGTCCGCCCGCCGGGTGCACTCGTCATTGAGATCGAGGGCGTGACCAAGCTCTACCAAATGGGCGAGGAAACCATCCGCGCGCTCCGTGGCGTGGCCCTGAAAATTCGCCGCAACGAATACCTCGCCATCATGGGGCCGTCCGGCAGCGGCAAATCCACGCTCATGAACATGCTCGGCTGCCTCGACACTCCGACGGCTGGCCGCTACGAGTTCACCGGCAAGAGCGTCGCCGAGATGGATGACGACGAGCTGGCCGACATCCGTAACCGCGAGATCGGGTTTGTCTTTCAGACCTTCAATCTGCTGCCGCGCTCCACCGCGCTGCACAATGTCGAGCTGCCGCTCATCTACGCCGGCGTGGGCCGGGCTGAGCGCCTCGCCCGCGCGCAGGAGGCGTTGGAGAATGTCGGCCTCGGCGACCGCGTCCACCACCGGCCCAACGAGCTTTCCGGCGGCCAGCGGCAGCGCGTGGCCATCGCCCGCGCCCTCGTCACGCGGCCTTCCATCATCCTCGCCGATGAGCCGACCGGCAACCTCGACTCCAAAACCGGTGTCGAGATCATGGCGCTGTTCGAGCAACTCTACGCGCAGGGCAATAGCCTCATCGTCGTCACGCACGAGGAGGACATCGCCCGCCACGCCCGCCGCATCGTCCGGTTGCGCGACGGGCTGATTGAATCCGACGCGCCGGCCAACTGACCGCATGTTCCGCCGCCAATTCTGGGCCATTCTCTGGCGCGCCGCGCTCATCGCGGGGCCAGTGGCACTGCTGACTGCGGCGGTCCTCGCGGTGCTCAAGCACCTGGACTTTGCGGCGGCGTTTGGCGTCGTTGGCGTCCTGGCGCTGTTGTTCGCGCCCGTCTTCGGCCTACTCGACTACGGCGTGCGCATGTTTTTCGACGACTTGCGCGAGTCCGTCCGTATCGCCACCGCGCAGATCCGCGCCAACAAGGCCCGCTCCGCCCTCACCGCGCTCGGGGTCGTCATCGGCATCGTCGCCGTCACGCTGATGGGCACGGCCATTGCCGGAATTGACGCCGGGGTGGACCAGAGTTTCGCCGGCTTCGGCGACGACCAGCTTTATGTGAGCAAAAAGCCCTGGAATGCGTGGGACGACTGGGTCACCTACCGCAACCGCCGCGCTATCCAGACCACCTACGCCACGCAGATCAACGAGTGGATCGCCGAGCATCCCGAGGGCCCGCTCAAGCTCGCCGTGCCTGCGCCCAACCGTTTTTCCAACGCCGTCCGCGGTGACCTGCGCGTGAACAACATCTGGCTGATGGGCGTGTCCGCCGACTACCCGCGCATGACGCGTTCCGACATCATGGAAGGCCGGTTCTTCAGCGAGTTGGAAAACCAAGCCACGCGCAATGTCGCCGTCATCGGCTTTGACATCGCCGACGCGCTCTTCCCCTCCGGGGGCGCGGTAGGGCAGGACATCCGGGTGGGCGGGCGCATTTTCCAAGTGGTGGGCGTCACTTCCAAGCAGGGCAGTATGCTGGGTGCTTGGAGCTGGGACTCTCAAGTCGTCGTGCCGGTGACTGCGTTCCGCCGTTATTTCGCCTGGAACAACGATGGAGAGGTGCGCGTGCAATATGATACGAAACGCATGGAGGAGGCGCGCGAGGAGCTGCGCGGCCTCATGCGCCGGCTGCGCGGCCTCGACGCGGCCGACAAGGATGACTTCGACCTCAACAGCCAGGCCGCCTTCCGCGAGCAGCTCGACCCGATCAAGAACGGCATTTTTATCGGCGGCCTCGCCATCACCAGCCTGTCGCTCTTTGTCGGTGCCATCGGCATCATGAACATCACCTACGTGAGCGTGAAGGAGCGCACCAAGGAGATCGGCACGCGCAAGGCTCTCGGC
>CAIPZZ010000063.1 GCA_903869665.1 uncultured Opitutia bacterium | reverse complement strand
CTCGTCGCGCTTCGCCGACCGCGACGAGGGCGTCGCGGCTCCAGTTTCGGCGGAAGCCAGCAGCGCCAAATTCTCCGCTTCCAACAATATGTCCGCCCGCTCGCTCCCGCCGGTCGCCGCCGTCTCGTCCACCGTCACTCCTCCGTCCTGCGAATAGACCGACGTGCTGCTCGTGTAAACCAGGGTGCCGCCCGCCGTCACCCCGCCGCCCGCCGCCCACGCCAGCGCCGAACGCATCCCGTCCACATAGCTGCGCCGGTAGCCCGCCAGCCCGCCGCCGCCGGAGCCCACACTGTTCAAAACGAAATCCGCCCCGCCCGCGACGCGCCCGTGCCAGTCGTCGCCCGCGAGGTCGGCCACCACCGTCTCCACGCCCGCGTCCGCCAGCGCGCGCGCCTTCTCCGCGTTGCGCGTAAGCGCCGTCACGCGCAGCCCGCGCGCGACCGCCTGCCGCGCGACCTCCGCGCCGACATACCCCGCGCCGAACACCACCAGCCGTTTGCCGGATAAATCCATGCCGAAGAATTGGCCACAAAAACCACGAAAAGGCACAAATATTCGGCGGCGGCTCAATTTGCCTTGTCATCGCGAGCCCGGCGCAGCCGGGCGTGGCGATCCAGCTCGCCACCGGATGGATTGCTGCGGCGCTGTCGCTCTTCGCAATGACCACCTAGCACTCACCCAAAGACTCGGAGGTGGCTGGCATCCGCGTCCATCCGCGAAATCTGCTGAAACCTTCCTGTCGAATCAATTTTTGCGCATTTTGCGCCTCATTGCGGCCAATCTCCGCTTCGCCGCGCTCAGAAAATTTGTGTTCCTTCGCGCCCGCGCGTGCGTTCAACTCCCCTATGCCCACGGTGCTCGTCATTTTGCCAGAGGGATTTGAGGAATTGGAGGCCGTCGCGCCCGTTGACCTGCTGCGCCGCGCCGGCGCAGAGGTCACGCTGGCGGCGCTCGGCGACGGCATCCACGTCACCGGCCGCAATGGCCTCACGCTCCACGCCGACACCACGCTCGCCGCCGTCGGAGAAAAACTGTTCGACGCCCTCGTCCTCCCCGGCGGCCCGGGCGTGAAACACCTCCGTGCCGACCCGCGCGTGCGCGCCGCCGTCCTCCGCCACGACGCCGCCGGCCGCTGGCTCGCCGCCATCTGCGCCGCGCCCACCGTGCTGCACGACGCCGGCCTGCTCGCCGGGCGGCGCTACACCGCGCATTATTCGGTCGCCCCCGAGCTGCCAGCCATCCTCGCCGTCGAGCGCACGGTTGCCGATGGCCGCCTGCTCACCTCCCGCGGCGCGGGCACGGCCACCGACTTCGGCCTCCTGCTCGTGGAAAAGCTGTTTGGTGCCGACAAGGCCAAGGAAATCGCCGCCTCCATCTGCGCCGCATGACCCGCCTCCCGCCCGCCCTGCACAACGGCATTGCGCCGCGCCGCCGGGCCGTGTCTCCTTTCGGTGGCTAGGGTTAAACCACTAGTCTTTAACCTGCCCTCATGGGCCTCAACTCTCCTCACGCACCCCAAGTTGCCTCCCCGGGACGCGACGGGGCGAAGCTCGGTCGGATGGCTGTGCATTACTCTCCCAGCGCGAACATTTTATGGTGCTCACGATCATGGTTCTGATTGGCACGGTGGGGCTATCCGACCTCTTACATTGGACGATAGAACGGCCGGGCATAAAATTTGGCCAATCAGTGGCCACCAAATTTTGAATCCCCGCCATGAAAAGCTACGACTTCCTCATCCTCGGCGGCGGCAGTGCCGGGTTCAACGCCGCCCGCACCGCCGTTTCCCTCGGCCTCCGCACCGCCATTGTGGACGGCGCGCGCGACCTCGGCGGCCTCTGCATCCTGCGCGGCTGCATGCCGTCCAAGACACTGATCTACATGGCCGAGGTGCTGCATCTCGCGCAGAAGGGCAAGACCTTCGGCCTCAAGATTCCCTCCGCCCGCGCGGACATGAAAGCCATCAATGCACGAAAGAAAAAAATCATCGCCGACTTCGCCGACTACCGCGTAGACGCGCTCACGTCGGGCAAGTTCGACCTCATCCGCGCCCACGCGCGCTTTCTCGACCCGCACACCGTCGCGCTCTCCAACGGCAAAAAGATCCACGCGAAGCACATCCTCATCGGCACCGGCTCCAAGGTCAGCGTCCCGCCCGTGCCCGGCCTCGCGGAGACGCCGTGCTGGACGAGCGACGATGTGCTCGACCTCGATTTCATCCCGAAGAGCGTGATCGTGCTCGGCGGCGGCATCGTCGCGTGCGAGCTGGCGCAGTTTCTCCACCGCATCGGCGCGCGCGTCACGCTCGTGCAGCGCAGCCCCAACATCCTGCGCGACCACTCAGAGGACGCTTCCTGCGTCGTGCAAAAGGCGTTCGTGGACGAAGGCATCGAGCTGTTCGCCGGCACGAAATTGGGAAAAATCTCCGGCGACTCGCGCGGCGTCACCGTGAAATTTGTCCACAACGGCAAAACCATCACCCGCCGCGCCGCGCACCTCTTCAACGCCCTTGGCCGCGAGCCCAACACCGCGGCGCTCAATCTCGCCGCCGCCGGCGTCCGCGCGCGCCCCAACGGCCAGATCGTCATCAACCGCTGGCAGCAGACGAGCGCGCCGCACATCTACGCCGCCGGCGACTGCTCCGGTCCCGCCGAGATCGTCCACATCGCCATCCAGCAGGGCGAACTCGCCGCCCGCCATGCCGCCGCCGTGAAAAAACTTAAGCCCGTGGATTATTCGCTCATGCTCAACGTCGTCTTCACCGACCCGCAGCTCGCCACCATCGGCGTGCTGGAGCGCGACCTCGACGAGCGCGGCGTGAATTACCTGCGCGCCAGCTACCCGTTCGACGACCACGGCAAGTCCATCCTGATGGAGGCGAACTACGGCTACGTCAAAGTCCTCGCCGAGCCGAAGCGCGGCCGCATCCTCGGCGCGGAGATCGTCGGCAAGGACGCGGGCGAGCTCATCCACTGCTTCAGCGGCCCGCTGGCGATGCGCGCGACGGTCTTCGATCTGCTGCGCGCCCCCTGGTATCACCCCACCCTCGCCGAGATCATCACCTACCCGCTGGAAGAAATCGCGGAGGAGATCAAAAAGTAGCCCCCCGTCCCGGCGCTCCCGAGCCGGAACGCGCTCAAATTGTGGCCCGCTTCGGGAGAAACGGGACGTTAATCGCCTTCTTCGCCTCCTGGCCAATCTCCCGGCCCGCCCGCCTCCATCAGCTCTCCGTGCCCAGCCCAACGCCGCCCACCAACCGGGCGGCTTTTTTTACGCCCGCGCGCCAGCCCGCCGCCTGACGGCCGTCGCCAGATTCACCGCGCACGCGGCGCGAGTTTGCCTTCTGCTTTCACCGGCTTCCTGCTTCTGCCCATGTCGGAAAGCACCACGCCCGCCCGCCCGCGCCATCTCGGCGTCTGCCCGCCCGCGCGTGGGGCGGTGCTGGCCGCGCTCATGCGCGCGTCGCCCGCGCCGGTCTGGCTCGTGGTGGTGGCGGACGCGCGCGAGGCGGAGCGGCTAGCGGAGGATGTGACTTTGTTTGGCGCTGCCACAGGGGACAACGGCGGCCAACCCGAGGAAGCTCAGCGGCCAACGAGGCGGAACAAAAGCGCCTCCCAAGCAACAGCCCCCGGCTCCATCGCGGATTCCCGCTGTGCGGCGGACGGCCCCTGCGGGCTGGAAGCGCTCTTCTTCCCCGATTCGCTCGCCGACAGCCGCGACATGAGGGCGGCCTTTGCCGCCTCGGCCGCGCGCCTCGCCGTGCTCTCCCGCTTGCGCGGAACCGGCGGCTCAAGCGCACCGGGAGCGCCGCGCCGCGCCTTGCTGCTCGTCACCACCCCAGCCGCTCTGCTCGCGCCCGTGCCCGCGCCGGACGAGCTGGCGGCGCGCGAGCTGACGCTGAAGTGCGGGCAAGCGCAGCCGTTCGCCGGGCTCCTCGAACGGCTGCGCGAGCTCGACTACGACTCCGAACCGGTGTGCGAGTCTCCCGGCCATTACGCGGTGCGCGGTGGGATCATTGATGTCTATCCGGTGACGGCCGCGCGGCCTTGTCGCCTGGATTTTTTCGGCGACCAGATCGAGACCATTCGCGAGTTTGATCCGGTCACCCAGCGCTCGGGCGCGGAGGTATCGGAGGTTACGCTCGCGGCCGCGCCGGGCGTGCGGTTCGCGGCGGCCGCCGGACTGGTGGATCACTTGCCTGCGGCCGCGGGGCTCGCGCTGGTCGAACCGGCGGCACTCGACGCGGAATTTGCCGCGCTGGGACGCGAGACGGCTGCCGCGCTCGCGCCGCCGCTGGCTAGGGGCGCGACGGTGGTCGGTATGGGCGACCTCGATGAACCGGCTGCACTATTTGAGGGCGCGGATGAAGTGACCTGGGACACCGAGAGCCTCGCGCACCACCGACGCTACCCGGAGGACGCGCTCATCGCCCACGAGCGGCTCGACTTCGAGGAGGCGGCGCGGCACGAGTTCCTGGAAAAACTGGCCGTGTGGGCCAAGGCCGGCCACACGGTCGCCGTCGTCACAGCGCGCGAAGGCGAGGAGCAACGCGCGAAGGAAATTCTCGCCGCCGAACCGGCATTGAAGGGGCTGCGGGCGAGGTTTCTGCGTGGCGGGCTGAATGAAGGGTTCCGCATCGCCGGCCGGGCGGCCTCGTCATTTTTATCGGGGAGCCCGAGCGGCGAGGCCGGCCTCGTGGTCGTCACCGAAACAGAGATCTTCGGCCGCGCGCGCCCCCGCCGGACGGCGGCGGCTAAACCGGCTGCCGCCGCGCCGCGCGCGCAGGTGGACCAGCTTCTTGATTTCTCTGAGCTGGCCGAGGGCGACTTCGTCGTCCATCTCCAGCACGGCGTCGCGCTGTATCGCGGGCTCCAGAAATTGGAGGCGACCGACGGCACGCGCGAGGTGGTCTCGCTGGAGTTCGACGGCGGGGTGACGCTGCACATTCCGCTCACGGAATCGCACCTCGTCTCCCGCTACGTCGGCCTCGGCCGCGTCCGCCCGCCGCTCGGGCGCGTCGGGTCCGGCCGGTGGGAAAAAACCCGCGCCGCCGCCGAGCGCGCCACGCTCGATCTGGCCGCCGACCTGCTGCGGGTGCAGGCTGCGCGCGAGGCCGAGCCGGGACAGGGTTTGCCGCCCGACACTGACTGGCAGCGCGAGTTCGAGGACGCGTTTCCGTTCACTGAGACAGCTGACCAGCTTCGCGCCATCACCGAGACCAAGGCCGACCAGGAGCGTGCGCGGCCGATGGACCGGCTTATCTGCGGCGACGTGGGCTTCGGCAAGACCGAGGTGGCGATCCGCGCCGCGTTCAAAGCCGTGCAGTCCGGCAAGCAGGTCGCCGTGCTCGTGCCGACCACCGTGCTCGCGCAGCAGCACCTAAACACGTTTCGTGAGCGCATGGCCGGCTGGCCGGTCGCGGTCGAGCTGCTCAGCCGCTTCCGCACCCCGCGCGAGCAGAAAAAAATCCTTGCCGCGACCGGCGCGGGGCAGGTGGACATCCTCGTCGGCACGCACCGCCTGCTCGGGCGCGACGTGGTGTTCCGCGACCTCGGGCTGGTGATCGTGGACGAGGAGCAGCGCTTCGGCGTGCGGCACAAGGAGGCGCTCAAGCGCCTGCGCGCGACCGTGGACCTGCTCTCGCTCAGCGCCACGCCCATCCCGCGCACGCTTTACATGGCGCTCACTGGCGCGCGCGACCTGAGCGTGATCGAGACGCCCCCGGCCGATCGCCACCCGATCCAGACCATCGTGAAAACCTACGACGAGGCCGTCGTCGTGGACGCCGTGCGACACGAACTGCGGCGCGGCGGCCAGGTGTTTTACCTGCACAACCGCGTCGCCACCATCGAGGCCGTCGCGGCGCGGCTGCGCGAGCTGGTGCCCGGCGTGAGCGTAGCGGTCGGTCACGGGCAGATGGACGCGGACGACCTGGAGCGCGTGATGACGGAGTTCGTCGCGGGCCAGTCCCAAGTGCTCGTCTGCACCACGATCATCGAGAGCGGCCTCGACATTCCGAACTGCAACACGCTCATCATCGAGGGCGCGGACCGCTTCGGCCTCTCGCAGCTCTACCAGTTGCGCGGGCGCGTGGGACGTTTCAAGCATCAGGCCTACGCCTACCTGCTGCTGCACCGGCAGGTGCGACTACTAGAGCCAGCCCGGCAGAGGCTCGCGGCGCTGCGCGCGCACAGCCAACCCGGCGCGGGCTTCCGCATCGCCATGCGCGACCTCGAGCTGCGCGGCGCGGGCAACCTCCTCGGCCCGGAGCAGAGCGGCCACATCGTCGGCGTGGGCTTTGACCTTTATTGCCAGCTCCTGCGGCAGAGTGTGGCGCGACTGAAGGGCGACAAGCACGCCGCCGCCGTGCGCGCCACCGTGAAGCTGGACTTTGTGTTCAGCGGGGAGACTCCCGGCAGCGCCACGCCCAGAGCGCACGGCCGGCACGCCGACGGCTACACGGCGCTGCGCGACGCCGACCACGCCGGGGCGGTGCCGGTGGCCCGGATCGCCGGACGTCTCCCGCCCGCCTACATCGCCGAAACGCGTCTGCGTCTTGATTTCTACCGCCGCCTCGCGCTTGCCGCCTCCACGGCCGCACTCAAGGACATCGAGGCCGAGTTACGCGACCGCTTCGGTCCGTTCGGCGACGAGGTGCGCGCGCTCATGCTCGTGACCGAAATCCGCCTTCGTGCGGAACAAGCCGGCCTCGCACTGGTCGAGACGGAGGGTAGCCGCCTCAAATGCCTGCGCGCCACCGGTCGCCGTGACGACTGGGTGCAGCCCGGCGCGCGCTTTCCGAGGTTGACCGCCCCGCGCCCGCTCCTACGGTTGCGCGAAATCCTCTCGTTTCTTAACAATCTCCCTCCCGCCGCATGACGCCCCGCCGCCTCCTCCTGCTCGCCGCCGCGCTGCCCGCGCTCGCGTCCGCCGCCATCGCGCCCGTGCCGGAGCCGAAGCCCGCCGCCGCTGGCACCGCCCCCCTGCCCGGCGCCACCGTGGTCGCCAAGGTCGAGGATCGCATCATCACCCTCGATGATGTGCGCCGCGAGGTCTATCGGAATGTGGACGGCCTCCGCCGCCGCGCGCGCAACGAGAAGGAGTTCTACGACATGCTCGAGCAACTCCAGAACGATATCCTCAACGACCTCATCAACCGCCTTCTCATCGTCCACGATTTCAAGAAGGACGGCCACCGGCGCATCCCCGCGAGCTTGGTTGATCAATATGTCGCCGAGAGCCTCCAAACGGAATTCGGCGGCGACCGCACCGCCTATCTCCAGCACCTCCGCGACAACGGCTGGACCCCCCGCGACTTCCGCCAACAGATCGAGGAGAAACTCATCAACAACATTATGCGCCTGCAGCACCGTCGCAGCGAGACGGTCGTCAGCCCGCGTCAGGTCGAAGACTTTTACAACGCGCACAAGGACTCCGCCGATTTCCGTCAGGAGGACGCGGTCCTGCTCCGCCTCATCACCTTGAAAAGGGGTGCCGGTGAGACCGACGCCGCCCTGCTCGCCCGCATGCAGCCCATCTACGCCCGCCTCAATGCCGGAGAAAAATTCGAGGTGCTCGCCCGTGAGGTCAGCGAGGACGTTTATCGCGACAACGGCGGCGAGATGGGCTGGCGGGAAAAATCCAAGATGATAGTCGAGTTTGCCACGCCCGCCTTCACGTTGCAAAAAGGCGCCTTCAGCGGCCCCATCCTCCGCGAGGACGCCTGCCATCTGCTCAGTGTCGTGGATCGCAAGGACGCCGGCCTGAAACCTCTCAGCGCGGTCAGCGGCGAAATCCAGACGGAGCTCGCCGCGCAGCTCGGCCGCGAGGCCGAGGCCAAGTGGATCGCCCGCCTGCGCGACAGCTACTACGTCCGCATCTATCCCCTCGCCTCGCCCGTGCCCGACAAGCCCTGAGCAGACGGATGACGGCCGGGACGCCAACCGGTGACCTCGCGGGTGGAACACGCCATCCTCGGCGAGCTCGTTATTAGGAACCGCGTCGGATATTCTGCTCCCCATGGCGTGATCCCATGTAGGATTTATCGCCCAGACGTGTTGCCCACGCTCGACAAGAGCTCAAGCCCCATGGTTGTCAGAACGTATGCGTGAACAGCCCTGAGCGCAGCTTGGGCTCGAACCAGGTGCTTTTCGGCGGCATGATCTGGCCGGCGTCGGCGATGGCCATGAGCTGCGCTACCGTAGTCGGAAACATCGAGAACGCCACGCCGCCCTCGGCGTTGACGCGCCTCACCAGCTCGTCCGGGCCGCGGATGCCGCCGACGAAATCCACCCGCTTGCTCGTGCGCGGGTCGTCAATGCCGAGCAGCGGCGCGAGTAGCCGATCCTGCAACACACTCACGTCGAGCCGCGCGACGGGGTCGGCCTTCGCATCCACGGGGCAGCGCAGGCCGAACCATTTTCCGCCAATAAACATGCTCACGCGGCCAACCGCGTCGGGCGACGGCGCGGCGTTTTCTTCGAGCCCGAAGGTCGCCTTCACCTTGGCCAGAAAATTTTCCGGGGTATG
The DNA here is from genome assembly GCA_903869665.1 of uncultured Opitutia bacterium. Taxonomy (GTDB): domain Bacteria; phylum Verrucomicrobiota; class Verrucomicrobiia; order Opitutales; family Opitutaceae; genus CAIYUN01. The sequence continues at coordinate 53,869 of CAIPZZ010000063.1, read as the reverse complement.
GCAGTTGAGGTCGGAGACGATGCGGTTGTAGGGCAGGATTTTAAGCTCACTCGCGGGAAACAGCACGCAGAGGAACCAGTTATAGTCCTCCGCCCCGGTGTGCGCGGGGTTGGCGGCGCGACGGTCGCGGGCCACGCGGGCGGCGCTGGCCGCGCGATGGTGTCCGTCGGCGATGTAGCTCACCGGCACGCGGCCGAAGGCGGCAACCCACTCCGCGCCGCCGGGGATGCGCCACGCGGTGTGACGGATGCCGTCGGGCGCGGTGAAGTCGTGCAGGGGCGTCTCGCGGGTCTTAGCGTTGACGAGCGCGGTCACGGCAAGCTCGTCGCGGTAGGTAAGGAACACCGGACCGGTGTTCGCGCCGAGGGCACCGATGAGGCGCGTGCGGTCGTCCTCCTTGTCCTTGCGGGTCTTCTCGTGCTTCTTGATCAGCTCCGCGTCGTAGTCCTCGACATGGCAGACGGCGACGAGGCCACGCTGCGTGTGCGCGCCCATCTGCTGCTGGTAGATGTAGAGGCACGGCTCGGTCTCGCGGAGGAGCGTGCCGTCGCGCTGGAGCGCGAGGAAATTTTCGCGGGCCTTGGCATAGACGGCGTCCGAGTAGGGATTCGTGTCCGGCGGCAGGTCAATCTCCGCGCGGTCCACATGCAGCAGGCTGCGCGGCCGGCCGGCGGCGAGCGCGGCGGCCTCGGCGGCGTTGACGACATCGTAAGGCACACACGCCACCTCGGGCGCGAGCGCGGGCACTGGGACAAGACCTTGAAAGGCGCGGATTCGCATGGAAAATATGCCACCCAGCTTGGTGCAGGGAATCGGAATAAGACACGAAAATAATCAACTTTGTGGCTTAGCTGCCAGATGCAATGTTCGGGTATGACCATCTCACGAAGATATCCCAACCGTTTTTGGAGCACGTTTTCCGTAAGTCGTGTGCGCATCCCGCTTCTCATCCGCACATGGCAAATGTGACCTAATCTTCACACGTAACGGCTAATTTCACGAACTGCCTTTCCGATGGGATGTGCATGAGTTCATGCACTCCATCTTTAACCGAGCCTCTCGATCCACACCAACTCTCTCCGCCACCCGGCCGAGCAGTGGACACGAACGGGACCGATCTACTTCTGTCACTTGTGTCTCACCGGCTTGTATTCACTCCAACCACGGCGGTGGAGGACGCACGAGGCACGCTCCATCACCTCCGCGCTGATTTTGCTGTAGTCGTCGAGACCGGAATGGTTACCGGGCTGCTCTTGCGCAGCAAAATCGATCAGGTCATGGCGAGCCGTTTTGGGTTTGCCCTCTATGCCCGGAAACCTGTGCGGGAACTAATGGAGCAGGCTTGTCTCATGATCCCCCTTGGCCAGCCAATCACCGAGGTGTTAGCGGCCGCGTTTGCTCGCTCCGGCAAAGATTTTTACAACGAGGTCGTGCTGGTGGATGCGGAGCGACGGTTGCTCGGACTGATCCCGGTGCAGGCGCTGGTGCATCTACAACACCGGTTATTTCTCAGCCAGATTTCGGAACTCGCCACCTCTGGCGAAAAGCTCAATCGGACCAACCAAGAATTGGCATCCGCACGTGACCACGCCTTGCAGGCCGCACGCGCAAAGTCGGATTTTCTCGCCAACATGAGCCACGAGATCCGCACGCCACTCAACGGCGTCATCGGCATGACCAGCCTGCTCCAGCACACCTTGCTCGACGAGGAGCAGCGTGAATGCCTGCAAACCATCGAACGATCCGGCCAGTCATTGCTGACCGTGCTGAATGACATTTTGGATTTCTCCAAGATTGAGTCCGGGCGGCTCGACCTCGAGATGCAGCCGGTCAACCTCGAAAGCTGCCTCGTCAGTTGCCTCCATCTTTTTTCACCCAAGGCCGCGGAAAAGAATATCGACCTGATCTACCGGCTTGAGCCCGGTGTGCCGACCGTGATCGCGGGCGACCCGACGCGGCTGCAACAAATATTTTCCAACCTCATCGGTAATGCCATCAAGTTCACCGAGCGCGGCGAAGTGCTGGTGCGCGTGCGCCAGCTGCCGCCGGGTTTTCCCGGAGCGGAACACGCCCCGCCCGCACTGCTCTTTGAAGTGCACGACTCCGGCATCGGTATCGAGCCGGAGAAAGTCGCTGCTCTGTTTCAGCCGTTCACCCAGGCCGACTCCTCGATGGCCCGGCGGTTCGGCGGCACTGGTCTCGGTCTCGCTATCTGCCGCCGGCTCTTCGAGTTGTTTAACGGGCGCATCGGCGTGGACAGCCAGCCGAGCCACGGCTCAACCTTTTGGTTTTGGCTGCCCGCTACCCTCAACTTGCCCGAGGCCTGCCCGACGTTTCCACGCGCCGCACTCTCCGGCCGCAGCCTGCTGGTAGCCGATGACAACGCCACCTGCCGACGGGCGCTCCGCGATACTGTCGTGCCATGGGGACTGCACGTCACCGAAGCTGGCACGGTGGAGGAGCTGCGTGCTCTGGAGGACACATTGCAGACGTTCGACTTCATCTTGGTGGATACGAGTCTAGCGGAAGCCGCCGCCACTACTCTCCGGGACTTGCTCGCGAACGCGGCTGAAACCGGCACCTCGCGGCTCGCGTGGTTGGAACACTTCGCCAAGAAACTCCCGTCGAGTATTGCCGCCACCGGTCTGCCCGCGAGTGTTTTACACAAGCCGCTGGAACCGACCGTGCTACTCCAATTTTTGGAAGGCCGCGCCAGCAAGCCTGCCGCTGCGCTATCCCCTGTCGGCACGATCGGCGTGGATCACTACGTGCTCGCGAAGCTGCGTCTGCTGGTTGCCGAGGACAATCCGGTCAACCAGAAGGTCATCACGCAAATGCTCGCTAAGCTCGGCTGCCGTGCCGACGTCGCCGGCAACGGGGCTCAAGCCTTCGCCGCAGTCAGCCGTCACGATTACGACCTCGTGTTCATGGATGTGCAAATGCCGGAGATGGATGGTCACGAAGCCACCGTTAGAATTCGCCGCACCCTCCCCCAAGAACGTCAGCCCTATATCGTCGCCCTCACCGCCAACGCAATGGCGGGTGATCATGAAAAATGCCTCGAAGCCGGCATGGACGCCTACCTCACCAAGCCAATCGGGATGCCGGCTCTTCAAAGCATGCTGCGCACCATTGCTGCCAAATTGGAACAAAACTACGACCCCGTTCAGACAATTGAGGTCGCCTGAATTCAGGAAACTTATTTGGCAGCCTTGCCCGTGGTGCGCTTGAACTTCGAGGTGAACTTTTCCACGCGGCCGGCGGTGTCCACGAGGCGCTTCTCGCCGGTGTAGGCGGGGTGCGAGTCCATCGTCACGTCGCGGATGACAACGAAGTGCTCGACGCCGTCAATGGTCTCCTTGCGGGCGGACTTCATGGTCGAGCGGGTGAGAAAACGTTTCCCCGTGGCGACATCGAGGAAGCAAACGCGGTTTAGAGAGGGATGGGTTTCAGCTTTCATGACGGAAATATAGAGAAGTTGGCGAGACGCGGAGCGGCTCAACCTTGGCGGGCCTTGTAGCGCGGCTCGACCTTGTTGATGACGTAGATCTTGCCCTTGCGGCGCACGACCTGGCACGCCGGATGGCGCTTCTTGGCGGACTTGATGGAGGAGACGACTTTCATAAAAAGGGTGACCAAAACACCGGGCGGCGCAGGCCCTGTCAATGAATTAAACGTAAAGCTGCGCGCCCGCGCTTTTTTTGCTTTGCGCCACACCGGACGCGGGCGTTCCCTCACCCCCGCATGGAAACGAACGCGCTGCACAACGCCCTTCGCGCGGACCGGCTCACCGGCGAGGAGCTCCGCGCGCTCCCGGCGGACCGCCTTCTCGCCCGCAACGCCGCCGGCTACACCCTCCTGCACCTCGCCGCCAAATACGGCCGCCTCGCCGATCTCGCGCCCGCCACGCTCTCGCCCGAGGCCCTGCTCGTGAAAAACGACGCCGGCTACACCCCCCTGCACCAGGCCGCCATCGGCGGACATCTCGGCCAGGTGCCGCCCGCCCTCCTCTCGCGTCCGCACCTGCTCGCGCGCAGCCATTCCGGCTACACCGTCCTGCACGTCGCCGCCGCGCACGGTCACCTCGGCCAGCTCCCCGCCGGCCTGCTCGACGAGGAGCTGGTTCTCACGCGCACCGACCTGGGCAGTAATCTTCTCCACGAGGCCGCCGAAAATGGCACGCTCGACCGCGTCCCGCCGCGGTTTCTCACGGCCCGTCTGCTCGCCATCGCCAACCTCAGCGGCGAGACCGTCCTCCATGTCGCCGCCCTCAACGGCAACCTCGGCCAGCTCCCGCTCGTGCTGCTCACCCCCGACGCGCTCCTCGCCGCCACCAATGCCGGTGACACCGTGCTCCATGCGGCCGCCATCTCCGGCCACCTGGGAGATGTGCCCACAGCGTTTCTCACTCACGACCACCTCGTGCGCCGCAGCAAGAGCGGCTTCACCGTCATCCACGCCGCCGCCGAGACCGGCCAGCTCGACAAGATCCCTCCCGGCCAGCTCACCGCCGACCTGCTCGCGACCCGCAACGACGACGGTGACACCCCGCTCCACGCCGCCGCCGCCGCCGGTCATATCCGGCAAATCCCGCCCAGCCTGCTCACGCCCGCGCTGCTCGCGCTCCGCAACTACAGCGGCGTCACCCCGCTCGCGGCCGCCGCGCACGCGGGTTTTCTCGAACAACTCCCCCCGAATCTGCGCCCCACCGAACCCGGTCCCGTGCGGCAGGCGATGATCAAGCTCGGCCTCTCGCGCCCGCAGTTTTGAGCCAGGCATATTTCGCCGCGCATGCCCGGTGGTGGCCGATTTGCTACCCGCAGGATGGCGATCGGACTCCGGCGGGCCTTTCCCTTCTAATTGGAATTATTCCAATTCGAGCTTGCTCCTTGGAATGATTCCAATTTGGTTCCTTGTATCCATGTCCGGCCTCGCCGACTCCAACACCGACTCGCTCGCACAACGCCTCGCCGACTCCGGCCTGCGCGCCACGCCCCAGCGTGAGATCGTCTATGACGTGCTGCTGCACAAACGCGACCATCCAACGGCCGACCAAGTGTTCACACGCGTGAAGGAGAATCTCCCCGGCATCTCGCTCGCCACCGTTTACAACTGCCTTGAGACTCTCGTCTCCTGCGGGTTGGTGCGGCAGGTCAACCTGGAGCGGGAGCCGACCCGCTACTGTCCGAACCTCCGCCCGCATGCGCATTTTCACGACGAGAAAAGCGGCGCGACCCACGACATTGATCTGCCTCCCGGCCTGCTCGACCGCGTAAAGTCCGTGCTGCCTCTCGGCTACGAGGCGAGCGCGGTCGAGATCACGTTCCGGGGCAAGACCAAGGCCACCCGCTGACATTCCTGCCGATCGTAGGTTTGTCCGAAATCTTCCTCCACTTTCCACCACGCAATGAGCCAGCTCGAAATCAAAGACCTCCACGTCGCCATCGGTGACAAATCCATCGTCAAAGGCTTTTCCCTGACGATCCGCAGCGGCGAAGTCCACGCCATCATGGGCCCCAACGGCACCGGCAAGTCCACCCTCGCCAAAGCCGTGGCCGGCCATCCCGACTACACGATCACGTCGGGCGACGTGCTCCTGAATGGCGCGTCCATCCTCGCACAGGAGGCCGACGAGCGTGCGCGTTCCGGCCTATTCCTCGCGTTCCAATATCCTAGCGAGATTCCCGGTGTCTCTATCGCCAACTTCCTCCGTGCCGCCGTGCAGGCCCGCCTTGCCGAAGGCGAGGAGCTCGACGCCACCGCCTACTACAAGCGACTCTACGCAAAAATGGATTTGCTGAAAATTGACCGGAAATTCACGTCGCGCTCAGTCAATGACGGCTTTTCTGGCGGCGAGAAGAAGCGCTGTGAGATTTTGCAGATGGCGATGCTTGAGCCGAAGTTCGCGCTGATGGACGAGACCGACTCCGGCCTCGACATTGACGCGCTCCGCATCGTCGCCGACGGCGTCAACGCCCTGCGCGGCGGCCCGTCCGCGCCCGGCATCCTACTCATCACCCATTACCAGCGCCTGCTCGACCACATCGTGCCCGATCACGTCCACGTCATGTGGGACGGTCGCATTGTGAAAAGCGGCGACAAGTCCCTCGCGCTTGAGCTTGAGGCCAAGGGTTATGACTGGGTCAAAAAGGAGTTCGCCGCCGCCTGACGGGGCTTTCACCGCGCAGCTCTCAAATTCAAATCCCAGATTCCATGTCCGCTCTCACCTACACGCCTCCGCCCGCTCCTGCAGCCGACTCCGCCACGGAAAATCCCGTCGTCGGCATTGACCAAACCAAGGGCGACTTCAGCTACAACATGGACTACGAGTTCGACGCCGGCACCGGTCTCTCGGAGAAGACGGTCCGCTACATCAGCTCGGTGAAAAAGGAGGCGCCCTGGATCCTCGAGTTTCGCCTCAATGCCCTGAAAAAGTTTCTCTCTATGCCCATGCCCACGCATTGGGCGACCAAGGATCTCGAAAACATCAATTTCGACAAAATCCGCTATTATCTCTCGCAGGGCCAGAAACCGAAGCGCACCTGGGACGAGGTGCCCGACGACATCAAGAAAACGTTCGAGCGTCTCGGCATTCCCGAGCAGGAGCGCAAGTTTCTATCCGGCGTCGAGGCCCAGTTCGACAGCGAGGCCGCTTACTCCAACATCAAGGAGCTCGTCGCTAAGCAGGGCGTGATCTTCGCCAACTCCACCGAGGCGCTCCGCGAGCACCCGGAGATCTTCCGCAAGTTTTTCGGCAAGGTCATCCCGACCGGCGACAACAAGTTCTCCGCGCTCAACAGCGCCGTGTTCTCCGGCGGCTCGTTCATCTACGTGCCCAAGGGCGTGAAGGTCGCGCAGCCGCTTCAGGCCTACTTCCGCATCAACGCCGAGAACTTCGGCCAGTTCGAGCGCACCCTCATCATCGCCGACGAGGGCAGCGAGGTCGTTTACATGGAAGGCTGCACCGCGCCGAAGTTTTCCACGAGCACACTGCACAGCGCCGTCGTCGAGCTCGTCGCGCTGAAGGGTGCGAAGATCCAATACATCACCGTCCAGAACTGGGCCAACAACGTCTTCAATCTCGTCACCAAGCGCGGTGTCGCGCACGAGGAGGCCGAGATCAAGTGGATTGACTGCAATATCGGCAGTCGCCTCACGATGAAATATCCCGGCGTCGTCCTCAAGGGCCGCAAGGCCCGCGGCGAAGTCCTTTCCATCGCGCTTGCCAACGACGGCCAGCATCAGGACACCGGTGCCAAGATGATCCACGCCGCCGACGAGACGACGTCCAACATCATCGCCAAATCCATCAGCGTCGGCCAAGGCCGCAGCACTTACCGCGGCGTCGTCCACATCCCGAAGCACCTCAAAGGCTGCAAAAACAACACCGAGTGCGACGCGCTCCTAATCAATTCCAACAGCCGCACCGACACCTACCCCGCCATCACCGTGCGGGGCGATCAAAACGCCACGCAGCATGAGGCCAGCGTCTCGAAGGTGAACGAGGAGATGATTTTCTACATGCAGCAGCGCGGCCTGACCGAGGGCCAAGCGATGAGCCTCGCCGTAAACGGCTTCATCAACGACCTCGCCCGTCAGTTCCCGATGGAATACTCGGTCGAACTCAAGCGGCTCATAGATCTCGAAATGGAAGGCAGCGTCGGCTGACGCCAAGCATCGCGGATTGGCGAATGTGGATTGCGGCATCCCGCTCAGCATCGCCACCCGCCGATCATTCTATTCCGCATTCCGAATTCCGCACTCCGCACTTTCCAGATGTCCGCATCCACTTTGATCGAAACCAAGTCCCCCGTCGGCAGCTTCACCTCCGAGGCCTTCGCCGCGCACCTCGCCTCCCAGGCAAACTCGCCCGCCTGGTGGCTCGACCGCAAGCGCGCCGCCTACGAGACCTTCGCGTCGCTCCCGCTCCCCTCACGCACCAACGAGTCCTGGCGCTTCAGCACCCTCGCCGGCCTCACACTGGATGGGTTCACCACAGATGTTGATTTCATCAAGGAACAAATCACCGCGAGCGAGGCCAGAATTTCGGCGCTGGAATTGAAAGCCAAGGGCGGGCAAATGGGCGCGTCATTCTTCTCCAACATCCCGCACGGAGGCCCGCTAGTAACCCCGCTGGAACTCGCCTCTCGCGGCGTCATTTTCACCACCTTGTCCGAAGCGGTGATCAAGCACGAAGATTTGCTCAAGGCGCATTTCATGGCCCAACCACAGAAACTGGGCTCTGAAAAATTCGCCGCACTCCACACGGCCTTTGTCCATGACGGTGTCTTCCTTTATGTGCCGCGCGGCGTCGAGATCCCCGACCCGATTGTCATTCTTCATCGTGCCACCGGCCGGATGGCTGTTTTTCCGCACACGCTCGTCATCGCCGAGGAAAACGCCAAAGTTACGGTCTGTGAAAGTTTCGATTCCACCGGCAGCGCCTCTAATTTTGCCTGCGGCGCGAACGACCTCTACGCTGGCCCGGGCGCACAGCTCACCTACGTCGCTGCGCAAAACTGGTCGCGCGACACGCTCTCGTTTCAATTCAACTCCACCGTCGTCCGCCGCGACGCCCGCGTGCGCTCGCTCAACCTCCATCTCGGCGCCCGTCAGGCCCGCCACGAGTCGCTCTCGCTGCTGCAAGGGACCGGGGCGTTCTCCGAGATGCTCGCGCTCACCGTCGCCGAGGGCGCGCAGGAGTTCGACCAGCGCACGCTCCAAATCCACCAGGCCCCGAACACCAAGAGCGACCTCCTCTACAAAAACGCCCTCCGCGACCAGTCGAAGACGATATTCTCCGGCCTCATCGTCGTGGATCCCGACGCGCAGAAGACCGACGCCTACCAGAGCAACCGCAACCTGATGTTGAGCGACGACGCCGAGGCCAACTCCCTGCCCGGCCTAGAAATCCAAGCCAACGACGTGCGCTGCACCCACGGCGCGACCTCCTCGCGCATTGACCCCGAGCAGGAGTTCTATCTCCAGTCGCGCGGCATCGCCAAGCCCGACGCCGACGAGCTGCTCACCTTCGGCTTTTTTGAGGAAGTCCTCAGCCGCCTCGACAACGAGCCGCTCCACGACGCGCTGCGCGGGCTGATCGGCACGAAGTTCCAGCGCTGACTCGCTGGCGGACGTCTCCCAGCGCCCCTTGATGAGGGCCGCCTTCCTTGCGGCTACCCGCACAGATTTCCGGAAGGAGGCCATGCCATCCGAGCCAAGTCCGCTGAGCAAAATACCGGCTGGCCGTCGCGCGCCTTGACCCCGGACACGACAGGCGTCAACAGGTGCCCGGATGGAAACACCCGCCGACGAGCCAACCTTTCTGCGCGATCTCATCAAAACCACCCGCCAACGGCCGGTGCAGGTGCCGTGGACCGACCGCGACGGCAGCGCGCGCCACACCGCGCTGACCCTGCCTGAGGCGGCCCGGCTCAATGCCATCGCGCGCCGCCTCAAGGTTTCTCCCGGCGAGGTGCTGCGTCAGGCCGCCCATGTCCCGGCGCCTAAGCCGGACGGGCCGCGCGTGCCGCCGGTCACCCCGGTGGCGTTAGTTGACTCGCGCGCCGGGCAACCTTGAGCCGCGCGCGGCCGTTCCCAACGGCGGCCCATCGCCTAGGCTCACAACCAGCGTTTCGCCGGCGAAGCTGACTTGGTCACCCGCTACAAGCTGCTTCCGCTTCCGCGTCTCCACCTTGCCGTTGAGCAACACCAAGCCGTCGCTGATCGCCTGCTTCGCCGCGCCGCCGCTCTCCGCGAGTCCGCCAAATTTCAGAAACTGGCACAACTCGATTGGGATTTCGCGCACGACAACAACGCGCGTGACGGCTGCCGGAGCGGATTGAGGAGCGGGAGACTTGGACATAAGGATTGGAAAGGCGCGCCTCTCATTTCATGCGGCCCGGCTCCACCGGCCTCGTGTCCGTCGCGATCCGGATGGCGTGCGCCTCGATCTTGATGCGCCGATCACGGTAGAGTGCACCGATGGCCTGCTTGAACGCCTTCTTGCTCACGCCAAACGCCGTTCGGATTTGCAGCGGCGTGCTGTCGTCATGGTAAGGCAGCCGACCGCCGGCTGCATTGAGCGCGGCGAGAATTTGCTCGGTGAGCGGCGCGATGCGGTGAAAGCCCGCCCGGTCGAGCGCGATGTCGAGCCGGCCGTCGAATCGTGGTGCCCGCACATAGCCCACCAGCGGCTGGCCCACCGCGAGCTCGTCGGCGAGATCGGTGCGATAAATAAGGCCGATATGCGCATGTTCCACGATCACCTTGTAGCCCAACGGGGTCGCACCCATGACCAACAGCCGCACACGCTGGCCCTCCGGATATTTAGGCATGTCACGGTCGAGCCAGCGGGGCAGGCGCGCGCTCGCGAAAATGCGGTCAGATTTCTGGTCGAGGGCCACGCGCACGATGAGCCAGTCGCCCACCTTCAGCGGCCCAACTTGCTCGCGCATCGGCAGGAGCAGGTCCTTCTCCAGCCCCCAGTCTAAGAACACGCCCACGCGTGGATTGACGCCCACCACGCGTAGAAACGCAAATTCGCCGACCACCGCGTAGGGTTTCTCCGTCGTTGCGATCAGCCGATCCTCGGAATCCCGGCACACAAAAACGTCCATCGTTTGGCCGGGCATCACGCCGGGTGGGATGTAGCACCCCGGCAGCAAAATCTCCCCATGCGCGCCGCCGTCGAGGTAAAACCCCGGCGGAGCCGCGCGGACGATACGGAGAGAGTTATGTTGGCCGATAAGCGCCATGCGCCACGCACCGTGAAGACTATCGCGAGGAATGGGGAGGCAATTCGCCGAATGCTTAGAAACGCGAACCGCCAGCGGCCTAGGCGCTCACATCCCCGCGAGCAGGCGGCGGAGGGTCTCGTCCACCAGCTTCGGGTTGGCCTTGCCTTTGGCGGCCTTCATCACGGGGCCTTTGAAGGCGTTGATCGCGCTGTCCTTGCCCGCCTTGAACTCGGCGAGGGCCTCGGCGTTGGCGGCGATGGACTCGCGGCACCATTGTTCCAGCTCGTTGCTGTCGGTCGGGGTGGCCTTGAGGCCGCGCTTTTCCGCGATGGCATCAGGCATTTCGCCAGTGGTGAACATCTCAGTAAAAATTTCCTTCGCGGCTTGGTTGAGCACGGTCCCGGCTTCGACCAGACCCACTAAAGCGGCGATGTGCGCGGGGCGGATTTTAATATTGGCCAATGATGGATGCTCGGATTTCCGCGAGAAAAATGTTCCCGTTTCTGTGATTTGCTCCTCAGTCAGTCTTTTACTGTCACGCATGATTTGGGCGCTGTAGCCCAATTGCGCTAAGCCGAGCTCGCGCAGGAGATCGTTGACGATCCAGTTGCCCACGGCCTGTGGCTTACCCCCAAGCTTCACGGCCTCTTCGAAGTAATCGCTCAGCGCGTGATCCGGAACGAGCACGGAGGTGAGCGTGTAGGGCAGTTGGTATTGCTCGAAAAAGCGGCGCTGCTTGTCGAACGGCAACTCGGGACATTCAGCGCGGATGCGCGCCTTCCACGCATCGTCCACCTTCACCGGCATGAGGTCAGGGTCAGGAAAGTAGCGGTAGTCGTGCGCCATTTCCTTCGACCGGAGCGACTGCGACGCGCCAGTTTGCCCGTCGTAGTCGCGCGTCTCCTGCACAAGCGTGCCGCCAGCGGCGACGACGGCGAGCTGGCGCTTGATCTCATGGGCAATGCCGTCGCGGACGAACGAGATGGAGTTGAGGTTTTTCAGCTCCACCTTGGTGCCGAGCTTCGTCTCACCGACGGGACGGATGGAGATGTTGGCATCACAACGGAGTTGTCCCTTCTCCATGTCGCAGTCGGAAATGCCGCCGTAGATGATGGTCTGCCGCAGCGAGGTCAGGTAGGCGAACGCCTCCTCGGCGGTGTGCATCGCCGGCTCGGAGACAATCTCCATGAGCGGTGTGCCGGCGCGGTTGTAATCCACCAACGAGTCGGTCGCGCCGTGGTTGAGCTTGCCCACATCCTCTTCGAGGTGGATGCGGGTGAGCGGGATTTTTTTGTGCTCGCCCATGATGTTGCGCGCAGGGCCGGGCAGCTCGATCTCTACCGCTCCGCCGAGGCAGATGGGCTGGTCGTATTGGGAGATCTGGTAGTTCTTCGGCGAGTCGGGGTAGAAGTAATTTTTGCGGTCCCATTTGCAGACAGGGGCAATCTCGCAGCCGAGCATGAGGCCGGTCTTGATGATGGCATCGAGCGCCGCCTTGTTCATCACCGGTAGTGTGCCAGGGAGCGCGAGCACGACGGGGTCGGTGAGGGTGTTCGGCGGCGAGCCGTAGCCAGTGGCGACGCGCGCGAAGATCTTCGAGCGGGTTTTCACCTGCACGTGGACCTCCAGACCGATGACGGCTTCGTAGTTCATCTCAAAGGGTCGGATGCCGATCTTTCCAGTTATGCGCCTGCTCGTAGGCGTGCGCAATGGCGAGTAGCTCGGCTTCCTTGAACGGCTGGCCGATGAGCTGTAGTCCGATGGGCAGTCCGCCGGAGGAGAAGCCGCAGGGCACACTGACGCCGGGCAGTCCGGCCAGGTTCACGCCGATGGTGTAAATGTCGCAGAGATACATCGCCAGCGGGTCGGCCTTTTCGCCGGCCTTGAACGCCGGCGTGGGCGAGGTGGGCGTGAGCAACACATCTACCTCACGGAAGGCGTTGAGAAAATCCTGCCGGATGAGCGTGCGGACTTTCTGCGCGCGTAGGTAGTAGGCGTCGTAGTAGCCGCTGCTGAGGACGTAGGTGCCAAGAATGATGCGGCGTTTCACCTCGGGGCCAAAGCCCTCGGCGCGCGACTGGAAATAGAGATCAACGACGTCCTTGGCCTGCTTCGCGCGGTGCCCGTAGCGGATGCCGTCGTAACGCGAGAGGTTCGAGGAGCACTCGGCCGTGGCGATAATGTAATAGACGCTCACGCCGTGCTCCGTGTGTGGCAGCGACACCTGCTTGATCTCGCAGCCCTGCGCCCGGTAAAATGCGATGGCTTTCTCCACCGCCGCAGCCACCTCGGGATCGAGGCCCGCGCCGAAATACTCCTTCGGAATGCCGATGCGCCAAGGGCCGTTGCGCTGCTTCAGCTCGGTGCGGTAGTCGGGGATTTCCGTCTTAAACGAGGTCGAGTCGCGTTCATCGTGGCCAGCGATGGCACCGAGCACAATCGCGGCATCCTCCACGGTGCGGGCGAACGGCCCGATCTGGTCGAGCGACGAGGCGAACGCGATCAGCCCGTAGCGCGACACGAGGCCATAGGTCGGCTTCAGTCCGACCACGCCGCAGAGCGCGGCTGGTTGGCGGATGGAGCCGCCGGTGTCCGAGCCGAGCGTGGCGATGGCCTCGCCCGCCGCGAGCGCCGCCGCGCTGCCGCCCGACGAACCGCCCGGCACGCGCGTGAGATCCCACGGGTTGCGCGTCGCGCCAAAAGCCGAGTTCTCCGTCGAGGAGCCCATCGCGAACTCGTCGAGGTTGAGCCGCCCCCAGACGACCGCGCCGGCGTTCCGCAGCTTTTCCGTCACGGTTGCGTCGTAGGGCGAGACGAAGTTCGCCAGCATCTTGCTCGACGCCGTGAGTGGCTGACCGGCGACGGAGATCACATCCTTTATGCCTACTGGGATGCCATCAAGCGGTCCCCTGCCCTGCCCTGCCGACCGGCGGGCGTCGGACGCGGCGGCTTGCGCAAGGGCGTCGGCCTGGTCGAACGAATTAAACGCCCGCACTTGCGGCTCGACGGCTTGCGTGCGCGCGACCACAGCCTGCGTCAACTCGACCGCGGAGATTTTCTTCGCATCGAGCAACGCGGCTAATTCAGCCACCGGCTTGAAGATGAGTTCGTCGGCCATAGTGATCACTCCACGACTTTGGGGACGACGACCATGTGGTCGCGCTGCGCGGGCGCGTTGCGAAGCGCGGCCTCGGCAGACAGGCTAGGCTGCGGCACGTCCTCGGCCCAGACGTTACTGACCGGAAAAGCGTGTGCCGTCGGCTCGACGCCCGACACGTCCACCCGCTTGAGCTGCTCAATGGAAGCGAGCACATCGCCGAGCTGACGAGCGAACTGCGCGCGCTCTTCCGGCGTCAGCGCGATGCGCGCGAGCTTGGCGACGTGGTCAATGTTGAGGTCGACGGGGGCGGACATGACAGGGCTCAGGTGCGGATGGTGATTGCTCCTTCGGCGGTGATCGCAGCCTGGATTTTGGCCAAGGCCGCGTTGACCTCGTCGTCAGTGAGGGTTCGCGCGGCGGAGCGAAACACGAGGGCGAACGCGAGGCTCTTCTTGCCCTCGGGCAGGCCCTGGCCGCGATAGACGTCGAACACGCCCACGCTCTCAACGGCGAAGGCGCTACCGGCGGCAGCGCGGGCGGCCTGGGTAAGCTGCCGCTGCACCTCGGCGGCGGGCACGGTCTCGCTCACCACGAGCGCGAGGTCGCGCAACGCGGCGGGAAACAGGCTGAAGTCGGAGAAGCGACGGCGCGCGGCGGCGGCGGGAAGTTTTTCGGGCAGGATGGCGAACTCGCCGGCATAGACCTGGCCCGCGACGCCGAGCGCCTGCACAGCCGCGAGGTTGAGCAGGCCAAAGCGCGCGGCCCAGGCGTGGCCGTGGTCGTGGAGCGCGGCGGAGTGCCCGGCCTGCCAGTCACACGCGGGCGCGGCGGCAATGGGCGAGCGCGAGAGATCCACCCCGGCGGAGGAGGCGAGCGCGAGCACATGGTGTTTTGCCGTATAAAAATCGGCCGGCTCACGTTTCAGCCAGGCGCGCTCGCCGACCGACCGGGCGATCACAAAGGCGACGGAGGCGCATTCATAGACCTGACCCTCGCGATCGACAAAGACGCGGCCCGTCTCGCACAGCCGGGAGACGGCGACACCGCGCGACTGGTTGATCCGGAGCGACTCCAGCAGGCCCGGCACAAGCGAGGCGCGTAGGTGCGATTGCTCGTCAACGAAAGGGTTGGCGAGTGCCAGCGCGTCCGTCGGCGAGGGCGCGATCCAGGCGGCGACCTCTTTGGCGGGACGGAGCGTGTAGCTCACGCACTCGTGAAAATCGTGGCCGACAAGGTAGTCGGTCACCCGCCGGTTGAAGAGCGCGGCCGGGGCGTCGTCCCCGACGAGGCCGGGCGCGCGCACGGTGGCGGCGGGAATTTTCTCGGTGCCGTAAAGGCGCAGCACCTCCTCGACGAGGTCAACCGGACGGTCGAGGTCGTCGCGCCAGCTCGGAATGGCAACGGTCCATGCGGGGCCGCGTTTCTCGGTCGGCTCCTCCCGAGTGACGTTAAGCTCCAGCGACTCGAAGGCGGCGCGCATCGCAGCGGCGGGGATGTCGAAGCCGAGCTTCTCGGTGATATAGTCGCGCGTGACAACGATCTCACGCTGCCATGGCGCCTCGCCGCCGATCTTGAACACGGGGCCGGCGACCTGGCCGCCAGCAGTCTCGAGGATGAGATCAACCGCGCGCCACGCGGCCTCGAGCGCGCTGTGCGCGTCCACACCGCGCTCGTAGCGATAGGAGGAGTCGGACGCGAGGCCGAGCTGGCGCGAGGTGCGGCGGACGGACTGCTTGTTGAAGATGGCACACTCCAGCACGAGGTCGGCGGTGTCGGCGGCAACCCCGGAGGCTTCGCCGCCCATGATGCCGGCAATGACAACCGGGCGCTGCGCGTCGGCGATGACCAGCATGCGCGAGGTGAGCGCGCGCTCCTTGCCGTCAAGCGTGGTGAGCTTTTCGCCGTCAGCCGCGCGGCGCACAACGATCTGGCCGCCGCCGAGTTTGCGGGCATCGAAAGCGTGGAGCGGCTGGCCGGTCTCCAGCATCACGTAATTGCCGACGTCCACGACGTTGTTGACCGGGCGGAGGCCGACGGCGGCAAGACGGCGCTGCATCCAGTCGGGGCTGGGCCCGATTTTCACGCCGGTGATGATGTGGGCGCTGTAGAGCTGGCAGTCCTCGGGCGCGTCCACGCGGACGGCGTGGAGCAGGTCGGCGCGGTCAGGGGCGCCGGCGAGGTCACCGCGGAACTTTTCCTGCGGGTAAATGAGCGGGAGCTTGAACCACGCGGCGAGTTCGCGCGCGATGCCGAGGTGCGACTGGCAGTCGGGGCGGTTCGGCGTGATCTCGATGTCGAAGACGGTGTCGCCGGGAGGCAGCACCTCGTTGATGGGTGTGCCGAGCGCGGGCAGTCCATTGAGGATGAGCAGGCCATCGCCCTCGGGCAGACCGATTTCGTCGGGCCCGCAGAGCATGCCCTGCGACTCGTGGCCGTATTTTTTCGACGCGGTGATCTTGAAATCACCGGGCAGCACGGCGCCGGGCAACGCGACCGGCACGCGGCGGCCAGGGTCGCAATTGTGTGCACCGCAGACGATGGTCTTCACGCCGCCGGCGGGACCGACGTCGACGGTGCAGAGCGAAATCTCCTTCTTGAGATTTGGAATCTTGGTGCGCGTGAGGATTTCGCCAACGACAACGTGGTCGAGTTTCGGCGCGCCGGTGTTGAGGACACCCTCGACCTCGAAGCCGAGGAAGGTGACCGCACGCGCGATCTCCTCGATGGAGGCATCGAGCTTAACATAGTCCTTGAGCCAGTTGAGAGAAATTTTCATCGGGCTGCGATCAGGCAAACTGCTTCAGGAAGCGCAGGTCGTTTTGGTAGAAATATCGGATGTCATCGATGCCGTAGAGGAGCATCGCGAGGCGCTCGAGGCCCATGCCAAAAGCGTAGCCGGTCCAGACCTCGGGGTCGTAACCGACGGCCTCAAACACGGTGGGATCCACCATCCCGCAGCCGCCGATCTCAATCCACGGCTTTTTCACCTTCGGCAGATGCGCGGCGCCAAGATCCACCTCGAAGCTTGGCTCGGTGTAGCCGAAGTAGTGTGGACGGAAGCGGGTCTTGGTGTCCTGGCCGAGGAGCGAGACAAAAATATGGTCGAGCAGCGCCTTGAGGTCGCGGACGGTCACGCCCTTGTCCACATAAAGGCACTCGAGCTGGTGAAAGTTGGCGCTGTGCGTGGCGTCGGAGGTGTCGCGGCGGTAGACGCGTCCGGGCGAGACGATGCGGATCGGCGGTTCGCCCTTGAGCATGGTGCGGATCTGCACGGACGAGGTGTGGGTCCGGAGAAGATATTTTTCACCGGGGACTTTTTGGGCGACGTTGCCGAAACGGGCGGAAGCGGGGAAATAAAACGTGTCTTTCTCGTCCCGCGCCGGGTGGTCGGCAGGAGTGCTCAGGGCGTCGAAGCAATAGAACTCGGTCTCGACCTCTGGACCGTCGGCAACGGTGAAGCCGACTTTGCGGAGGATGCGGCACATCTCCTCACGCACAAGCGTCAGCGGGTGGCGCGTGCCGGGGCCGGCATCGGGCGACGGGAGCGTGGGGTCCAACGCCGGGCCGAGCTGGGCGGCGAGCTCGGCATCGGCGATGCGGGCAAGCGCGGCGTCAAGCTGGGTGGCGAGCTGGGTTTTCGTCTCGTTGATAAGCTTGCCGGCGGCGGGCTTTTGTTCCTTGGAAAGCGCGCCCATCTGCTTCATCAGCGCGGTGAGCTCGCCGTGCGGGCCGACGTAGCGGGCCTTGGCGGCCTCGAACTCGGGGCGCGTCTTCAGCGCGGGCAGCTCGGCGGCGGCCTTGGCGAGGAGGGCGGTGAGTTGGTCTTGCATCGGGAAAATTCTTGAAACGCAAGGGCGCGAGGTGGCAACGGGCGAAAGGAAATACTTTTTAGCTGCTGGCCACTTTGCGCCGTTGCGCCCCGTTCGTCAGCGAAATTCGTCCCGAAGACAGCGGTTCAAACAAAAAGGACGAGCTTCAAACGAAGCCCGTCCTTGGAAACTAACTCGTGGCGGGCAGATAACCGCCCGAACGTGCTGTCGGGACTCAGGCCTTTTTCGCGGCGGCGGCCTTGGTCTGGAGGGCGGACTTGGCCTGCGCGACGACGGCGGCAAACGCCGGCTCGTCGCGGATGGCGAGGTCGCTGAGAACCTTGCGGTCCAGCTCGATCTTGGCGGCTTTCAGCCCCTCGATGAAGCGGCTGTAGCTGATACCGTTGGCCTGGCAGGCGGCGTTGAGACGGACGATCCAGAGGCCGCGGAAATTGGCCTTCTTTTTCTTCCGATCAATGTAGGCGTATTGCCAGGCGTGCTGGACGGCCTCTTTCGCGTAGCGGAAGAGACGGGACTTGTTGCCGAAATAGCCTTTGGCGTATTTCAGGACTTTCTTGCGGCGCTTGCGCGACGCTGGGGAGTTGGTGACACGAGCCATGTTGGTTTTCCTTTGGTTGGGTTGGTCGTCGGCAGGTCGGTTCGTTGGGAGTCACCCGCCGGACGAGATATGGGTTGGGAACGCGCCCGGCGGCTCAGAGGCCGAAGGGCAGGCACGCCTTGAGAGGCGCGGCGTGGCCGGCGGCGACCTGTTTGTCCTTCGAGGCACGGCGTTTGGACTTCGTGCTTTTGGAGGCGAGCAGGTGCCGAAAGCCGGGTGTGCGGCGCATCAGCTTGCCCGTGGCGGACAATTTGAAGCGCTTGGCGACGGACTTTTTGGTCTTTTGCATAGGAGCGAGCGTTCCAAAACAGACATTGCGTGCAGCCTTGGCAAGGGTGAATTTCAAAACAAAGTTGACAACCCCCGGCACGTTTTGAGTTGTTGGCCGCTCGGTTTCTGGCTCTCTAGCTCAATGGTAGAGCAGTTGACTCTTAATCAATTGGTTTCGGGTTCGAGTCCCGAGGGAGCCACCAACCGCCTTTCGCGCCTCTCGCGCGCCCTGTTTTTTCCCAATCTCCCTCTCGCAGCGCGCGCTTCCGCCGGCGTAGCTCAACGGTAGAGCACCTGTTTTGTAAACAGGCGGTTGCAGGTTCGAATCCAGCCGCCGGCTCCAGCCCCAGCCTCCCGGGCTTCTCTGGGCAAGCCAGCCGGTCGTCGGATAAAATGACTCCCTCAGCCGGCCCCGAACGCGACGCGCGCGAATAATTTTTTGCCCGATGGTGTAATGGTAGCACGAACGACTCTGACTCGTTCTGTCTAGGTTCGAGTCCTAGTCGGGCAGCCAATTGATGCAATGCAGCGGAGGGGGAAAATTTCAGGCGGTGTCTGTTTTGCCCGTCTTGGGCGCGAGCGCGATCAGCGCCGCGCCGGCCGCGAGCAGGAAGACCGAGTAAAACGTCCCCCGGCTCACCCCGAGGATCAGCGCGGCGTCCGGCTCACGAAATATCTCGCCGAACATTCGCACGAGCGCATAGCCCGTGAGAAACTCCCCTGCCAGTCGGCCGGGCCGTGCGCGTGTCACTTCCGTGCGCCAGAAGCGCCATTGCATCCATGCGAGCAGCAGCGCGCCCTCCAGCGCCGCCTCGTAGAGCTGCGAGGGATGGCGCGGCTCAGGTCCGCCGCCGGTGTTGGCGAAGATCACCGCCCACGGCACGGTGGCAGGCTTTCCCCACAATTCCCCGTTGATGAAGTTTGCGATCCGCCCCAGCAGCAGGCCGAGCGGCACGACCGACACGACTAGGTCGCCGAGCGCGAGAAACGAAACTTTTCGCCGCCGCGCGAACCACGCGAGCGCAACCACCACGCCGACAAACCCGCCGTGCGACGCCATGCCGCCGTCCGTAACCCGAAACAGCGTCAGCGGATCGGCGCCCAATGCGCTAAGGGGCGTGTAGCCCAGCAAAAAATAGCCGAGACGTCCGCCCAGGAGCACCCCGAGCACAACGGCAAAAATCAGATCGTCCACGCCTTCGAGCGTGACGGGCGAGCGCCCCGCGCGCGTGGCGGCCCGCAACAGCAGCCAGCCGCCTACAAAGCCCAGCACATAGGCGAGGCCGTAGTAACGGAGGCCGATTTTCCCCCAATGGGGGCCGAGAAACGGGTTCAGGTTGTGAACCCAATGGGCGAGCATGATGTTCAAGCCGCGCTAGCATGCCCCACCGCCGCGCGCGGGCGAACCCAAAATCGCGTCGCTGACCCGTAGGCCACAGCCCAGCCGGAGATTGTCACCGCCACGTGGCAAGTTATCGCCATTAAGGAAACCGGCTTGCGCGCCACCCCGTGCGCCGCCGTAGTTGGGGGTGAATCCATGAGCGAACTCCAGCGCACGCCTCTCCGCGATTTCCACGCCGCCCACGGCGGCAGGCTGGTAGACTTTGCCGGCTGGGAGATGCCCGTCCAATACCGCTCCATCCTCGAGGAGCACCGCGCCGTGCGCCGCGCTGCTGGGCTGTTCGACGTTAGCCATATGGGCGAGGTGGACGTGCGCGGCCCCGAGGCCGGAAAATTTCTCCAGCACCTCGTCACCAACGACGTGACGAAACTCTTCCCCGGTCGCGTGCTCTACTCGCCGATGTGCTACGAAAACGGCGGCGTGGTGGACGACCTCCTCGTTTATAAGCGCGGCCCGGACGATTATTTTCTCTGCATTAACGCCGGCAACATCGCCAAGGACCTCGCGTGGCTGCACACGCGCGCGCGCGGTTTCGCCGTGACCGTCACCGACCGATCGGCCGACTACGCGTTGCTCGCCGTGCAAGGCCCACAGGCCGCCACCATCGTGCAATCGCTCACCGGCGCGAAGCTGGGGCTGGTGAAATATTATCACTTTGCCGAAGGCACCGTGGCGGGCGTTCAATGCCTCATCAGCCGCACGGGCTACACAGGCGAGGACGGCTTTGAGCTTTACCACGCGCCCGGCGATGCCGTCGCGCTCGCCGAAGCTTTGCTCGCCGCTGGCACCCCGCAAGGGTTGGAGCTCGTCGGTCTTGGCTCGCGCGATAGCCTGCGGCTCGAGGCGGGCTATCCGCTCTACGGGCACGAACTGAGCGCCGACATCTCGCCGCTTACCGCCGGTCTCGGCTGGACGGTGAAGCTTGATAAGCCCGACGGCTTCGTGGGCGCGGAGGCGTTGCGAGCGGAACAAGCGGCGGGTGGCGCACGACGGGTGGTATTTTTCAATACGGGCGACCGCCGCATCGTCCGCGCCGACACGCCTGTGCTCGGCCGCAGCGGCGCGACGGTGGGCCGCGTGCTCTCCGGCACGCTCTCGCCCATGCTCAACGAGGCCATCGGTTCCGCGCTCGTGCCCGCGTCAGCCGTCGCCGACCCGCTCGCGGTGGAGATCCGCGGCGAGAAAATCAATTTGTCCCTCGTCAAACCACCCTTCGTCGCATTGAAGAAATAAATCCGCCGACCGAAACTGTAGGCCAGACCGCTGATCTGGCAGCCAGGTCAGGACCTGGCCTACAACAAATCACTTTCCCAAACACATGAGCCTCATTCCCGCCAATCTCCGTTACGCCAAGTCCCACGAATGGGTGCGCCCCGCCGCCGATGGCACCGCGCTCGTTGGCATCAGTGACTATGCGCAGGCGGCGCTCGGCGACATCACCTATGTGCAACTACCCAAGCCCGGCGCGACGCTGGCCGCGGGTGCGGTGTTTGGCGTGGTTGAGTCGGTCAAGGCCGCCTCCGATCTTTACGCGCCGGTCGCGGGCACAGTCCTCGAGGTCAACCCCGCGCTCAACTCTGCGCCTGAGACGGTCAACTCGTCGCCCTATGAGACCGGTTGGATGCTGAAGCTCAAGCTCGCCGATCCCATGTCGCCGGCAACGCTCCTTGACGCGACGACGTATGGGAAACTGCTGGGGTGAACAATTAATCGGCTTAAACAAGCTAGAAACCCGACTACGCATTGTCTCCCCTTGAGGTCATAGCGTTGAACACACCTTTGCCAACGTCACGAGCTGCATGAGTAACGATACCATTGGCGTCATCTTTGACTGGGACGGCGTCATCATTGACTCGTCGCGGCAGCACGAGGCCAGTTGGGAACGGCTCGCCGCCGAGGAACGATGCGCGTTGCCGGCGGGGCATTTCAAGGCGGGTTTTGGCAAGAAGAACGAGTGGATCATTCCAGAGTTGCTCGGCTGGGCGCGCGAGCCGACGGAGATTCACCGGCTGTCGCTGCGAAAGGAGGCGCTTTACCGTGACATCGTCGTTGAGCGTGGGCTGGAGGCGTTGCCTGGCGTGCGCGAGTTTCTTGAGCAGCTGCGCGACGCGGGAGTGCCGTGCTGCATTGGCTCCTCCACGCACCGGGAGAACATCACGACCATCCTCAGGGTGCTGGGTTTCGCGGGGTTGTTTGGCGGCATGGTCACGGCGGAGGACGTGACGCTGGGCAAGCCGCACCCGGATGTGTTCCTGAAGGCCGCCGCGAAGATCGGCCGCGCGCCGGGGTGCTGTGTGGTGTTTGAGGACGCGTTCGCCGGCATCGAGGCCGCGCGGGCCGGCGGCATGAAGGTGGTCGGCGTGGCGACCACGCATCCGGCGGAGGAACTGACGGGTAAGGTGGATCGCGTCGTGCGGCGGCTGGATGAACTTGCAGTTGAGGATTTGGTGCGACTCGTCGAGAGTTAAGCATGTCATTGTTTCAGCTCCGCTCTGATTACGGCCCTACTGGCGATCAGCCGCAGGCGATTGACGCGCTTGTGCGCTCGCTCCGCGCGGGCAACAAATTCCAGACGCTCCTCGGTGTCACCGGCTCGGGCAAGACGTTCACCATGGCCAACGTCATCGCGCAGCTCAACCGGCCCACGCTGATCATGTCGCACAACAAGACACTCGCCGCGCAGCTCTACTCGGAGTTCAAAAACTTTTTCCCCGACAACGCCGTCGAATACTTCGTCAGCTACTACGACTACTACCAGCCCGAGGCCTATATCGCATCGAGCGACACCTTCATCGAGAAGGACTCGTCCATTAACGAGGAGATCGAGCGCCTCCGTATGGCCGCAACCAGTGCGCTCGTCTCGCGGCGCGACGTGATCGTCGTCGCCAGCGTCTCGTGCATCTACGGCCTCGGCTCGCCAGAGGAGTTCATCGCTATGCGCATCCCGCTGCGGCGCGGCGCGGCGCTCGGGCGCAACGTCCTCCTCGAAAAGCTCGTGGACAACATCTACGAGCGAAACGACTACGAGCTGAAGCCCGGCCGCTTCCGCGTGCGCGGCGACGTGGTGGACGTGATGCCCGCCTACTCGGAAAACGGCCTGCGCGTGGAGTTTTTTGGCGACGAGATCGAGGCGTTGAGCGAGTTCGAGCCGCTCACCGGCGAGGTGCTGCGGCCGCTGGAGCAGTTCGACCTCTATCCGGCCAACCAATACGTCACCACGCGCGGCAAGCTCACACCCGCCATCGCCGCGATCAAGGCCGAGCTGGAGGAGCGCGTCGCGTTTTTTGAGAAAAACCAACAATACCTTGAGGCCCAGCGCATCCGCATGCGGACCAGCTACGACTTGGAAATGCTTCAGGAAATGGGCTTCTGCAACGGCATCGAAAACTACTCGCTGCACATGGCCGGCCGGAAGCCGGGCGACCGGCCGTCGTGCCTGATTGATTTTTTCCCGAAGGATTTCCTGACCATCCTCGACGAGAGCCATGTGACCGTCCCGCAGATCGGCGGAATGTCCAACGGCGACCGCGCGCGCAAACAGAACCTCGTCAACTTCGGCTTCCGCCTGCCGTCGGCCCTCGACAACCGCCCGCAGACCTTCGCCGAGTTCGAGCAGATCACCGGGCAGACGCTCTACGTTTCCGCCACGCCCGCGAAGTTCGAGCTGGAGCGGTCTGCGGTCATCGCCGAGCAGCTCATCCGCCCCACTGGCCTGCTCGACCCGCAGATCACCGTGCGCCCGACGAAAGGGCAGGTGGAAAACCTCATCGGCGAAATCCGCGCGTGCGTGACCGCCGGTGAGCGCGTGCTCGTGACCACGCTCACGAAGCGCCTCTCCGAAGACCTCACCGGCTACCTACGCGAGGCCAAGCTGCGCGTCGAATACCTGCACAGCGACATTGATGCCATCGAGCGCGTGGAAATTTTGCGCAACCTGCGGCTCGGCAACTTCGACGTGCTCGTGGGCATCAACCTCCTGCGCGAGGGCCTCGATCTGCCCGAGGTCGCGCTCGTCGCCATCCTCGACGCCGACAAGGAGGGCTTCCTCCGCAGCGAGACCTCGCTCATCCAGACGGCGGGACGCGCCGCGCGCCACGAGCAGGGCCGCGTCATCTTTTACGCCGACCACGAGACCGAGTCCATCAAACGCACGCTGGAGGTCACGCGCCGCCGCCGTGAAAAGCAGCTCGCCCACAACACCGCGCACGGCATCACCCCGCAGGGTGTGAAACGCACCGCGCAGGCAAGCCTGCACACCTACGACGGCTCCGGTCGCGAAGACGAGACGCTGGCCGTGGCCGAAACCGGCACGGAGGACATCGCCGCCGTGATCGCCGAGTTGGAGGAAGAGATGACGGAGGCGTCGGGCAAGCTAGAGTTCGAACGCGCCGCCCTCCTGCGCGACCAGATCAACGCGCTCAAGTCCGGCGACTACAAAAAACTCGCCCGTGCGACGAAGGAGACGCGCTATCCGAAAGCGAAGACGAAAAGGAAATCAGGAGCACCAACAGCTTGATCAGTTGCACTTACAATTTGACGTTTTTTCGTGGTTTCCACCTTATACGGCCATCCCCTCAAGTCCACTTGCCCCGATGAAGCCCATGATCACCAGAGAAGATTTCATCGCACGCATCAGCGCCGCCCAAAAGGCTTCGCGGCGGCGCGACATGATTTTTGTCCCGCTTTTATTCACGATCTTAATTTTGCTGATGGTGTCTGCGAAGTGGGTTGATCAAAAATATAATGGGGATGCGCCCGCTTGGATTGTGTTTCTTACCTTCGGGGTCCTGTTCGGCCTTATCATCATCGGCGGCCTAGCTTCGCGTCAGGTGGGAAAACGATTACTCGTGAAAAACGGCTTCCCTTGTCCGGGTTGCAGCAAGCCGCTCGTGCCACGTCACGGCCGTGGCACCACGACCCAAATCACCATCGCCACCGGCAAGTGCGGACATTGCGGGGTGGCGCTGTTTTCGGCTATACCCTCAACCAGTTCTCTGGCTCCGACAACGCCCACTATCACCAAGGAAGAGTTCATCACCCGCATCCACGCCGCCAAACAGGCGACACGGAGAGCGGAAGTGATTTCGATCACGTTTTTGATCACGGGCCTTATTTTGTTTATGGTTACGCTGAAGTGGGCTGCGAAAAAATATGGCGAGCATCCGTCAACAGGAGTTAAAATCCTTAGCATCGGGATTACTATTGGACTCATCATCGTCTGGGCCAAAACATCGAGTCTGGCGCACAAACGAATCATGGCAAAACACGGCCTGGCTTGTCCGGGTTGCGGCGAGCAGCTTGCCTCGTCTCAAGGCCAGCTCGGCACCACCAGCACCACCAGCCAGATCACCCTCGCCACTGGCAAGTGCGGACACTGCGGAGCGACGCTGTTTCAGGAGTGAATTGACCGCAGGAGGCTTTGGCACCACCGCAACTCCAACCCTTCATATCCTACATCTCGTCCGCTTTTGAAGATGTGTTCCCGCACTAAGACTGCCCAGGCCATCCATTCAAACTCCATGAAACCCCTCCGCTCTCTTCTCTCCGCCGTTCCCGTCATTGCCTTTGCGATCGTGTGTCTTGCGGGATGCGCCAAGCAGCCCGTGCCAGCGGAACAAATCGCCCACATCGTGCTCCATCGCGTGATGACCTACGCCACCGAACACGCCGACGGAGCCTTGCCGATAGATCTCGCCGCGACGACGGCCGCGCCGGACGAGCGCATCCCGGTCGGACACACCCTCGCCGAGGCGATCTACCCCGCCCAAAGGGCCTTGAGGTTGCGGACTGCCGATCCGGGAAAATCGCTAGTCGTCATCGTTCCGGCTGACGGTGGCGGCGCCTACCACGGATTTCTCGACGGCAGCGTCGCCTTTGTCCCCGGCGGCAAGGGCACGTGAAAAGCTGCCGACGCCTCAAACCCCAATCACATGGCCGCGCAACTTCCCTCGCTCAGAAATTTTAAGGCGATCGGCAATCCACCCGAAGCTCCCATCCCGTGGTGGCGGCGCTACTTTTCACATATCTTCGTCTGTTTTTCACGACTCTAGCGGGGGCGATCTCAGCAGTCTATGTGATACTTAGGAGTTCCGGTCTTGTCCCGCGTTCAGTGACATTTGGTTTTCGAGAACCCACACCGACTTATCCTCCACTGAATTTGACCAATGGAACCTGTGGGTGATCCTAGGGGCAGTGGTCGGTTTTTGAGCGGGCGTTCTGATCTGTATCACGCAAGAGGCCTATGAGCGTAATAAACGTGCCTGCCTGCCCCGCCACCATCTCGCAGATGACTGACGCTGTGCTTTATCCTGCGCTCAGATCGCCTCCGGCCCCTGCTCCTCGGTGAGCCAGTCGCGGAAGCCGCCGATGCGCTGGGGCGTGCCGAGCACGAGCAGCTCGTCGCCGGGCCGTAGCACCTCCTCGGAGCCGGGGCTGAGGATGCGGCGCGCGCCGCGCTTGATGCCCACGACTTGCACGCGCTCCGCCCCGATCGCGCCCAACTCACGCAGCATCCGGCCCGCCGCTTGGCTGCGCGCGGGCACGGCCAGCAGCTCTGTCCGCACCTCGCCAAACTCCGACACCGCCGCCCCGCCCGAGACGGCCGTGAGAAATTTCCGCCCCGCCGCCACCTGCTCCGCCGTGCCCATGAGCAGCACCTTGTCCTGCGGGTAGAGCACGGTGTCGGGCCCAGGCACCTGGATCATGTAGCCCTGCCGCTCAATGCCCATGACCGAGCACCCGAGGCGCGAGCGCAGGGCGAGCTCGCCGATCTTTTTACCCTGGCAGTCGGCGAGGTCGGGCAGCAGGCACTCGGCCACGCTCAGCCTCCACTCGGCGTGCGACTGCGCCCACGGCACAGTGGTCGCGCTCATCCGGCCCTCGCCCGCGCCGAGCAGGCTTTGGAGCTCGACCTCCAGCTCGCTGTGCCAACGCACGAGGCGGCGCCGGAACAGCAGCAGCGCCGCGCCGGCCAGCAGCACAGTTGCCACGATCGCCCACTTGGCCGCGCCCCGCACGGGCAAAAACGACGCGAGCCACACATACAGCGCCGCGCCGGCGGCGGTTTTCAGGCACGTCTCTACTAGCGGGGCGAGCCGCCCGGCCTGCGGATGGTCCTGCACCGACACCTGCGCGCAGAGCAGCGCCAGCGCGGAGCAGTTGCGCCAGATCGCCACCAACGGCGCGAGCACGAGCCCTCCGAGGGTCGTCCAAAAGATCACCGCCGGCCCGTGCGGGAACAGCCAGTCGCGCCCCAGCGCACCCTCGACCAGCGCCAGCAGCGGCTCAGAAAACACCAGCAGCCCGGTCACGAACATCATGCCGGTGCCAATCTGAAGCAGGCGCTTGCGGCTGAGCTGCCAGAGCAGGTTACGCCGCCCCCGCGCGCGCAGGCGCTCCAGCCAGCCGAGGTAGTAGGCCAGCCAGTCCTCCAGCCAACGCGGCTGCCGCGCCAGGAGCGCGTCGGCGATGCGCCCGGAATTTTTCACCAGTGGCGGCGCGGCCAGCGTCGTGAGCAGCGACACGCCGACGGCCAGCGGGTAGAATTTCCTCGGCACCGCGCCCGCCGTCACGCCGAGCTGCGCGATGATGAAGGAGAACTCCCCGATGGTCGTCACCGTCAGCGCCGCCCGAAGCGCCTCGCGCGGAGCGGTGCCGATGAGCAGCAGTCCCGTCGTCGCGCCGAACACACGCGCCACGAGGGTGAACGCCGTCACGCCCAGGATCACCGCCCAGCTCGCGCCCAGCTCGCGCACGTCAATCTGCATCCCGATCGCCACGAAGAACACCGCGCTGAACACGTCGCGCATGCCCGCAAACGTTCGCTCCACCTGGTGCCGGTGCGGCGTCTCCGCCACGATGGTGCCGAGCAAAAACGCCCCCAGCGCAAGCGAGTAGCCCGCGTGCTGGGCCAGCACCGCCAGCCCGAACAGCAGAGCGGCGATGCCCAGCGTCTGCAGCTCCTCGTCCGCCGCGATGCTCATGCGCTTGAGCAGCCAGGGCACAAACAGCAGCCCCACCACGCCCGCCAGCACCACGAACGCGCCGAACAGCCCGAGCGTCCCCGCCAGCCCCGGCCCGCCCGCCCCACCCGCGCCGCGCCATACCAGCGAGTTCAGCACCGTCAGCATCACCACCGCGACCACGTCCTCCAGCACGGAGACGCCCAGCGCGAGCTGCCCCGCCCGCTCGTGATTCGCGCCCGTCTCCTGCAGGATTTTGCTGATGATCGCCGACGACGACACCATGATCATACCCGCGAGAAACGCGCACTCGAGCGACGACCGCTCTGCCAGCGCGCCCGCCGTCCGCGTGAGGTAGTAGATGAGGCCCGCGCTCACGAACACCGCCAGCAACATCGCCCCGCCCAACCGCCGTAGCCGCCGCAGGCTCAGCTTCAGCCCAATGGCGAACATGAGAAACACCAGCCCCACCTGCGCCGCCGTCTCCACCCGCGCCTCATCCCGCACCAGCGAGAACGGCGGCGTGTGCGGACCCACGATCATCCCCGCCACCAGATAGCCGACCACCACCGAAAGCCCCGCGCGCTGGCACGCCCAGCCCACGATCCCAGCGACCACCAGGATCACGGCGAGGTCTTGGATGAATTCAATGCCAGGCATGGGCGCGTGAAATTTTCACCGTGACCACTCCGCGTCGCCACCCATCGCGCGTCAAGCACTCACAGCGCGCGCAGGTCAGCCACGAAGCTCTCGGCGGCGTTTTCGTCGGCATCGAGCAGCGTGAGATAGACCTTGAAATTGAGCGGCGGGGTGACGGCCTGCGGCGCGGACAGGGACTTACCGTCGCCGGCCGGATTGAGCACCGCGCGCTGGTCGCCCGGCTTGTTGGCGGGCTGCCAGCGCGCGGTCGCGCGCGGCATGTCGGCCTTCGCGGGCTTTTTGTCCTTGTCGTAAAACCGCAGCACGAAATGCCCGCCCTCGACCGCGAGGCCGAGCCAGCCGCCGTTCTGGCGCGCGAGCGGGATACCCTCGATTTTCGCGGCGGGCTCGGCGGGCTTGGGCACGTCCTTGAGCTTGGGCGCGACGGGGACCGGGGCAGCGGGCGCGGGAACGGAGACGGGTTGCGCGGACAGCGACAGGGCAAAACCGAGGACCAAGGCCAACCCCAACGTCGTGGGAACAGGGAAATTTATCGACTTCATGCACGCAGCATGGCCGGACGGCGGCGGCGGGCAAGCCCGGCGGCAAAATTTCCCCTTGCCGCCCGCGCCACGCCGCGGCCAGCCTTGCCGCGCATGAACTTTGCCGACCACCTGCCGATCCTCATCCAGGCTCTCCTCGCCGCCGGGCTGGCGTGCCTGATTGTCGGTGTGAGCCACCTGCTCGGCCAGCGCGCGGCGAAGAACAAAATCAAGGACTCCGCCTACGAGTGCGGCATCAAGGCCGACGGCCTCGTTCACACGCGCTTCTCGGTGAAGTTTTATGTCACCGTGATGCTGTTCATCCTCTTCGACATTGAGGTCGTGTTTCTCATTCCGCTCTGCTTTGTTTACCGCGACTTCCTCGCCAACCATATCGCCATCCTCGGGCCGATGATGTTCTTCCTGCTGGTGCTCGTGCTCGGCCTGTTCTACGAGGTGAGAAAGGGCGCGCTGGAGTGGGAAAAATGAATTTTCCAAGATCCACGCCCAGACCCACAATAGCTACCCGCTTCTTCGTCTTTTGAATTTCTCCTCCTAAAGACTCTCTGGCGTTTGTGATCTGGCGTTAGGGATTTCGACAACAATGCGCCTCGAAAAAATCATCTCCCGCCATCGCATCGTTGACTTGCGCGGCACCGACATGGAGGGCGCGCTGGAGGAACTGCTCGACGTGTCCGTCGCCAAGTTTCCCGATCTGAAGCGCGAGCCGCTGCTCAAGGCCATGCTCGCGCGCGAGGGCACGATGACGACCTACCTCGGCGAGGGCGTCGCCCTGCCCCACGTCCGTCTCAAGATGGGCCGTCGCTATCTGCTCGCCATCGGCCGCAGCCGCACCGGCCTCCACCATGACGGCTCGAAAGACGACGACCGGGTCCACCTCGTGCTCATGCTGCTGGCCGACGAGCGCGCGCGCGATTACCTGCAGGTGCTTGCCTCCATCGCGCGCCTCGTCAAGGAGCCCGCGCTCGTCCGCAGCCTGCTTGAGGCGCCCACGCCAGCCGACCTGCATGAGCGCCTGCTCGCGGGCTTTGGTGGTATCCTCGCCCGCCCGGTGCCGGCGCAGCAGAACCGCATTAACCGCCTCATGCTCCGCGAAGCCGACCGGCTCGCGCGCGGCGCGGGCTGCTCGGCGGTGATGATCTTTGGCGACACCTTCGTGAGCGGCTTCGAGCCGGGCGCATGGTTCCCCAAGACGAAGGCCATCCTCGTCACCCGCAACCTCGTCGAGCCAGGCGACGACCCGCGTGGCTTCGCCGAGGTCATCCAGGTGCGCTCTTTCTCCACGCAGCGCATGGCGCAGCTCCGCAGCGCGGTGCTCGTCGCGCTCACGCGCGGCACGATCGCGTTCACCGACCGCGTGTGCTGCGTGGACGGCATCACCGGCAGCAACCAGTTCGACACCGTGGTGGTGCTCGACGTGGAGCGCGAGTTCGCCTCCCTCCGCGCCGGCCAGGCCGACTTGCTCCCGCCCGACGTGAAGCCGGAAGTGCTTGAGCGCGTCGTCGCGGTCGCCACCGAGCTCGCCGTTGAGGGCCGCGAGGGCCGGCCCGTCGGCTGCCTTTTCGTCGTCGGCGACGCGGAGCGCGTGGTGAAGCTGACCAAGCCGCTCGTGCTCAATCCGTTTTACGGCTACAAGGAGGAGGATCGCAACATCCTCAGTCCGTTCATGGACGAGACCGTGAAGGAGTTCTCGACCATTGACGGCGCGTTCGTCCTGCGCGGCGACGGAGTGGTCGAGTCGGCCGGCAGCCTGATCCAAGCGACGGACAGCGACCACGCCCTGCCGAGCGGCCTCGGCAGCCGGCATGCGGCGGCGGCGGCGATCAGCGTAGCGTCTGACTGCATCTCAGTTGTCGTGTCCTCCAGCACAGGCCAGGTCGCGCTGTTCCGCCGCGGCGTAATGCTGCCTCTGACGGAGAAGCGGCGCTGAGAGGCGGGGAGGTCAATGCAGGGTTGCCTTTTTTCCCGTCCGGGCGCAGGGTTTTCGACACCTCCCCTTCCTTGCCCCGACCCTGTGATCATGGTGATCCGTCTGGAACACCGCTGAAGCCCTACCCTATCATGAAAACCTCTTCCCTCATCCTGCTCGCTTTGGCCCCGGTGCTCGCCCTGCCCGCCCAAGTCGTCCATTCACTTGACCATGGCGAAATCCGCCTGCCCGCCCAGTTTGTTGTTTCCGCCGCCGGCGTGGAGCATGTGCCGGATGGCGCGACGGTTCCTGCTATCATCGGTTGGGAAACTATTGACCTCGCGTCCCTCGCGAAAGATGCCCCCGCGGTCGAGGCGGCCCGGAAGAAGGCTCTTCTGGTGGGCGAACGCGTGTATTTCTCGGCAATTGTGGCGGCCTCCCCTGCGGCAGCGGTCAAGGGCAACGCCTATCGCAGCTTTCTTGAGCTACCCGTAAACGTGACCTTCAATGGCAGCACTCAGCTCACCACGTCAGCCATGCCTGCCAACGACGGTGACGTCCGCGCCAACGCCCTCCCTGGCACTCGTGCCGTCGCCCGCTCCGTCTCCCTCCCCGCGGCCGAGCGTGACGCGGGACTTCCGAACGGCGGGCGGCTGCCCGGCGGCGTCATCACCAGCACGACACGCATCGCCGAGACCACCCGCGCTCCGCTCGTCACGAATATCGAGGGGCTTTTTTTTATCATTGGTAACGACGGCAATAGTGATGCCGCCGACCTGATCCATGTGTTGCAAAAACGCCCCGGATTTTTTCTCGGACTGCGCCAAAACTTGGAGCTCCTCGCCAAAGCATATCCTCAAGACATCGAGATCACATCGGCTATCAAGGCCGTGAGCCGATTTGAAAGCGGCGACGCAGCCATCAGCGTGGACGCACAACGCACGCTCCGCCGTTTCATAGAGCATTGCCGCAACGCCGGCCGGGCGTCGTGACCTCTGGCCGGCCAGTTGGGCCTGCGAACCGGATCGCACTTTCCCCTTGCGCCCAGCAGGCGCGGTTGGTGTCCTGACCCTTCACCAAACCAACTACCATGCAAGAACTCGTCACCTTAGAATGCACCGAGGCCAAGAAAGAGGGCAAGCCCACCTCGCGCTATCTCACCTTCCGCAATAAGAAGACTGTCACCGAGCGCATCGAGAAGAAGAAATACAACCCCTTCCTCAAGCGCCACACGCTCCACAAGGAGATCAAGTGAGCCGCCGGCTGGCGCCCTGACGCGACCAGCCCGAAAGGTAGGGCGCGACCTCCGGGTGAGCGCAGAAGTAAGCGCGTGAAGGCTGCCCCGGTGATTGAACACTCAAAGCATGCCCTCAGAGGTCGTGCTACGTTCAATTGGCACGCTTCGCCCCCACCCCCTTATCCGGGCTCATGCCGCCTCGCGCCGTAGCCTTGGTAATGTTCCTCGCCGTGCTCAGAGCTGCCAGCTTTTCGGCGTGTATTCCATCAGTTCGATCACATTGCCGTCAGGGTCGTGGATCCAGGCCTGCTTTGAGTGACACATCCCGACCTTGAGCGGACGGTCAATCTCGACCCCGCGCGTTTTCAGCGTCTGGCAAAACTCCTCCAGCCCGGTGACCTCGAAGCAAAGGTGGCCGAAGTGGGTGCCGACATGGCTCTTAAGCTCCGCATATTGCCCGCCCCATTGCCGCACCATGCCCGCCCGGTCGAAAATCTCCAGAAACGTCATCGCGCCGGTCTCGAAGTAGTAGCCGAACACACCGCCGTCGTCGTGCTTGAAGGTGAACTTGACCGGCAGGCCGAGGCGGTCGCGGTAAAACTCGGTCATAACCGGAAGTTGGTGAGACATGAGGCAGAGATGGGCGAGCTGGCGGATCATGGGGATTAGGGTTGAGGCGTGGTGGGGCAGAGACTTGGTGGCGGTCACACTCCGGCCAGCTACCCGCTGCGAAGCAGGAGGGAACGGACATGGGCGCAGCCGGGAAGGGCGCGGACGCGGGCAAGGATCAGTTCGCGAGCGACAAACAGCTCGTTACGCACAACGGAGTGGGAAACCTGCACGGCGAGGCGACCGCGCGGGTCAATCTGCGCGGCATGCGAGTAGGCGGCGTTGGCGGAACCGACGAGCTCAGGCCAATGGTCGCGGATGCTTTGCTCAGGGGAGGGACGCCCGAGCTGGTGCTTCACGAGCAACTCCTCGACCAGGCCGGCCAACTCGCGGGTCGGACGGCGACGCATCCGTGCGGGCGTGGTGTCGGGCACACCACGGAAGTCTGCGATGAGGCTCTCGGCGGCACGAGAAAAATGCTGCGGCTCTTTGGTCGGCGGCATGGGGAAATCAGGCGGACGATCCCTGGAGATCGTAGAGCGATTTGTAGAGCGGGCTACGCGAATAGACCTCGGCGTGCGGGCCGGCGGCCGCGATGCGGCCCTGATCGAAGACGAGGATGGTCGAGGCGTCGCGGATGGTGCTAAAGCGGTGCGCGATGATGAGCACAGTGCGGCCGGCCATCAGCTTTTTTAGCGCGGCCTGGACAAACGCCTCGCTCTCGCTGTCGAGCGCGCTGGTCGCCTCGTCGAGGATGAGAATCGGGGCGTCGCGGAGGAAGGCGCGGGCGAGAGCAACCCGTTGGCGCTGCCCGCCGGAGAGCGACGCGCCACGCTCGCCGACGACGGTGTCGTAGCCTTGGGGAAAGGCGGAGATGAAATCATGCGCAAAAGCGTCGCGCGAGGCCTGCTCGACCTCAGCGCGCGTCGCGCCCTCGCGGCCGAGGAGAATGTTGTTGAGGATGGTGTCGTGGAAAAGCACGGCCTCCTGCGATACGAGGGCAAGGTTGCGCCGAAGGTCGGTAAGGCGCATCGCACGCACATCAATGCCGTCAATGGTGATAACTCCGGCCGTGGCCTCGTAGAAGCGCGGCACGAGGTTGGCGAAGGTGCTCTTGCCCGCGCCGGTCGGGCCGACAAGCGCACAGACGGTGCCAGCGGGGATTATCACGGACACGTCGCGCAGCACGGGCGTGTCGGCGCGATAGGCGAATGAGACGTGAGCAAACTCGATCTCGCCGCGCAGACGCGTGACGGTGGCCGGGTTGGCGGGATCGGCGATGGCGACAGGCTCGTTAAGGATGGTCTCGAGGCGGTCAAGGGCGGCGGTGCCGCGCTTCAGCTCGCTGGTGACACCGCCCAGCTTCTTGATGGGGTCATAACTGATGTAGAGCGCAGTAATGATCGAAATAAAGGACTCCAGCGGCACCTTTTCGCGGTAAGCGTAGATCAGCGTGAGCGAGATGCCGAAGGCGGAGATGATCTCGATGGCCGGCGTGAGCGCCTGCGCGTATTTCACGGCCTTCATCTGCCAGGTGATGAGGGCGCGGGTGACGTCACCGAAACGGGCGACCTCGCGCGCCTCCAGCCCAAACGCGCGCACCTCGCGCGCCGCGCCGAGGTTCTCGCTGAAGCGCTCGGTCACGGCGCCAAGGTGGCCCTGGATTTGCGCGGAGCGTTTGATGAGCTTGCGGCCGACGTAGCGGATGGGAAACACGCACAGCGGCACGAGCGCGAGGCAAACGAGCACAAGGGTGACACCCTTCTCATTAAAGGCCTGATAGACTAAAAACCCCACCGAGCCGATGAGCGTGGCGGGCTGCTTCATGATCTCGTTGGCGACGGTGGTGAGCGTGAACTGGAGTTGGTTGGTATCGGACAGGCCGCGTGAGATGAGGTCGCCTGTGGTCTGCCGCTGGAGAAACGACAGCGGCAGCGCCTGAAGCTTGCGGAAAAAATCCAGCCGGATCGCCTCCAGCACCCGCACGCCGCAGAGCTGGATGAGGTAGCTGTTTAGGTAGCCAGCCACGCCGCGCACCACAAAGACGGCGGGCAACCAGAGGGCGAGCAGGGTCAGCTCTAGGTTGGTGAGATGTTTTAGGACAACTGCCTTGGCTGGATCGGTGGACGGAAAAATCTGTGGGAAGACCCACTTGATCATCAGCGGCAACCCCGCGCCGTTGGCCGCACCATAGACCAGTGCGCATACCAGCGCGCCGCCGAGCGGCAGCCGCACGGCGCGCAGGTAATGGAGATAGGGGCGGAAGCGTTTCACGGCGCGGGCATCTCAGTCTTTCGCGGCGCGCACGTCGAGCGCATCCCGCAGGCCGTCGCCAAAGAAGTTAAGCGAAAAAAGCGTTAGCGAGAAAATGCCGCCGGGGAAGACGAGCAGCCACCAGTATTCCTCGACCTTGTCCGCGCCGTCCTGGATGAGTGTGCCCCACGAGCTCATGGGCGCGTCCACCCCGAGGCCGAGGAAGCTAAGAAACGCCTCCAGCATCATCACCGCCGGGATGGTGAGAGTGGCATAGACGATGATGGGGCCGAGGGTATTGGGCAGGACGTGGCGGAAGAGGATGCGCGCGGGACCGAAGCCGAGCGCGCGCGCCGCCTCGACGAACTCCATCTTTTTCACGGCCATGACCTGCCCGCGCACGATGCGCGCCATCGTGAGCCACTCGACCGCGCCGATGGCGGCGAACATGAGCAGAATTTTCCCCGCACCCTGCCAGCCTGCGAACCAGCGGAAACCCGTCAGCCAGACGTCAAACTTCTGCATCGGGTCCTTCAGGAAAACCATCAGCAGGATCACAAAGATCGTAAACGGCAGCGCGTAGATGATGTCCACCAGGCGCATCATCAGCGCGTCGGCGCGGCCGCCGACCCAGCCCGCGACCGCCCCGTAGGTCACGCCGATGGTAAGCGCGACGAACGAAGCGATGAAGCCGACGAGGAAGGAGATGCGCCCGCCGAACAGCACGCGGCCGAACAAGTCGCGGCCGAGGTTGTCGGTGCCAAACCAGTGCGCCGCGCCCGGCGGCGCGAAAGTGTTGGTGAGGTCGGTCTCCCGGAAAGATTGCGAGAACAGCGGGCCAAGGAAGGAGAGCAGAACGAGGGCGAGAAGCGTAACACCGCCGAAAACCGCGAGCCGGTTGCGGAGCAGACGGCGCCACGCCTCGGCCCACGGCGAACGGCCGGCGGCGTCCGCCACCGGTGGTGACGGAAGCATGGGCATTGGTTGTTGGTTGTCGCTCATGGAGCGGAATTGGTCGAAACGGAGGAGAACGAGTGACGACGGCGCGGCGGTTATTCCAGTGTCAGCTTCGGGTTCATCCACGCCTGGGCGATGTCGGCGAGGAGGTTGCAGACGATGATGAACGCCGCATAGACGACGACCGTGCCGAGCACGAGGGTGTAGTCGCGGTTGCCCACACTGGTCACGAACTCACGGCCGAGGCCGGGGATCTGAAAAATCTTCTCGATGACGAAGGATCCGGTGAGGATGCCCGCCGTCGCCGGCCCGAGCCACGCGACCACCGGCAGCAGGCCGCCGCGCAGCGCGTGGCGGAGCACCACGCGCGCCTCCGACGCGCCCTTCGCGCGCGCCGTGCGAATGAAGTCCTGGTTGAGCACCTCGATCAGGCCGCCCCGCGCGAGGCGGGCCACGGGAGCGGCGTAGGCGAAGCCGAGCACCAGCGCGGGCAGCACGGCGTCGCGCGCCTCCTGCCAGCCGGAGGCGTTGAGCCAGCGTAGATAGACGGCGAACACCAGCACGAGCAGCGGCCCGAGCACAAACGTCGGCACGCAGATGCCCGTGAGCGCAAGCGCGGAGCCGAGGTGGTCGGGCCAGCGGTTGTGACGCAGCGCGGCCAGCGCCCCGGCCGTAAGCCCCAGCAGCAGCGCGAGGCCGAGCGCGAGCGCGCCGAGCGTGAGGGACACCGGCAGCTCGGCGGCGATGATCTCGTTGACCGTGCGGCTGGACCGGAACGACGGTCGCAGGTCAATGCCGAAGGCGGACTTGAGGTCGAAGTCAGCGCGGCCATCGTGGTTCGCGTCGGCGAGCAGGCGGTGCGGGTAAAAACGTTTGGGGCAGAGGTCGCGCAGGTAGTCGGCGTATTGTTTTCCGAGGGAGTCATCGAGGTGGTAGTAGGCGTCAAGATTGCGCTGCACCTCGGGCGGAAGCCGTTTCTCGGTAGTGAACGGCCCGCCCGGCACAAAGCGCTGGAGGAAGAACGCCACGGTGACGATGACGAGCATCACCGGGACGGCCTGCAGCAGACGGCGCACGACAAAACGGAGCATGGCGCCAGCAAGGCCGAAAGGCCGGAGGGCTGAAAGACTGAAATCAGGCACTCGAGTTTGGCGGAGGCCACGAGCTGGCAAGAGCGTGCTACCCGAACGTGAGCAAGCTCGCAGCCTACAGGGAAAAAGTAGCAGCCCCAGCACCTGAATCACCTTGCCTTTCGCATAGGCAACGCAAGCTCACGGGGCAGCTTTTCGCCCCACCCCCGTCCGGCCAAAACCCGACGGCGATCGGCCTTCCTTCCCATGAAACCAGCCCGTAAAATTCTTCCCCTGCTCGCCATTCTCGCCGGCGTGCTGGCTGCGCAGCCGGCTGTCGCCGCGCCGACGCCGGTGCGGTCCACGACCAAAGACGCGACCGGCGTCACACTGCGGCTCTCATCTGGCGTGCTGCGGCTGGAGGTCTGTGACGACCGCACCATTCACGTCATCGCAGGCGCGACGGAACAACTACCGCAGAAAAAGGAGCTCGTCGTCACCCGGCAATGGACCCCCGCGCCGTTCGATTGGCACGAGGAGCCGACAAAACTCGTGCTGCGCACGGCGAAGTTTGGCGTCGAGGTGGACCGGGCTACGGGCACGGTGGTCTTCGTGGACGCCGCTGGAAAAACGCTGCTGCGCGAGCCGGCCGGCGGCGGCCGCACCCTGACCGAAGCGAAGCCTGCCGCCTTGGGTGAGGCACCGCTCTACCACGTCGAGCAGACTTTTCTCTCGCCGGCCGACGAGCGACTCTACGGCATGGCCGAGGCGCAGGACGGCGTGTGGAACTGGCGCGGTCTGCCGATCGAGCTGCGCCAGCTCAACACGCAGGCGGCGTTTCCCGTGCTGGTATCCAGCAAGGGTTACGGCCTGCTGTGGGACAACGCTTCGCTCACCGACTTCAACCCCGTTGACCAGCAGATCTCGCTCGTGGCCGAGGGCGCGGCGGTTCCCGCTACGGCGGGCGGCCCGACGGCGACCGAGCAGTTGCAGCAGGTGCCGCCGGCGGTGCCCGCGCGCGGCCGGGGCCGGGGACCAGCACCGGTGGCGGCACGCATCGGGACATTCACGAGCGGCGCGGCAGGGGAGTATGTTTTTTTCGCCAAAGACGGTGACCGCCGCAACGACTTAGGCATCGTCGTGGACGGCAAGACCGTCGCGCGTCTCCAGAACCAGTGGGTGCCCTACACCCTCCTCGGTCGCGTCACACTTCCCGCCAACACCACGGTGCCGGTGCGTCTGCTCGGCGGCGGTCGGGATGCCAAGCTCTTCGCCCGCCCGCTAGGTGACACCACCACGTTCCGCTCGCAACTTGGCGAGGGCGTGGACTACTGGTTTTTTTACGGGCCGGAGCTGGACGACGTGGTCGCCGCCTATCGCACCGCGACCGGCACCGCCCCGCTCTGGCCGGAGTGGGCCTACGGCTTCTGGCAATGCCGCGAGCGCTACTCCAGCTCGCAGCAAATCCTCGACACCGTGGCGGAGTTTCGCCGCCGAGGCATCCCGCTCGACCTGATTGTCCAGGATTGGCAATACTGGGGTTCGCACGGCTGGGGCGCCTACGAGTGGGACACCGCGAAATATCCCGACCCCGCCGCGCTGATGAGCTCGCTGCACGAGCAGAACGTGCGCTTCATGATCTCGGTTTGGTCCAATCCACAGGGAAAAGCTGGGGCCGACCTGAAGGCGCAAAAGTTCACTTTCCCAAGCAGCACCGACAAGAACGAGTGGGTGGATCAGTTTAATCCCGCCGCACGCGCGTTGCGTTGGAAATACATCAACGAGGCGTTCTTTGCGCCCGGCACCGACGCGTGGTGGCAGGATGCCACCGAGCCGGGTGACGACGGCAACTCGATGGCCGGCAAAACGGTATTTCTCGGCTCGGGCGACCTCTACCGCAACGCCTACCCGCTCGTCGCCAACCAGACCATTTACGACGGCCAGCGCGCGGCCTCGCCGGACAAGCGCGTCGTCATCCTCACGCGCTCGGCCTATCCCGGCCAGCAGCGTTATGCGACGGCGCTCTGGACGGGCGACATCAACGGCAACTGGGACGCCTTTCGGCGTCAAATTCCCGCCGGCCTCAACGTGAGCGTCGCGGGCTTGCCGTATTGGACAACCGACACCGGCGGCTTCTTCCGGCCGCGCGACCAATACCAGTCCGAGGACTACGCCGACCTGCTCACGCGCTGGTTCCAGTTCAGCACGTTCTGCCCGGTGCAGCGCATCCATGGCTACCAGAGTGAGACGGAATTTTGGAAATTTCCCCGCGCCGAGCAGACGCTCATCGCCTACGACAAGCTCCGCTACCGCCTGCTGCCCTACATCTACTCGACCGCATGGCGCGTGACGCACGAGCACTACACGATGATGCGGCCGCTCGTGATGGATTTTCTTGGCGATGCGGTAGCAGCCGATATCTCGGACGAATATATGTTCGGCCCGGCTTTCCTCGTCAGCCCGGTCACGCAGCCAAAGGCGACGTCGCGAGACGTTTATCTGCCGGCGGCGGGCTGGACAAATTTCTGGACCGGCGAGACCACGCCAGCCGGCAAGCGCGCCGACGTGGCCGCACCGCAGGATCAGATCCCGCTCTTCGTCCGCGCGGGCAGCATCGTGCCATTCGGCCCCGACCAGCAGTTCGCGCGCGAGAAACCAGCCGACCAGATCGAGCTGCGCGTGTATCGCGGGGCCGACGGCAGTTTCACGCTCTACGAGGACGAGGGCGACAGCTACCGTTACGAGCAAGGCGCGTTCGCGACCATCCCGATAAAGTGGGACGAGGCCCGCAAGACGCTCACCCTCGGCGACCGCGCGGGCGAGTTTCCCGGCATGCTGAAGGAGCGGACATTCCGCGTGGTGTGGGTGCGCCCAGGCAAAGGGACCGGCGCGCTCGCCGAAAAAGACGCCGACACCGAAGTGCGCTACACGGGCAAAGCCGTCGAGGTGCGTGCGCCGTGAGCCACCTCATTTTTCCAGCCAGACGTGCTTGTAGGGGTGCAGGTCGAGGAGCGTAGGGAACCAGCCCTGCACCTTCGGGCTACGGGCGGAGACATGCGTGTAATAATAGATCGGGATGATGGGACACTCGTCCACGAGAATGGCGTCCATTTGTTGGTAGATGGCGTAACGCTCGTTCTGTGACTTCGCAGCAAGGGCGGACTGGAGCAGGCGGTCGTAGTCGGCGTTTTTCCAGAGGGTGTCGTTGTTACCGTTGTCGGAGCTCCAGATTTCCAGAAACACATGCGGATCCTCGTAGTCGGCGATCCAGCCGGCACGGGCCATCTGGTAATCGTGCGTGTGTTGCGAACTGAGAAACACTTTCCACTCCTGGTTCGTCAGCCTCACCTCGACGCCGAGAGTCTCGCGCCACATCTGCTGCACGGCCTCGGCGACGGCCTTATGCGCATCGCTGGTGTTGTAGAGCAGCTCGACCGGCGGGCAGCCCTTGCCGCCGGGATAACCGGCCTCGGCGAGGAGGCGTTTCGCCTCGGCGAGCGCGGCCTCGCGGGCGGCGGACGGCGTGCCGCCGGGAAGCGCGGCGGACGGCGTGTAGCCCGCGGTGCCGGGCGGGGTGACGGCGTAGGCGGGGCGCTGGCCGCCACGCGTAATATTTTTCACGATGGCCTCGCGGTCAATCGCGAGCGCGAGGGCGCGGCGCACGCGCTTGTCCGTGAGCGGAGGTTTGGAGACGTTGCAGCGGTAGAAATAGAGGCCGAGATAAGGCTCAAGGTGGAACACGTCGGCGTGGTCGCGACGGTAGGTATCAATCTTCGCGGGCGGCATCGAGTCCGTCAGGTCAATCCGGCCAGTGCGAAACGCCTGCTCCTCGGCGGACAGGTCATCAATCGGGTAAAATTCGATGGCGTCGAGTTTCACCGTGGCGGCGTCCCAATAGTTGGGATTGCGGACGACGGTGATTTTCTGACGCGGGAGCCATTCCTTCAGCAGGAAGGGGCCGTTGCCGACGATTTTACCGGGCTGGGTCCAGCCGGTCTGCTTCATGTCGGTCGCACCGACCCGCGCGATGGCCTTCAGCGGCACGGGAAACCACGCCTGATGACACGCGATGATGCTGAGTAGGTAGGGCGTGGGATTGGCGAGACGCACGACTACGGTGCGTTCATCGGGCGCGGCGAAGCCTACTTTCGAGAAATCGGCGAGCCGGCCCTCGTAATAGTCCTTCGCGCCGACGACAAAGTTGTAGATGAGGTAAGCGTATTCGGAGGCAAACTTGGGCGAGAGCATCCGTTTCCATGAGTCGAGGAAATCCTGCGCGGTGAGCGGCGAGCCGTCGGACCATTTCGCGTTGGCGCGGAGATGAAACGTGTAGGTGAGGCCGTCGGGCGAAATATCCCACGATTCGGCGACCCCGGGCACGGGATGGAGGTCATGCGGATCAGGCGCAAGCAGCCCCTCAAAGAGGGCCATGACGAGCTTGGCCTCGGTCACGCCGGTGATGGCCTGCGGGTCGAGGTCCTCCGGCTCTGCGCCGTTGCCGACACGCAGCACCTGCGCGCGTGGCGTGACGGAGCTGCCGCCACCGGCGGATGGCGCGGTAGAGCTATTTTTGCCGCAGCCGGCGAGCAGCACGGCAGCGAAAAGGGGGACGAGAGTGCGGGCAAGCATGCCGCAAGCAAACGCCCGGCGAGGCGCGCCGCAAGCACGGGGATGAGCGCAAATGTCACCGGCGCGAACGCCGTCGCGACCACAGCCACAACGTGATCCAGCCAAGCGCATGGCTGGCAAACAGGGCCGCTATCCTTGCGCCGGAGAGCGGGCCCACGATCGCCATGGCCAGGCCGACACTGGCGACGACGCCGAGACCCAAGTTCATGGGCAGCCCGCCGCCGGCGCCGAGGTCGCCCTTGGTGTCGCGTAGCACAGTCCATTGCAGGCCGCCGCCGATTACCACCCCAACGAAGGCGATTGCGCACGCGGCGAGCAGGGAGTCGGTTTCGGGCGTCACGGTTTCGTCGGGGCCGCGCGCGGCGCGGACACCACGGGCGCGACCGGAGGCTGCGAGGGTGGTGCGGGATTTTGTTCCGGCGGGCCGAGCAGGGGCTGCATGATTTTCACCCGGACGCGGTAGCCGGCCTGATTGGGGTGGATGCGATCTTCGACCCAGAGGTCCTCGCGGGTTTTGCCGTCGGGCGTGAGCAACGCGTCCCAAAGGTCAATGAAGTGGAGATTTTTCTGCGTGGCGATCCAGTCTTTGAGGACTTGGTTGGTTTTCACGCGCACCTCGCGCTCGTCCCAGCGCGCGGGGCCGGGCGTAGTGCTGGTGAACGCAATGGGGACGTTGGGCAGCGCGACGCGCACTTTGGCGACGAAGGCCTGGAAGTCGGCGAGCACCTGCTCGGGCTTGCGGCCGTTGTGGACGTCGTTGCCTCCGGCATGGACCACTACGAAGTGAGGTGCGTAGGTAGGCACGAGCCGGTCGGCGAAAAAAAGCAGGTCCGACATCTGGAACGAATCTATGCCGCGGTTGACGACGGTGTAGCCGGGCAAGTCCTCAGCGAGGGTTTTCCAACGGAAGAACTGCGAGTCACCGACGAGCAAGATCGCGCCCTTGGTCGGCGGCTTCGCGCGGTCGGCGGCCTCGTAGTCGTTGACGTTTTTCTCAAAGCGGATGGCGGCGGCGGGCGCGGCTACCGTCGCGGCGGGCGTGATGACCGTGGGTGCGGCTGCGAGAAGCGAAGCGCAGCGGGCAAGAAACAAGACGGCGAGCAGCGAAAGCGGACGGCTGGAGCGACGAGGAGTGTTCATGGCGGGGGCAGATGAAAAACGGACAGGATGGGGCGACGAGCAGGATCAGGCTGGCAGGTATACCTGAGCGGGGGAAGGGGGAAACGGGCCGGGGAGAAAGAGGAAAGATTTTGTGGACTGGCGAGGGGTGCAGCGCAGGCTTCCAGCCTGCTCGGGCGGCAGGGTGCAGGCTGGAAGCCTGCGCTACGCCGGAAAAATTTGCGGCCGCGCCCTCCCCACGAAGGCGCGGCCGCGGACCGGACGTATTTCCCCATGGTCTGAAGAA
This sequence comes from uncultured Opitutia bacterium, assembly GCA_903869665.1. Taxonomy (GTDB): domain Bacteria; phylum Verrucomicrobiota; class Verrucomicrobiia; order Opitutales; family Opitutaceae; genus CAIYUN01. Next base: position 10,698 of record CAIPZZ010000063.1, on the reverse strand, counting down.
CCCACTGCCGGCCAATGGTAAGACACGCAAAGACGCGAATCCTTAGGGAATATTTTCGTCGGGCGTGCTTTTTATCGTTCTCGTTCTCTTAGTCCTACTCGTTCTCGGTTTGGTTCAGACCCTGTTTTTCGGGGAAGAACGAGAGGAGTAAGAGAACGAGAACGACGCCGGAGTTGGTTATTGCAGGCCGGAGACGGGGGTGTCGGTGGGGAACTCGACGGTAAACTTGAGCGTGAACTTGCGCTCGCCGGCTTTGCCGGGGGCGACATCCGCGCGCCAGACGATGCGGCCGTCCTCCTCGCGGGTGATGCCGGGCTTAGGTAGCTCGTTGGGCACGGTGATGTCCTCGGCTTTCACGATTTCGCGCTCGGTGGGCTCCAACAGCTTCACCACGACCTTCTCGTCGCGTGAGACGGGCAGCACGTCCTTGAACATCACGCGGTGCGCGGACTTTTTGTTGTTGGTGACGCTGAACTGATACTCGTAGGTCACGCGCGTGGTCTTGCCGGAGAGTCCGACTGTCTCGCTGAGGCGGTTGACGAGGCGGCGCTTGATGGCGATGCCCTCGTCGGCTCCGAGGGCGAGCTGGAAGCGCTCGCCTGGCATGGTGGCAGCGGCGTGGCGGCTGGCGGCGACAAAGTTGTCATCGAGGAACACGTTCAACTCGCCGGGGAGCAGCGGCGCGTCGGTGGTGTTGTTGATGTAGGCGCTAAGGAACGCGGTCTCGGCCGTGCGCGGGACCGACTGGTATTGGAGCTGCGCGTTCAGGCTAGCGGTGGTGATGGCGACACGGCGCGGGGTGTTGTCGCCGGGGAGGGTGACGGGATCCTTGATGGAGAACGTGGCGCTGGTCGCGCCGGTGTCCACGGTGGCGGTGGCCCAAGGAGTCGGCATATAATCGTTAGCGAGATTAGAGCCGACCTGTATACGATAGCCACCCACTGCGTCATTGTTGGTGAGTGCCGCGCCATTGCTGGCCAGCGCTCGTTGGTTGCTGAGCGCTGCTGTATTGCTGAAGGCCTGCTGCTGGGTGAGTTGCCCGCCTGCGCCGCCCCGTTGACCTTGCGCCACCGGCACCGGCCGGGCCACGTCGAGGATCCACGCGTTGGGCTCGGCGGAGCCGCCGCCGAGGGACGGGCGGGCGGTGGAGAGAACGAGGGCGACGTTGTTCCAGTCCTCGCCGGTGGCGTTGCGGACGAGGCCGAAGTAGCCGAGCTCGACGAGGCGGGGCTCGGTGCGGAGACGGGCATCGTAGGTGGGCGCCCAGCTCGCGTTGGGCAGGGCACAGGTGAGGGCGAGGTCAAGCGCGCCGGCGGCGGGGGCATTGAGGCGGACGGTCACGGTCTTGTAGCTCTTGCGGGCGGGGCGGCTGCCGCGCAGGTCGCGCAAGCGGGCCTCGGCGGCGGAAATCTTGGCGGCGGACTCGCTGATTTTCTGGTCGAGCTCGCGTTGGCGCGTCTCGACGTCGGTCGCGGCCTTGTCGGAAAACGCCAGCAGCTTCTCCCAGTCGGCGAAGGCGAGGCGCGGGGCGGCCGGCGCGGCGGCGGACTCGGGGGCGAGGGCGACGCCCTCGATCTGGCCGAGCAGCTCGCGGCGGTGGGCGAGCGCGCGGCCCTCGTCGGCGAGGGCGCGGTCGGCCTTGCGGAGGGCGAGCAGGTCGTCCTCCAGCGTCTTCTCGCGTGGGTCGGGCGAGGCCTCGACGTAGGTCACGCGCGCGGAGACATCGAGGATGGTCGCGGTGGCGGCGGCCGCCACGGGGCCGGGCACAATGGGCGCGCTACCTCCTGCGCGCGGACGCACGCCGGCGGCGACTTGGAGCGAGGCGTCCACGAGGGTGTCGGGCAGATTCGCGAAGACCAGCTCGCTCACGCCAGCGGGCAGCTCGACGCGGGCGGTGCGGGTGACGACGGCGCGGTCGGCATAGACGGTGACAGCGGAGATGGTGGCCGCGACGGGAGTCGCGGCCGCGAGTAGCGAGTAGCGGGTAGCGAGTAGTGAGCAGCAGCAGACCAGCAGCAGGAGGCGGGAGGTGGTTTTCATGGCGGGGGAAAGTTGGTTGGTTTGGTTTCTTTCTCTTTCCTCTTTCTCTTAATCGTTCTCTTGCCGGTGTTGAGGACGCGGGGACGGGGAGAAAGGCGGGAGAAAGAGAAAGATTAAGAGAAAGAGGAAAGAAGGTGGCGGGTGCGGGTTATTGCAGACCGGCGACGGGCACATCGGCGGGATACTCCACGGTGAACTTGAGGGTGCGCTCGATTTTTTCGCCGGGCTTCAGGTCGAGGCGCCAGACGAGCTTGCCGTCCTCCTCCTTGGTGATGCCGGGCTTGGGCAACGCGCCGGCCACAACGATGTCCTCGGGCTTGAGCAGGTCGCGCTCGCGTGGCTCGACGAGGCTCACCTTGATGCGCTCGTCGCGCGAGACGGGGAGCACGTCCTTGAACATCACGCGCTCGGTGGTCTTCTTGTGATTGGTGATCGTGTAGGCGAACTCGTAGGTCACGAGGCGGTATTTGCCGGTGAAGCCGGTGTCCTCGCCGAAACGCGGCACTACGCGGCGCTTGAAGGTGATGCCCTCGTCGGCCCCGAGCGCGAGGTGCAGGCGCGCGGCGGGCATGACGGTGTCGAGCCGTGAGGAGGCGATGAAGTTGTCGTCGAGAAACGCGTTGAGCGCGCCGGCAAGCAGCGGGTAGTCGGAGCCGTTGTTCGCGTAGGCGGTGAGATAGACGTTCTCGCTGGCGCGCGGCGTGGCCTGGTATTGGAGCAGCGCGGGGAGGCGGAACGAGGTGATGGCGACGCGCTGCGGGGCATTGTCGCTGGGGAGCGTGGTCGCGCCATCAATCTTGAACGTCGCGCTGGTCGCGCCGGTCTGGAGGCCGGCGGACGCGTAGGCGATGTCGATGGTGCCGCCGGCGACGGTGATGCCGCCTGCAAAGGTGCTGGTGACGGAGCCGACGGCGGAGACGATGCCGGAGTTACTGAAGTTGACGGCGGGATTACCGCGGATGGCGCTTTGCTGAAGTGCTTCGGTGTTGGTGTCGGGGACAACGTATGCGTTGGCACCGTTCAACGCGACCGCTCCCGTGGTTGAACCGGCGGCGATCAACACACCTTGGTTTGAAGACCCCGAGCCGACGGTGAAAGTGTCGGCAATCGAACGATTTGGCGGTCGGTTCACCCCCGCCATCACATCCAGCGTCCACGCCGCCGGCTCGGTGACGCCGCCGCCGAGCGAGGGGCGGGCGGTGGAGAGCGTGAGGGCGATGTCTTTCCAGTCCTCACCAGTGGAGTTGCGGACGAGGGCGAAGTAGCCGAGTTCGAGCTCGCGGCGCTCGGTGCGGAGGCGGGCATCATAAACGGGAGCCCAGTTGGCGCCGGGCAGAGCATAGGAGAGCGCGAGGTCGAGCGCGCCGGCGGCGGCGGCGGTCAGGCGCACGGTCACGGTAGTGGTGCTGCGCGCGCCGGGTCGCGCGCCGCGCAGGTCGCGCAGGGCGGACTCCTGCGCGGAAATCTGGTCGGCGAGCGTCTGGCGGGCGTCGTCGAGCGCGCGCTGCGACTCGGCGAGTGCGCGGGCTTTTTCGCCGGAGAAATCGAGGAGCTTCTGCCAGTCGTCGAACGACGGCGGCGCGGCGGCGGGCGGGGTGTCTTTCGTGGGTGCTGGCGGCGGCCGGGTGGCGGCGGCCTCGATTTGCGCGAGCAGGCCGCGCTGGCGATCGAGCAGGCGGGCCTTGTCGGCGAGAGCGCGATCCTGGTCGCGGAGGGACTTGATCTTGTCCTCAATGGCCTTCTCGCCTGGGACTGAGGTGGCCTCGGTGCGGACGGGCTTGGCGGAAACGTCGAGGATGGTGGCGTTGGCCGGACCGCGACCGGTGACTTGGAGCGAGGCGGTCGCGAGGTTGGCGGGGAGATTTTCGAAGGTCAGCTCGTTCGCGCCGGCAGGGATGCTGTCGAGGTGAGCGGTGCGCGTGACGACGGCGCGGTCGGCATAGACGGTGGCGGCGGAGATGGTGGAGGGCGCCGCGACGGGAGTCGCGGCTGAGGACAGAGGACAGAGAACGGAGGACAGAAGCAGGAGGAGTGAGACGAGGCGGGTGGTTTGATTATTCATGGGGAAAATTATCGCCGCAGATGCGGCTCGGTAACATGGGGGAAGCGTGGAGATGGACGGCGGTGGGTCGGATGGTTTGGGATCCTTCTCGTTCTCTTACTCCTACTCGTTCTCGGTTTGGTTTTCAGAGGAGAATGAGAACGAGTCAGAGAACGAAAACGAGCGAGAGTGGAGGCGGGAGATCTTGTTGGCTGGTCAAATCCTAGCAGAAAACGCGGGGCGAGTTGTCATGGAGTTGTAAAATGTTTGTCAGGGATTTGTCATGGGTTTGGGGCCTGCTTCGTGTGGCCCGCCTCGGGAGAGGCGGGAGGATGGTGGCAAGCGGACGCGGTTGTCCCGGCCCTCCCGGGCCGGGCTACGGGAAAGCAAAACGCCCCGCCGGCGACGCAGCGCGGGCGGGGCGGGAAGTTTTTCGCGCGTCGGCGCGGCGCTCACTCCAGGCCGGTGATCTGGAAGTCGGCCGGATAATCCACGCTGAACTTGAGCGTGATCTTGCGGGCCTTGTCCTTACCGGGGGCGACATCGAGGCGCCAGACGAGCTTGTTGTCCTCCTCGAGCGTGACCTCCTTGCCGGGCTTGTCGGGCGTGCCGACGTCGCGCTCGGACGGCTCGATGAGCTTCACGGTGATCTTCTCGTTGCGCGAGAGCGGCAGCAGCTCCTTGAACACGACGTGCTGCGCGGCTTTCTTGAGGTTGGTGACGGTGATCTCGACGGTGTAGGTCACGCGGTTGCCGCTGTTGCTGAAACCGGTTTTCTCCGCGAAGCGGTTGACGAGCTTGCGCTTGATATTGATGCCCTCGTCGGCGCCGAGCGAGAGGTCGAATTTCTCCTGCGGCATGGTGGTCTTGAGCGCACTGGTGGCGATGAAGTTGTCGTCGAGAAACGTGTTCATCGGGCCGGCCAGCAGGGGAAAATCGCTGTCGTTGGCGACGGAGGCGCTGAGGAAGGCGGTCTCCAGCAGACGCGGGGTGGATTGGTATTGGAGCTTGGCGGGCAGGCTGGCGACGGTGATGGCGACCTTCTGCGGGGCGTTGTCGCTGAGGACGGTCGCGGCGTCAGGGATTTTGAACGACGCGCTGGTCGCGCCGCTCTCAACGGAGGCCGTAGAAAAATCGGCGGCCCGGTCCTGCGCCAGACCGTCGGCGGCCTCGTTGCCAAGACGGGCAAAGGACTGCGAACCGGGTGCACCGCCGCCGGGACCCGCGCCGCCAAAACCGCCGCCGGCTCCGCCGGCACGCCCGCCGCCACCGGCCCCACCCCGGCCACCGCGGGCGGCAGGCGCGGCGGCAGCCGCGGCAAACACCACGGGCGCGGGCCGCTCGTCGAGCACCCAAGCGCGCAACTCGGGGGCCGCGCCGCCGAGCGACGGACGCGCGGTCGAGAGCGTGAGCTGCACGTTTTTCCAGTCCTCGCCGGTATTCTGGCGGACGGTGCCGAAATAGGTGAGGCTGACGGACGGCTTGGCGGCGTCGTTGCTGAGCTTGGCGTCGTAGGCGGGCGACCACGAGGCACCACGCACGCCGTAGGCGAGCGCGAGCGAGAGCGCGCCGGGCGTGGCGACGGAGACGCGGACAGTGACCGTCTTGACATTGCGGTCGCGGCTCTGGGGGTTGGGCCGGATAAGCGCGCCGCCGGCGAGCGGGACGGGGCCGCCGCCGTTGCGGAGCTGGTTGAGCTGGTCGCGCGCGGCCTGCTGCTCCTCGTCGTTTTTCAGGCGGTCAATGTCGAGTTGCTGCTGCTCGGTGGCGAGGGCGGTGAGGGTCTTTTCGCTGAACTCGAGCAGTTTCAGCCAGTCGTCGAGCGAGGTGCGGGAGGAGGCGCTCTCCTTCTCGACGTTGGGCACGGTGGTGGTGGCGGTCTGGATTTTGAGGAGGTAGTCGCGTTTGGCGGCGAGGACGGCGGCGCGGTCATCGAGCTTACGGCGGGCCTGGGCGAGGTCCTTGAGCTTCTGCTCCAGCGCGTTGACGCCCGGCGCGGGCGTGGCCGGGACAAAGGTGGTGCGGGCGTTGACATCGAGGATGGTCACGCGGGCGACGCCTTTGGTCTCCTCGGCCTTGACCTGCAGCGACTCGTCCATGAGCGCGGCGGGGAGGTTCTCAAACACCAGCTCATGCTCGCCCTTGCTGAGTTCGAGCGCGGCGGTGCGGGTGACGATGGCGCGGTCGGTGTAAACCGCGACGGCGGTGATATTGGAGCTGACCGGCTCGGGCGCGGCGGGGAGCGCGGCGGCGAGGAGGAGCGAAAGCGCCAAGCAGGCGCGGCGGGGATGGGGGAGTTTCATGGGTAGGAAGGAGGGTTCAGGGACTTAAACGGATGGGGCGGCGTTTTCTTAGGCCAGCCGACGATATTTTTCGCCGGGCCGGATGCGTGGACAGGTTGCCCAAGGCGCGACATGGCGCAAACCCTCTTTTGCCCGGCCGGCTCGCTGTTTTTTCGGAAAAATGTTAAGCGCGCGTAAACAAAGCTGTCTCCGCGGCGTCTTAGGAGCAGGTTCCCCCCACCCAATGAGCGCCACGAACACCGATTCCGCCGCCGGCCGCACCCGGCTGCTGATGATTGACGACGACAAAAAGCTCTGCCGTCTCGTCGCGGGTTACCTCGGTCCGCTCGGCTTCGACGTCACCGCCGTCCACGACGGCCTGGAAGGGGTTGAGCGCGCGACCAACGCTGACGAGACGTGGCACGCTATCATCCTCGACGTGATGATGCCTAGTCTCGACGGCTTCGAGGTGCTCCGCCGCATCCGCGCCAAGCGCGACACGCCCGTGCTCATGCTCACCGCGCGCGGCGACGAGACCGACCGCATTGTCGGCCTGGAAGTGGGCGCGGACGACTACCTGCCGAAAACCTTCTCCACCCGCGAGCTGCTCGCCCGCCTGCGCGCCGTGCTGCGCCGCGCCGCCCGCACGCCGGCGGAGGGCAGCGACGCGCCCGCCGCCGAGCTGGTCGTCGGCCCGCTGCGCGTCAGCCCGGACACGCGCACCGCCGTGCTGAACGACACTCCGCTCGCGCTCACGCCGGTGGAGTTCGACCTGCTTGCCAGCCTAGCCAAGGCCCGCGGCCGCGTGAAATCCCGCGAGGCCCTGCTGGAGGAGATCCGCGACCGCAACTACGACGTGTTCGACCGCTCGATTGACGTGCACATCTCCGCGCTCCGTAAAAAGCTCGGCGACGACGCCAAGAACCCGCGCTTCATCCGCACGCTCCGCTCCGCCGGCTACATGCTTGTCAACCCCGCCTCGCCCTGAGCGCCGCGCCCGCCTGCCGTGAAAATCCCCTTCCCTCTTTCCCTCAAGGTCTCTCTCTGGCTGCTGCTCAACCTCGTGGCATTGGCGGTGGTAGGCGGGGCGTTTCTCGTGACGGAGTCCGGTTTCGGTTGGGACATGCTGGTTGCTGCCGCCCCGGCCGACGCGCGCCTCCGCAACGTTGCCCGCGAGCTCACCCTCGAGCTACGGCAGACCCCGACGAACAAGGAGGCGCGCGACGAGATGCTCACCCGACTCGGCGGAGAATACGGCGTGGAGCTCTATTTGTTCCAAAACGGCGACCCCCGCCAGCTCGCCGGCCCGGCCCTTGAGCTGCCGCCCGAGGTGCGCCTGCATCTAGACGCGCGCACTAGCCAGCCCGGCCCGGCCGGCGGCGGCAATTTCAACCGCGGCGGGGGCGGGCGCGGCTTCGGCCCTTTGGGCGATAGCGGGCAGAATTTTCCTGGGCCCGGACAAAACGGCGGCTTCGGACGCGGCGGCACCGGGCCGCGCGGCGACACCCGGCGCACAGACGGACAGGGCGGCGGGCGCGGGAGCCAGCCGCCCACGGCGGGAGCCAGCACGGTGGTCGTGACACGCGGCCAGACCTACGGAAATTTTTTGGAGCCCTCGCGCGCCCCCTCGGCCTACTGGATTGGCGTGCGCCTGCCCCCCATTTACGAGCCCAACAGCCCGGTCCAACGCGTGCCCGCCTCCACACTGCTGCTGCGCGCGGACTCGCTCTGGGGGGCTGTCGGCGCGCTCGACCTCACGCCTTGGCTGGTGGCGACCGCCGCCGCGATGGGGCTCTCGGTCGTGTTCTGGCTGCCACTGGTGCGTGGCATCACCCGCCCGCTGGGCGAACTCACGCGCGCGACCGAGCAGATCGCCGAGGGCAAGTTTGACACGCGGGTGGACGACGGCCGCCGCGACGAGCTGGGCCGGCTCGGCGGCGCCGTCAACCAGATGGCCGCGCAGCTCGACCGCGCCGCGACGGGACAGAAACGGTTTCTCGGCGACATCGCCCATGAGCTCGGCTCGCCGCTCGGCCGCCTGCAGGTGGCGGTGAGCATTTTGGAGGACCAGGCCGCGCCCGCGCTGCAGCCCGCCGTGGCGGATGTGCGCGAGGAGGTCCAGCAGATGTCGGCACTGGTTGGCGAGCTGCTCGCATTTACCAAGGCCGGATTGCGCGCGCGCGGGGCCGAGCTGGCGCGCGTGGAGCTCGCGCCGCTTGTGGCCGACGTGCTGGCGCGCGAGGCCGCGGAGGGGAAGGTTTTGATCCGTGTCCCTGCCGGCCTCGCCGTGTCGGCTGACGCGCCGCTGCTTGCGCGCGCGCTCGCCAACCTCGTCCGCAATGCCCTCCGCTACGCCGGCGACGCCGGCCCCGTAACGCTCACCGCGCAGGCCGATGGCGGCGTGATCGTGATCGCCGTCGAGGACCATGGCCCCGGTGTGCCGCCGGAGACCCTGGAGCGGCTCGGCGAGCCGTTCTACCGGCCAGAGTTTGCACGCACCCGCGACACGGGCGGCGCGGGCCTGGGTTTGGCCATCGTGCGCGGCGCGGCGGAGGCGTGCCGGGGGACGGTGCGCTTCTCCAATCGCGAGCCGCACGGCTTCCGCGCCGAACTGCGACTGGCGGCGGGATAATAACTGGTGCGAGCACCGGGAGTCGAACCCAGATCAATGGCTTCGGAGGCCACTACACTATCCATTGTGCTATGCTCGCAAAGGTGACGCGAACATCGCGTGCGGGAGGTGCGCTGTCGAGCGCAAAGGCGTGGGCGTCAGGGACGGCCCCGCCCGGCGCTCATTTGGGTTCCGCCCGCATCTGCCGGTGGACGAAGGCGTAGTAGATCGCGCCCAAGACCAGCATCGCCCCGCCGATCCAGACACTAGCGGTCTTGGCCACGCTCTCGGAATGGCTCAAGTCGTCGCCGAAGCTCACTCCAAACCAAGCAAGCACCGCGCACCACACCGTCGAGCCGATCAGGGTGTGCAGGGAAAATTTTGCGTAGTCCATCCGCACGATGCCCGCTGGGATGCCGATGAGATGCCGGACGACCGGCAGCAACCGCGACGCGAAAATTCCGAAGCCGCCGTAGTGCGCCGCCCAGCGCTCCGCGTTCTCCACCTTCTCCGGCGGCACGAAAAACCTTTTCCCGTGGCGCAAGATGAGTGGCCGGCCTGCCCAGCGCGCGGCCCAATACATCGCGGTCGCCCCGGCCCACGAGCCTAGCGCGCCCGCGATCACGATGCCGGTCAGGCTCAGATGCCCGCTAGTGTGCGCGTAATGCGCGGCGAAAGGGATGACCAGCTCGCTCGGCAGCGGGATGAACGTGCTCTCCACAAACATCAGCAACGCGATGAGCGGATAGCCGCCCGTCTCCAGCGCGCCCCGATACCAGCCGATGAGTTGGTCGAACAGCGCGTGCATCGCGGGCGGCGGCGGGGGTGAAAAATATTAGAGACTCCTCCGCCGCTTGGGCGAAGAGGGGTGGACGGCGCGTCGCGAAACGGCCGGCGGCAGGAACCATTTCGCTACCCGCCACGCCCGCGCCAGCCGGGCCGGCTCAGATGTCAGGCTTGGTCTTGCGGAGGCCCGACACGCGGTCGCCCTCCTTCCACTGCGCGCGCTTCTTGAGGATGGCGACGCGCTCGAAGCGCTTGAGGACGTTGCGTTTCACGACGAGGCCGGAGACGCCTTGGAGGCTTTTGTGCTGGGACATGGCTGGTAAATTGGTGGTGAGCGGACGGCTAAAGGGGTGACTAAGTGCCAGACGCCCGTGCCCATGACAAGTATTTTTCCCCGACGTGCTCCGCCCGCACCACGACCCACTCCGGCGTGGCGTAAGGGTGTGCCGTGAGCAGCCACGCCTCCAGCGCCGCCTGCTGGCCGGGCAGAAACTTGAAAAGGAGCCGAAACTCCGTCGCGCGCTCCTGTTTACACTCCCAACGGTAATGCGACGTCACCGGCCCGTCCGCTTGCACGCACACCGCCAGCCCGCGCGCGACGGCCTCGGCCGCGAGCCGGTCGGCATCCGCGGCGTTGGCGACGGTGGTGAAGGCGAGGAGCATGAAAATGGGAAAGCAGTTTCTGGCTCTGACCGCAACGCGCTGGCACCAGCTGTAGAAACTGCCGCCTGACTCGGGATTCGGCCGCCTCACTCAATCAAAAACGAGACATTGACCGACGCCGTGACACTAATCTGGCCAATTGAAAGCGTATTGCCAGCGGCCTCAGAAGTGCCGCCGGCATCCTGCACTGAGTTTTGACTGATGGACGATCCTCTTCCGCCCCAATAACTCGAACCCGAACCACTCCAGTCGTTGATGGAGATGTTGTAAACTTT
>CAIPZZ010000062.1 GCA_903869665.1 uncultured Opitutia bacterium | reverse complement strand
TTTTCTGCCGGAAGCGCTGGTCAACTTTCTCTGTCTGCTCGGCTGGAATCCCGGCGACGACCGCGAAAAAATGCCCATCGCCGAGATCATCCACCTCTTCGACCTGCCCGGTGTGAATCAGAGCAACGCCCGCTTCGACGAGAAAAAACTCGCGCACATGAACATGGCCTACCTACTGGAGCTGCCGGCGGATGAGTTCGTGCGGCGTGCACGGGACTACTTCACCCGGCTGGGCGGAGACCACGCGACGGCCAAACTCGCGCTCGCCGCCGACGCCGAGTTCTTTCGCGCCGTCATGTTGCTCTGCCAGCCGAAGCTCAAGGGCTTCGAGGAGCTGCCAGCTTACAGCGCCTTTTTCTTCACCGAGGAGTTTCAAATTGACGCCAAGGCCCGCGAGAAAGCCCTCGCCAAGGGTGATCCAGCCGCGCGATTGCGCGAACTAGAATCCACACTCGCCACGGCCGATTTCACCAGCGACACCGCGCTTGAAGACGCCATCAAGCTCCTCGCCGCCGCGCGCGGCCTCGCCTTCGGCGACTATCAACCCGTCGCGCGGCTCGCGCTCACCGGCACGAACGTCGGCCCGCCCATCACCGGCCTGATGCGCGTGCTCGGCCGCGAGCGCACACTGGCGCGGCTAAAAAAATTCCACGGCACCCTTTAATTTTCCCGGTGTCACGGCTGTGCCGCAAAAAATCTTGCGGCCATTCACCTCAACGCCAGACCCTGCTCTTCTCATGAAAATCCGCTCCCTGTTCCCCTCCCTCCTCGCCTCGCTCTACCTGGCGGCCGCCGCTTTTGCGGCCGCGCCCGCTCCCGCCACGCCTGCGGCACCTGTGCCAGTCCCCGCAGCCCCAGTCGTGAAGGATATTCGCATCGTGATGACTACCTCCAAGGGTGAGATCGCGCTCATCGTTTTCGCGAGCAAGACCCCGGTAACCGCCGCCAATTTCCTCAACCTCGCACAGAAGGGCTTCTACAACGGACTCACCTTCCACCGCGTCATTGCCGACTTCATGATTCAGGGTGGCGACCCGCTCGGCACCGGCACCGGCGGCCCCGGCTACAAGTTCGGCGACGAGACGCGCAAGGATCTCAAGCTCGACAAGCCCGGCATCCTCGCGATGGCCAACGCTGACCAAGGCAAACAGGCTTACTCCAACACTGGCAACACCAACGGCAGCCAGTTCTTCATCACCCACAAGGCCACGGCATGGCTTGACGGCATGCACACCGTCTTCGGCGAAGTCACGAAGGGGCAGGACGTGGTCAACAAGATCGCGAAAGACGACAAGATTGTGAAAATCGAAATTCTCGATCCGACCGACGCCCTTTTCAAGGCGCAGGCCGACAACATCGCCAAGTGGAACGCCGTGCTGAAAAAATAAGCGCGGCCGACATCAGTTCGCGACCGGCGGAGTGACATCCGGTCGGTCGCGCAACTCAGCGTAATTTGGGCTTTCGTTTTTCTAAGCGGCCCGCACAGTTCGGCTCCCGTAACGGAGAGGTGGCAGAGTGGTCTAACGCGCCTGACTCGAAATCAGGTGTGGCCGAAAGGTCACCGGGGGTTCGAATCCCTCCCTCTCCGCCACTGTAAACCATGCCCGGTCCACTCCCCCAGTCAGTCCTTGTCGTCGGTGGCGGCGGGCGCGAGCACGCGCTCGTGCGCGCGCTCCTCGGCTCCCCCGCTCGCCCACGCGTGCTTTGCGCGCCGGGCAACGCCGGCATTGCCGCTGACGTGCCGTGCTTACCCGTCGCGGCCGACGATGTCCCTGGCCTCGTCGCGTTGGCGCGGCGCGAGCATGTTGAGTTTGTCGTCGTTGGCCCCGAAGTGCCGCTGTCGCTCGGACTCGCCGACCAACTGATCGCCGCCGGTATCCCCGTCTATGGCCCGAAGGCCGACGGCGCGCGGCTGGAGGCATCGAAGGTTTTCACCAAGCAAATCCTGCTGAAGCACAAAATTCCCACCGCGCCCGCCGGGATTTTCACCGAAGTCGAGCCCGCGCTGGCCTATCTGCGGCAGCGCGGCGCGCCCATCGTCATCAAGGCCGACGGCCTCGCCGCCGGCAAGGGCGTGGTGGTCGCGCAGTCGCTCGCCGAGGCCGAGGCCGCCGTGCGCGACATGCTGGCAGACAATAAATTTGGCGCGGCTGGCAGCCAAATTCTCATTGAGGACTGTTTGTTCGGCGAGGAGACCTCCATCCTCGTCGTCGTCTCAGGCCGCGACTACGTCATCTTGCCGACTTCGCAGGATCACAAACGTGTCGGCGACGGCGACACCGGGCCCAACACCGGCGGCATGGGCGCCTACTCGCCTGCCGAGGTTGTCACGCCGGAACTACTGGAGCGTATAGAGCGCGAGATCGTGCGCCCTTCGGTCAACGCCATAGCCGACGAGGGCATCGAGTTTCGCGGCACGCTGTTCATCGGCGTCATGCTCACGCCGGGCGGCCCGAGCGTGCTGGAATACAACACGCGTTTCGGCGACCCCGAGACGCAGGCTGTGCTCCCGCGTCTCGCCACCGATGTGCTTGCCCTCCTCTGGGCTGCCGCGCGCGGCGAACTCGCCCACTTCAAGCTCGCTGTGCGCCCCGAGCACGCTCTCTGCGTCGTGATCGCCGCCCAAGGCTACCCGGAAAAATTCTCCAAGGGAGATGCCATCACGCTTCCCGTCGCGCCATCCCTGCCACCGTCAACCTTCATCTACCACGCCGGCACAACCAAAAATGCCGCTGGTCAGCTCGTGACCAATGGCGGCCGTGTGCTTGGCGTGACCGCGCTTGCGCCGACACTCCGCGAGGCTGCCGCCCGAGCCTACGCGGCGTGCGACCAAGTGCAGTGCGCCTCGAAATATTTCCGCCGCGACATCGGTGCGAAGCAACTCAACCGGCGATGAATAAGATCTCCCGGAAGCTCGGTTTCATCCTCGCCCTTGTTTGTTTCACCGCGCGGGCCGGTGCCACCGAGCTGTCGGATCTAGGCCAGGGCCTGTCCGTCCTCCGCCTCGTCGCGCTCACCGCTGCGGGAAGAGCGCCCGCGTCACCGCTCACTGACACGCCTGCGCTTGTCTTAGACCTGCGCGACACCACGGCCGACAAACCGTCCGTCGCCGCCCTGCTCGCCGCGTTGCGCGCTCGTCCCGCTGGCAAAGGTGTCTGCCTCGTCCTGCTTTCACCCGACACCGCCCCCGCGCTGCTGGCCGCGCTCTCGAGCACGCCGCCGGGCTGCTTGACTGTCGGCCGAGCTGACGGTGCCTGCCGCCCCGATATTTCGGTTGTCACCACTGCCGACGCCGACAAACGCGCCCGCGCCGCACTTGCCGCCGGCACGCCGTTCACCGCGCTGCTCGCGCCGCCTTCCGCCAAGCCCCGCCACGACGAGGCCGAGCTGGCGAAGGATCATGCCGCCGGAAAGTCGTCCGCCGCCCAGCCGGACCCGGAGACCAGCCCCTCGGTTCCCGCGCAGCCTAAACCCCAAAACGCCCAGCCCGAAATCGCGCCGGCCGCCCTCTCCGTTGACGCCGTGCTCCAGCACGCCGTGCAAGTCCACCGCGGCCTGCTCGCGCTCGGGAAAATCTAGTTTTCCCTCTCGCCTTCCGGGGGAGGCCGGGCGCCGTAAAGAAAACTCGCCAACCCACCGCCCGCCGCCCAAGTTTTTAGCCTGTCGCGCGGCACGCCGCGTGCCGCCCAACCGTTCCCCTCATGGCCTACACTAATAAACAACTTGAGCGTCAGCAACGCGGCCCCGGCCTCGTGGAGATTTTCCTCGGGGTCGTGCTCAGTCTCGTCCTTGGCGTCGCGCTCGGCGCGGCGCACCTCGTCTTCAAGCCCGTCGAAAAGGCGCCCAAGGACCCCGCCAAAGTCCCCGCCGCTTCGTTGCTCTATCCCCCGGTTTATTTTGCCGAAGGTTCGTCCGTCGCTGCCAAGGCCTCCGGTTGGAAGGCCAAGCAGCAGGCGTTCACCGGCGGCAAGTCCGCCGAAATTTCTCTCACGGAGGACGAGCTCAACGCCTTCATCGCAACCTTCGCGCCCCCACCCACGCCGGCGAAACCCGCCGCGCCCCCGCCCGCCAAGCCCGCCGACCCGAAGGCGAAACCCGCTGACGCCAAGGCCGCCGCGCCCGACTTTGTCGCGGCCGAGCTCGCGTCGGGCGTCGTCAATTTTCGGGTGCGCGACAGCGTCATCCAGGCCGCGTTTGCCGGCAACTTCACAGTGCTCGGCCTGCCCGTCGCGCCGCTCGTGCAGGTGCGCGGCAATTTCGCCAAAGGCGCGGACGGCTTTGCGTTCCAGTCCGCCGAGTTCTGGCTTGGCTCGCTGCCCGCACACAAGATTCCTGGACTCGCTGACTGGCTGGTCGCCAAGTCGCTCGCCGGGCAAAACGGCATGCCAGAGGACCTGAAAACCGCCTGGACGAAGCTGGGCAACATCGCCGTCGAGGGCGACGCTCTCAAGCTCACGCTGCCGTGAAGGAAATCAATTTTAGTCGTGCTTATGCCGCGCTGCTGCTCGCCCTTCCGGGTCATCTGCTTGCGGCGGCAGAAACCCAGCCGCCCGCCCAACCGGCAACCCAAAACGTAAAATCTGAGGCGCTGGCTGGTGTCGGGACCGAAGCGCTGCCGCCGATGCCGTTCGTGTTCACCACACGGCCGGGCCGATTCGAGATCGGCAGCGTGTCGGAGGCCGCCGCGCGGGCCGGCCTCGCGCAGGCCGAGGAGGTCTGGCGCACCCTGGAAGGGCCGTTGCTGCTACCGGCCGGCGATTTTCCCTCGCCCGTGTCGGTCTGGCTGTTTCCGGCAGCGCAGTGGACCGGCGAGGCACCGTTTGTCAGCGCCGCCGAGCTGGGCGGACGCGTGAGCGTGCGGGTGAGGTGGTCGGACGACGAGGCCGGCCGGGCTGCATTGCGCCGGGCGCTGGTGCAGGCGCTGCTGATGCGCCGGGCCACATCGCTCCACGGCGGGGTTCCAGGGCTGGTCGTGCCGCCTTGGTTAGAAAACGCCGGCGTGGCTTGGAGCCTCACGCACGGCAACGCCGGCGCACTCGACGCCTGGCAGCGCGAGTCCCTCCGCACCACGCCACCGTCGCTGGCCACCGTGCTCGCACAACGGCGCGGGTCGCTTGCCGCGCACGCCGACGAGCAGTCCGCGCTCTGGTTGCTCACCCACCTGCAGGCCGAGTCGGGCGAAGAGCGGCGTTGGCCGCAACTGTTGCGGGCTGTCTTCGGCGGCACGGACACGGCGGCGGCGCTATGGCAGTTTTTTGGAAATTATTTCAAGGACGACACGGAACGCGAGCTGTGGTGGCAGGTGGGCTGGCACACGCAACTTCGGCAGGCCGCGCAGGCGGGCGACACCGCCGCCGAGACACGCGCTTGGCTCGCCGAGAACGCGCGCTGGACGGCCCGCCGCGCGGCTGGCGGCGACGACGAGCCGCTCGCGCCCGACGAGGTGTTCGCCGCCCGTGCCCGGCCTTGGGTGACCGAAGAGCTGGCCCGGCGGCTCGCCCGGATTCGCGCCGGGCTGGCGACCGTGCACCCTTTTTATCGCAATGCCGCGCTTTCGCTCGGCCGGCTCCATGAGGCCGCGCTGGCCGGCGAATCAAATAAGTTCGCGCAAGCCCAGTCCGACCTCGCCCGCGACATCGCCGACGGCCGCGAACTGGAGCAGACCGCCACCGCTGCGCTCGACGAGCTAGAGGCTGGCCGCGCCGCCGGCGGGAAGTGAAGAATGGGAAGCGCGATCTGCGCGGCGGAGTCCTCACTGCTGGGACGACGGGGGAGCGAGGGCACGGCTCCAATCAGCCATAGGCTCAGGCGGGTGAAGGAAAGGGGGTTGAGTTTCGCGTGGACAGGGGCAGAGTGACGCTCTTGGCACTTTCATCATTCAACCTTCCGGTATGGCCGCTGGCGGCGGCGGACTTCGAGCCATGGTCGCTCGCGGTCGCGCTAGCCGGCGGCGTCGCACTCGGCCTGGCGGGCGGGTGGGTGATGACCCGCCATCTGCGCCGGCAGGCGCGCGAGCAGGCGGATCAGCTCC
>CAIPZZ010000061.1 GCA_903869665.1 uncultured Opitutia bacterium | reverse complement strand
GGCGTGATGAGGTGGCGGAGGCCGTCAATGCCCCACGTCTCGTTTTTGTAATCATAATCCGCGCTGGCGCGCAGCTCGGCATCGGCGCCGAGCTCGCCGAGCGCGCGGGTGTAGGTGTCACGGCCGCCGGTGGCGTCGGTGTAATAGGTGAGGCGCGCGCCGGCGACCGGCCTGACGGAAAACCATTCCGTCGGCGTGAACGGGCGTGTGAGCTCATAAACGGCATCGAGCCGCGTGGTGCGTTTCGCGGGGCCGGGGGTCGGCTGGTCCTCGGAGAGCACGGCCACGCTGGCGGCGAAAGTGTCGTAGGCGCCGAGGGCGAGCGGCGCGGGCAGCCGGTCGAAGTGGATTTCCGGCAGGCGGCGCTGGGTCTGAAAAAAGGAGTTGGGCTGGGCGCGCACGAAGACGGAGGTAAGGCTGTTGGTGTCGGCGTAGTCGGCCTCGAGAAACGTGTCCGGCACCTGCACGGGGTAAAACTCCGTCGGGCGGAAATCGCGCAGCACCTCGGAGTCCGACCAGTAGCTCAGGCGGCCGAAGATCGCGAGGTTGTCGCCGATCTGCTCGTTGTGCCGCCACTCGATCAGGCCGCGGTCGGCGCGCAAGGGGCGCGCGAGCAGGTCCAGGCCTCGGTTGCCCGAGTCATGGATGTAGCCGGTGCGGAGGCTGTCGGTGAGCGTGAGGCCGGGCCGGTCAATTTTCACCTCCGCCGCCGGGCCGACAAGGACGCCGCGATTGGTGAACACGCCGAGGTCCGCCCCGACGCGCGCACCCGGCGCCACCGGCACGAGCAGCTCGCCGTCTAGAAACGCGCCGAGCGATGAGCGGAAGCCGCCGCGCACCGACACCGCGCCGAGCAGCGGGTCGTTGACGGGCCGGTCAAACGACGGCAGCCGCAGCGTGGGCAGCCAGCCGAGGTTCAGTCGTGCGCCCTCGGTGCGGAGCGTGCGGGTGTCGGGCGCGTAGGTGAGCGAGGTGGCGGCGAGGGTAGGCGCCCATGGGCCGGGCTCGGTGTAGCTCACGCGCGCGTCGCGCAGGGTGATTTTATCCGGCGTGCCTTCCAGCGTGGAGCCGGAAAGGTAGAGCGGCGCATCGCCGCCGCGCAGGTTTTTACCAGCAAAGGCGCGGGTCGCGCCGTTGTAGGTGATCTCGTCGCCCAGCAGGCGCAGCGTGCCGAGCGTGACGACGACCTGGCCGCGCGCGACGGCGAGTTTGCTCGCGAGGTTCCCGCGGATCTCGTCGGCCTCGATGGTGAGGTCGCCGTCCACCAGCCGGGCGTGGCCGGTGTAGATGGTCTCGCTGCTGGTCACGTTGCCCGTCTGCCGGTCGGCCGTGATCTGGAACACCGCCGCCGCCGCGCGGAGGCCCGCCGGGGCGGACGCGAGCAGCAGGACGGACAGGGAGAAAAGAGGGAAAAGGCGGCGCAAGGTGCGGCCAGCAAAGGCGGCGCGCGCGGCGCAGGCAAGCCCCGGTTCGCGTGCTTCGGGAGGGTTATTTGTGGTGGGTCCGGCGTCACTTGCGCGCACGGCTTGTTCCCTTGGATGGTGGCTGTTCGTGCTCCTGCCCTGACGGATCATGGAGAAAAGGGCTGGCGGCGCGCGGGGTGCGCGGCCAAGATGAGTTTCGTGATCCTCTCCGCCCCCGAGCTCGAGTCCTTCCTGCGCGCGCGCAACGCGGCGCCGCACGATCTGCTCGGCATGCACCAGGCGCGCAAGGACAAAGCCGCCGGTGTGGTCGTGCGGGCGTTTGCGCGTGAGGCGGCGGCGTGCGCGGTGGTCGAGCAGCCGGGACTTAAGGAGAAGGTTCACCCGATGGAACGGCTCGCGCCGGAGGGTTTTTTTGAGGTGTTCCTGCCGCGCCGGAAAAACCTATTCCGTTACGAGCTGCGCGTGACGGACCACGCGGGCGCGACACGGCAGTTCGCCGACCCGTATACGTTTCTCCCCACGCTCGGCGCGCAGGACCTTTACCTGTTCAACGAGGGCAAGGAGCACCGCATCTACGAGAAACTCGGCGCGCATCCGCGCGAGGCTGCCAGCACGCGGGGCGTGGCGTTCGCCGTGTGGGCGCCCAACGCGGCGCGCGTCTCGGTGGTCGGTAACTTCAACGGCTGGGACGGACGCTTTCACCCGATGCGCTCGTTGGGCGCGTCGGGCGTATGGGAGCTGTTTGTGCCGGGGTTGGGGGAGGGTGAACTCTACAAATTTGAGCTGCTCGACCAGTCCGGCGGCCTGCATATAAAGACGGATCCCTACGGCACGCGCTTCGAGTCGCCGCCGGGCAACGCTGCGATCGTGTGCGATCCGCGCCGGTATCAATGGGGCGACGTCGCGTGGATGGAGCAGCGACGCGCTCAGGCAGGGCGGACCGACCGGCCGATTTCGGTCTATGAAGTTCACCTCGGCTCATGGCGGCGCAAGCCGGAGGAGGGCAACCGCGTGCTCACCTACCGCGAGCTCGCGCCACAACTGGCGGACTACGCGGCGGAGATGGGCTTCACCCATATCGAGTTGCTGCCGGTGGCGGAGCATCCGTTCGATGGCTCGTGGGGCTACCAGGTCACGGGTTTTTACGCGCCCACGCACCGGTTCGGGACCCCGGAGGATTTTTGCTGGTTCGTAGATCACCTGCACCAGCGCGGCATCGGCGTGATCCTCGACTGGGTGCCCGGTCATTTCCCGCGCGATACTTTCGCGTTGGCGCAGTTCGACGGCACTCACCTTTACGAGCACGCCGACCCGCGCCAGGGCGCGCATCAAGATTGGGGCACGCTGATCTTCAACTACGGCCGGAACGAGGTGCGCGGCTTCCTCACCGCCAACGCCCTCGCGTGGCTCGACCGTTACCATCTCGACGGCCTGCGCGTGGACGCCGTCGCCTCCATGCTCTACCTCGACTACTCGCGCCGAGAAGGCGAATGGATCGCGAACCGCTTTGGCGGCCGCGAGAATCTGGAGGCGATCGCGTTTTTGCGCGAAACTAACCGGCTCGTCCACGCACAGTTTCCCGGCACGCTGATGATCGCGGAAGAGAGCACGGCGTTTCCCGGACTCACCCGACCAGCGGCCGACGGCGGCCTGGATTTCGACCTCAATTGGAACATGGGCTGGATGCATGACACGCTGCGCTATTTCGCCAAGGAGCCCGTCCACCGCAAGTGCCACCACCATGATCTGACCTTTGGCGCGCTCTACCAGTTCACGGAGCACTTCATCACAGTATTCTCGCACGACGAGGTGGTGCACGGCAAAGGCTCGATGCTGCTCAAGATGGGCGCGCCGCACATCCCGCAGAAGGCCGCCAGCCTGCGCTGGCTCTACGCGCACATGTGGCTTTGGCCGGGAAAAAAACTGCTCTTCATGGGCGGCGAGTTCGGCCAGTCGCAGGAGTGGAACCACGAGCGTTCGCTCGACTGGCACCTCTGCCAATACCGCGACCACGACGGCCTCCGCCTGCTCGTGCGCGACCTCAACCGGCTTTATGCCGCCGAGTCGGTGCTCTCCGGCCACGACCTCGACCCACGTGGATTCCGTTGGATCAATTGCCACGACGCCGACGCGAGTGTTCTATCCTATCTGCGGTTCGATGAGACGGGGCGCGTGCTCTTCGCGGTCGTGGGCAACTTCACGCCCGTCACGCGGCACGCGCACCGCATCGGCGTGCCGCGCGCGGGCTACTGGCATGAGATCATCAATACCAACAGCCACCACTACGGCGGCACTGGCCTCGGCAACGACGGCGGCCGCCAGACCGAGTCCGCGCCCGCCGACGGCCAGCCACAAAGCCTGAGCCTGGTGCTGCCGCCCATGGCGGTGTCAGTGTTCAAATGGGCGGAGTGAGGGGAGATGACGACCGCCGCAGCCGGCTTCGGCAGACCTTACGCGATTTTAGAGCGGTTCAAGTTGAAGTGTGTAACCACCTGCCCGGCCGTTTGTCATCGCGAGGTGCGCGAAGCGAGCCGTGGCGATCCAGCACTTCGACAAGCTCAGTGCCCCGAGCCCGGCCGAGGGGCTGGATTGCTTCGTCGCTGCGCTCCTCGCAATGACACGATACGGCCACACTACTTTGTTTTAACCGCTCTAGCGGAGAGGTGACGGGGTTGCTGCCTGCCGGGGTTTGAACACGACGGCACCGACGCAAACGAGGGTGAGCGCGGCGAGGATTCCCCACAAGGCACCGGACTTGGCCAGCCGGTCCTTAAAGGTGAGCTTGATCTCAGGCGGCGGCTCGGGGAGCGCGGACTCCGGCACATGAAAATTGGCGATGGAGATCTTGCGGAAAATACCGGCGTTGCCAAAATCACGGGCCTCGACCAAGAGCCGCAGAACCTCGGCGGCGGCGCTGGCGAGTTGCTCGACTACCATTTTGTTGCCGATGTTGAGCGCGGGCTGTCGGCGCTTCTGGCCATTAGTCGGATCCGTTACCTCTTGCTCTCCGATTGCGTCCTTCTGGCCGAGCTTATCGTAACATTCATGGAGCGCGGCCCAGAACAACGGGTTGGAGGAGGTGCCGCCAGCATCAATCAGGAACGCCTCCACCAAGGTGAGCGCCGCCTGCTCGTATTGGCGCATATTGAATTGAGCGGTGCCCAGTAGCAGGTAGGCCTGTGATTGGTTGGGTCCGAGATGGCGGCTGTAGGCGGCGGATTTCGCGGCCTCCTCCCAGTTGCCGAGACCGAGGTAAGCGTCGGCGAGCTGGTTGTGGACGCGGGGATTGCCCACGTCGGTGATCTCGGCGAGCTTGGTGCCGCGCTGGAGCTTGGAACCGCGCGAGGCGAGATTGACCCAGCTGTCCACGACGCGCGCCCGGATCATCACATCCACGCTCTTCTGGAAAAACTTCGCGGCTTCGCCCGGCACCGGGCCGCCCGGGCGGTCGGGGGCGCTGAGAAAGCGGGCCTTGAGGTTGTAATACATCCCCAGGTCGCAAAAGAGGGTGTTGTCCTGCCGGTTGCGGGGCAGCGGGTGCTCGTTGAGCACCGCGAGGCCAACTTCAGCGCGGGCGATGGCGTCGTCTAGGCCCGCCTCGCGGATGGCATTGCTGAAGCCGGCGGTGCGGTTCCAGTAGCCGTTGGCGAGACCCTTGTG
>CAIPZZ010000060.1 GCA_903869665.1 uncultured Opitutia bacterium | reverse complement strand
TTCCAGCATTTTATAAATGCGGTCGAAAGGTTGGGATTCATATCCATCGCCCCAAGCGCCGGCAAATTTGGAGACCTCGTTGCGGAGAATCGTCATCTCGGTGGTTGTATCAGCACCGGAGAGCAGACCCAGTTTCCTAAATGCACTCAACGTCTCCCGATAGTCTCCAGTTTCGCCCATCCCGTATGACGCCGAGGCCATGAGCATCAACCACCATTCAAAACGCCGCCGCTTTCTCGGAAGGATATCCCGCAGTTTATTACCGACCTCTTCCATCGTCGCGGTTTGATGCCCGATAGCGCGATACAGATCAGGCATCCCCACTGACAGTCCAGCCATCAAAATAGCCACTGCCCTGAAACCCCAAAGGAGTTCTCCACCCGCATTCTTGTCGGTCGCCATCGTGTGGCCAACCAGGCGAAACACTTCGTGAATCTGACGGGGTGTCAGCCGGAGGCCCAACAAAATTTCCTCAAACAGATTTGCGGTGGTCTCGTCATGTCTTGCGAAAGTGCGACTGATGGGTCTGGCCTCATTGCCCACAAGAATTTTTATGATGTAGTCTTGAATCAGCGGCTTGAGATTTTCATTGTTCAGCGGAGGAAGTCCCACGTTCCGATGAGCAAACTTGCGGTAGTATTCGTCGAAGTTCAGCCCGGAACCAAAGAGAGCTTGTGCCGACGAACGGAGCTGCGTCTTGTCCACCCCGAGCACAAAGGTGATCTGCTTCGAGTCGAAGATGTGCTTGATCGTCTCAAGAAATTCCACCGCGTAGTTCGGACGGCAGCGGTCGAGTTCGTCCACCAGCACCAACGCGCGCGGGCCATTTTCCGAAAACACCGCCGCGAGTGACATCTTGAGCTTTCTCAATGCCTCCATCTGCATCTCGTATCGCTTAAGCAGGTCGGGACGCTCACTCACACGCTCGGCCCGTTTCTCACGCTTTTTCTCCGCCACCTCGCCCGCTTCAATGACATCAAGCCCAGTATGCTCGGCAACCAGTTGATTGAGCACCCCAAGGCCAAACCACGCCACATCCTTGGCCGCCTCCTTGATTTTGCTCACACCCGCCTTCGGCGGCAGGTGCTTTTCCAACTCCTTCGACAACTCGGCCACGATAGCCAGCAGCGGATCGCCGCAATAATCGGTCTCCCATGTGTTCAGGATGACCGGAATCGGCAGCGACGCATCGGCCTCACGTCTCTTCAAGATGTCCGACACCCACATCTTTAGAAACTGCGTTTTTCCCGAGCCAAACGGCGCATTGAGACTCACGACGAGGCTTCCCTCGACAAAGTGCTGCTCGGTCTTGATGAACGCCTCCAAGTCACGGCAAAACTCCGTCAAGCCAAGCTTGTCGTGCTCCGCGAAATTGAGAGTTACCACGCTCATCCGTGTCAATCCGTGCCATCCGTGGTTCAACTCCGCCAGCCATTTTTGCGCTTCTTGCGCCTCTTTGCGGCCAGTTCCCGCCCTCATTTTTTCGGCCGCAGCCGCCGTCCCCGACTCGCATCTATCTCCTCCAACTCCGGGCGCGGGATGCGCGTGAAGGCGATGCGCATGGGCGCGTAGTCGGTCGCGCCGTGCGCGCCACCGAGATAGACCGAGTTTTTGCCAAAGGTGCGGTTGAGCGTGTCCATCGCCGCAAACAGCCGGCCGCGCGTGCGCTCCTGCTCCGGGGCGAACAGGTCGGGCGTGTGCGCCTCCGCCCCAAGCAGGCGCAGCAGCATCACGCTGACATGCAGCGGCCGCCGCGCCGCCGCGCCGGTCGGGCGGCGCGCCCAGAGCTGGTTGAGCGCGGCCGTGAGCGCGAGCGTGTCCTGCGTCTCGCCGAGCTCCAGACCCTCGCTCCAGCGCGTGCCATCGGCGTGGCGCACGGTCACGTGCAGCGCACCGGCAAACTGGCCGGCGTCGCGCAGGCGCAGAGCGGCCTTTTGCAGCAGGCGGTGCAGCGTGGCGCGGGCATCGGCTTCGTTGCGGCGCGCGGGCGGTAGCACCTGGCCGTGGCCGATGGTCTGCCCCTCCTCCTGTTCGAAGAACGGCAGGTCCTCGCCGTGCAGCAGCCGCCACATCTGCTCGCCCCGCACCCCGCGCCAGAGGCCACGAAATTCAGCCTTCGTCGCGGCGTAGAGCTGCTCCATCGTGGTGATGCCGTGCTCCGCGAGGCGACGCTCCATGTTTTCGCCGATGCCGGCGATATCGCTCGGCTTTAAGTGCAGCAATTTGGCGGGGATGTCAGCGTCTTCCAGCAAGACGAGGCCGTCGGGCTTCTCCATGTCGGAAGCGACCTTGGCGAGCAGCCAGTTGGGCGCGATGCCGACGGAGCAGCGAAGGCACGGGCCGGCCTCACGCAGGATTTTCGCCTTCATCTGCCGGGCGACGGCGACGGCGCGCTCGCGCTCCGCCCAGCGGCCGGAGAGCGCGCAGGTCATCTCGTCAATGGACTGCACCTTCTCGACGTGCAGGCACGACTCGACGATCTCCACGAGCCGCCGGTGATAGGCAATGTAGAGCTCGGGCCGCGCCTCGACGATCCGGATGCCCGGCACGAGCCGCCGCGCCTCGGCCACCCGCGCATTGCGGGTCAGGCCGAGCTGTTTGGCCTCGATGCTGACGGCAATACACCCGGTCGTTTCCGCCATGACTGGCACGATGCCCACCGGCTGCCCGCGCAGCTCCGGCCGCTCCTGTTGCTCGACGGAAGCAAAGTAGGAGTTGAAATCAATCGTGAGCGCCCGCAGCGGCATGCCGGGCAGAGTGGGCTCGCCGCCGTCGCTGTCAAAGCCGGGGCGTTAGTCGGTAGTGGCCCAGTTTGTCATTGCGAGGAGCAACCGCGACGAAGCAATCCATGTGAATTACTAGCTGGATCGCCACGCCCGGCTGCGCCGGACTCGCGATGACATGGCAAACCGTGCCACGGCCAATTAGTCAGACAACTTAAAACACCCGCTCACCCCACCGCCACCACCTGATGCTCCAAAGGCTGCGGGCGGCCAGGCAGATAGACACGGTCATTGACGCTTCGAGCGACAAGCTGCCGGCCGATGGGCGAGACGGCGGTGATCACGGTGACCTCGATGCCATTGACCACAACCTCCATGCCGCCGTGCAGCGGCCCGAGGAACCAGCGTGTTTCCCGCCCGCGGGCGGCGAGAGTCACGAGGGCTCCGACCGCAATTGGCTCGTCGGGCGCGAAGGCGCGCGGCGACAGCAGACGGTAGGCGGCGATGGCGTCCGCGATCTCAGTGGCGAGCCTGGACTGGCCGGCGGCGAGGTAGGCGGCGCTCTGGCTGCGCATGTCGTATTTGTCCTCCGCGCGGCTCTCCTCGTCGGTGGCCTCGTCATGCGAGGCATGGGCCGCCGCGGTCTGGAGGGCGAGTTCGGCCTCGAGTTGGGCGATGACAGCGTGTAGCAGGGCGGCTTTGTCCACGGAGGGAGTGAGGGCGGCGGGGTGGGCGGTGGCGAGCAGGTAACGGCCTGCGGGCGAACTTCGGCATGGACCCCACCCCAAACGCATAACCCTCAAATTTGCGCTTGCGCCGCCCCCGCGCGTTTGGGATAGGTGGCGACTGCGTTAGTGGAAATCCGCCGGTTGCGGGTTCCCGCCATGACTCATCCGGCATTCCGCCGGATTGGAACGGTGGCACCGGTTTCGCCCTCGGGCGGGACGGGTGTCGCGGGGCTCCGGCCCCCTCGTAGTCGTGCTAACCTCATCTACCAACCAATGACCACCGCAGTTGTAAAGCCCGCCATCATCGCCGAATACAAGACTCACGCCAAGGACACCGGCTCGTCCGAAGTGCAGATCGCGCTCCTCACCGCGCGCATCAACCACCTCACCGAGCACCTCCGCGAGCACCGCAAGGACTTCCACTCGCGCCGCGGCCTCCTTCAGATGGCGTCCCGTCGGCGCAAGCTGCTCGACTACCTGAAGGCGCACAACTTGCCGAAGTATAGCGAGATGCTCCATAAGCTGAACCTCCGCAAATAACCCTTTTATCGCACGGGCGACCCGATCCGCGGGTCGCCCGCTGCTGTTTCTACAGCACTCGTTTTTCCTCCCGGGACATTTCCATCTGCCGCCCGCGCGGCCCGCGCCCGTCGGCGGCAGATGGAAATCTCTCGGAACGGACCGAGGTGATTGAAGTGGTTTCCATCCAGAAACCCGAAACCCAAACCAACCCCGCGCGCCCGCGCCGGCCTTCTGGCCGCAGTGGCGCGCCACCCTCCGCGTCCCGCTGGCCTTCCGCCTGCGCGCGCGTTTCCGAAAACCAACCCAACCCGCGCGAGCCAAACCAAACGCGCCCGCGCCCAGAACCCAAACGTCCGCAATCAAACCTCCATCCGCGTTCCGCACTCCGCAGTCCGCATTCTTCACATGAATCAGAAACATATCGTTCCCGTCCAAGGCCTTGACCTCAAATTTTCCACCGGCACCTACGGTAATCTCGCCGGCGGCGCCGTGATCGTCACTGTGGGCGAGACCAACGTCATGGTCACCGCCTGTGCCGCGCAGACCATGCGCCCCGGCCAGGACTTCTTCCCCCTCACGGTGGACTACCGCGACAAATATGCCGCCGCGGGCCGCTTCCCTGGTGGCTACTTCAAACGCGAAGGCCGTCCTTCCGAGAAAGAAATTCTCACTTCCCGACTCTGCGACCGCCCCTGCCGCCCGCTCTTCCCTGAGGGCTTCCTCAACGAGGTTCAGATCATCGGCCAGCTCCTCAGCGCCGACCAGGTCAACGACTCCGACATCGCGATGGTGAACGGCGCCAGCGCCGCCCTCCATATTTCCGACATCCCGTGGAACGGGCCGATCGGCTGCGTGCGCGTCGCCCTCATCGACGACCAATTCGTCGCCAACCCGACCATCGAGCAGATGTATGCCTCGTCGCTCGACCTCATCTACGTCGGCAACGAGAAGGACATGCTCATGATCGAGGGTTCCGCCGACCAGATCGCCGAGGAGAAATTCATCGAGGCGCTCGCGTTCGGCCATCAGGCCATCCAGCCCATCATCGCCGCGATCAAGGAGCTCCATAAGCTCGCCGGCAAACCGAAGGCCACATTCAAACTGGTGGGTGCCACCCCCGAGGCCCGCGCCATCATCGAGCGCGTCGTCCCCGCCGAGCGCGTCTCCGCCGCCATCTTCGGCTTCGAGAAGAACGTCCGCTCCGCCAACGTGAAGGCCCTCAAGGAAGAGGCCAAGGCCGCCCTCACCGCCGAGCTCGGCGCCGACAAATTCACCGATGTGGACCTGAATGTCGTGTTTGAGGATCTGCAATACAAGGCCTACCGCGCCACGGTCCTCGCCAAGGGCGTCCGCTCCGACCGCCGCGGCGAAACCTCCCTCCGCCCGCTCAGCGCCCAAGTCGGCGTGCTGCCCCGCGTGCATGGCTCCGCCATGTTCCAGCGCGGTGACACCCAGAACATCGCCATCGTCACCCTCGGGCCGACCAAAGAGGCCCAGGACATGGACGGCCTCACCGGCGGCGCGAAGAGCAAGAGTTTCATCCTCCACTACAACTTCCCGCCGTTCTCAGTCGGCGAGGCCGGCCGCTTCATCGGCCCCGGCCGCCGCGAAATCGGCCACGGTGCCCTCGCCGAACGTTCGCTCGTCCCGGTGCTCCCCCCAGAGGATGCGTTCCCCTACTCTATCCGCGTCGTCTCCGAGATCATGGCCTCCAACGGCTCGACCTCGATGGCCTCGATCTGCGGCGGCTGTCTCGCGCTCATGGACGCCGGCGTGCCCATCATCGCCCCCGTCGCCGGCATCTCCTGCGGTCTCATGACCGAGATGGCGGCCGACGGCTCCATCACCAAGTGGACCACGATCACCGACATCCTCGGTGAGGAAGATCACTTCGGCGACATGGACTTCAAGGTCGCCGGCACGACCAAGGGCATCACGGGCTTCCAGCTCGACCTCAAGATCAACGGCCTGCCGTTCGAGATCGCCAAGAAGGCCATCATGCAGTGCCGCGAGGCCCGCATTGAGATTCTCAAGGTCATGCTCGGCTCGCTCCCCGCGCCCCGCGCCGACCTCTCGAAATACGCCCCGCGCATCCAAACCATCCAGATCAACCCCGAGAAGATCGGCATGCTCATCGGGCCCGGCGGCAAAAACATCCGCCGCATCACCGAGACGACCGGCGCGCAGGTGGACATCGCCGAGGACGATTCCGGCAAGGTCTTCATCTACTCCAACAACGGCGACGCCATGGCGCGCGCCATCGCGGAGATTGATGCGCTGTGTGGCGGCGAGGGTGGTGGTGGCGGCGGTGGCCGGGGCGGCGGCGGCGCCAAGGGCCCCCCGATCGAGGCCGGCAAGATCTACACCGGTCGCGTCACAGGCGTGAAAGAGTTCGGCTGCTTCGTCGAATGCACCCCCGGCAACGAGGGCCTCTGCCACATCAGCGAACTGGCCGAGGTGCGTGTCCGTCGCACCGAGGACGTCGTGAAGATGGGCGAGTCCATCACGGTCAAGTGTATCGGCATTGACGAGCGCACTGGCAAGGTCCGCCTCAGCCGTAAGGCCGCGCTGCGCGAGCAGTCCGCCGGCGGCGAACCCGCCCCCGAGGCCGCCCCTGCCGCGCAAGGCTGAGCGCAGCGGGATAACCCGCTGGCATGGCCGGAAGTCTCCGCGCCGTGTTTTCACTCTCAAGCCGGAGGCCGACCGCCTCCGGCTTTTTTGCGTCAGCCCAAGGGTCGAACTTGGTCCGGACCGCGTCGGAACGCGGGGTCCGCCGCCTCTGCGCAAAGAAGGCTCCGCCCGGCATCGCTCCTGCTCATCGGCTCCATCACGGCGGCTGCTCGCGCTATTTTCTGCCAAATGCCGCTTGCCCGCCGCCGCGCCGGGCGGGTAGCCTGTCGCGATTTTTTCATGGTCACCGCCAACACCGAGCTCGCCTACAACAGTAAAATCGAGGGGGAGGTCATCGTCTCCCGCGCCGATGCTGTCATCAACTGGCTCCGCAGCAGCTCCCTCTGGCCCATGCCCATGGGGCTGGCGTGCTGCGCGATCGAGCTGATGGCCACCGGTGCGAGCCGCTTCGACATCGCGCGCTTCGGTGCTGAGGTCATGCGTTTTTCGCCCCGGCAGGCCGATGTGATGATCGTGGCCGGCACGGTGACCTACAAGATGGCTCCCCACGTCCGCCGCATCTACGACCAGATGGCCGCGCCGAAATGGGTCATCGCGATGGGTGCCTGCGCCAGCACCGGTGGCATGTATCGCAGCTACGCGACTTTGCAGGGGGTGGACCGTATCATCCCGGTGGACGTCTATGTGAGTGGCTGCCCGCCGCGCCCCGAGGCGCTGCTCGACGCCCTCGTGAAACTTCAGGACAAGGTGAAACGTGAGCAATCGGTCGGCAATCTCCTCAGCGCTTAAGCGCTCCGCAAGCCCACCGCCCATGCCCGCTACGACAACCGACTCCCTTGCCGCCCTTCGGGAAAAGTTCCCGTCAGCCGCGCCGCGCGCCAGCAGCGACCATGTGGCCGCCAATATCCCAGCGTCCGAGGCGTTTGCCGCTCTCCAGTTCCTCCGCGACACGCTCGGCTTTGATCTACTGGTGGACGTGACGGCGATTGACCAAGGCGCGGACGCGACGCCGCGCTTCACGGTGGTCTGGCATCTGTTGTCCACGACGGGGCTAACCTATTTCCGCCTAGCGGCCGATTGCGCCGATACCGCTGCACCCGTCATGGCGAGCGCCGTGCCGCTCTGGCCGGGGGCAGACTGGCACGAACGCGAGACCTTCGACATGTTCGGCATCCGCTTCGACGGCCATCCCGACCTGCGACGCATCCTGATGTGGGACAGCTACCCGCATTACCCGCTGCGCAAAGATTTTCCGCTGGCCGGCATTGAGGGCGAGCTGCACGACCCTGAAGTGTCCGCCGAGACCAAGACCAAGGTCATCGCCGCGCCGATGGCCGGCGGGCCGTTTGTCGCCTCGCCCGGCGAGATGAATCTCACCGACGCCGAACCCCGTGCGAAGGACGAGAGCTGGAACGAAGCCCACCCGCAGCCCGGCCAGGAAGGTCTGCGCCGCCCCACGGAATAATGCGCCATGCCCACCGAATTTACCTTTCCTGACAGCGCCGCCAAAGCCGCCAACGCGGCCGGCGAGTTCGAGACCGAGAAGATGTCGCTCTCGATGGGGCCGTCGCATCCCTCGACGCACGGCGTGCTGCGGCTCCAGTTGGAACTCGACGGGGAGATCGTCACCAAGTGCGACCCGGTGCTCGGCTACCTGCACCGCGGCGACGAGAAGATCGCCGAGAACATGACCTACAACCAGTTCGTGCCCTACACGGACCGGCTGGATTATCTCGCCCCGCTCGCCAACAACGCGGCCTACGCCATCGCGGTCGAGAAGCTCGCCAATCTCCAGGTGCCCCCGCGCTGCCAGGCCATCCGCGTGCTCACCTGCGAAATGGCGCGCATCTCGGCCCATCTGCTCGGCCTCGGCGCCTATGGCATTGATGTGGGCGCATGGAGTATTTTCCTCTACACCTTCACCGAGCGCGAAAAGCTCTACAAATTGTTTGAGGAGCTGACGGGCGCGCGCTTCACCACGAGCTACAGCCGCATCGGCGGCGTGGCACGCGACGTGCCCGAGGGCTGGGTGCAACGGGTGGACGCATTTTGCGAGCAGTTCCTGCCCATCCTCGACGAGGTATTGAGCATGCTCACGCGGAACAAGATTTTCATGGACCGCACCGTGGACGTGGGCGTCATCTCGAAAGCGGACGCTATCGCCTACGGCCTCACCGGACCCAACCTGCGTGGCTCCGGCGTGCCGCTGGACCTCCGCAAGGACAAGCCCTACTCAGGCTACGAGCAGTATGAGTTCGACGTGCCGGTCGGCTCCAAGGGCGACTGCTATGACCGCTACCTCTGCCGTGGCGAGGAGATGAAGCAGAGTGTGCGCATCATCCGGCAAGTCGTGAAAAACTTTCCCGGCGGCGAATGGTATGCGAAGGACGCGAAGAAGATCTTCGCCCCGCCCAAGGATAAGGTGCTCACCTCCATGGAGGAGCTCATCCAGAACTTCATGCTCGTGACCGAGGGTCCGCAGATGCCGCCCGGCGAGGTATATTTCGAGGCCGAAAATCCCAAGGGCGCGCTCGGTTTTTACGTCGTGAGCAAGGGCGGCGGCGTTCCGTATCGCCTGAAAATCCGCGCCCCCTCGTTCTGCAATCTCTCCATCCTCCCCAAGGTCTGCGTCGGCACCCTCGTGTCCGACGTGGTCTCCATCCTCGGCTCGCTCGACTTCGTCATGGGCGAAGCGGATCGCTAACTAATTTTTCAACGCAAAGTCGCCAAGAGGCCAAGCCGCCAAGCTCTGAACCATTTTTTATCACCATCAAATTTCCTATTCGCCCTTTGCGCCTTAGCTCCTCCGCGCCTTTGCGTTTAATCCGAATTTCCATCCTGACTCTTTCGTGAATCTCAAACCCGCCACGCTCCAGAAAATTGACGAGGTGATCACCCATTACCCGGTGAAACGTAGCGCCACGCTGCCGCTGCTGCACCTCATCCAGGAGGACCTCGGCTACGTCCCAGAAAAGGCCGAGGAGTGGATCGCCGCCAAGCTCGAGATCCAGCCGATCAACGTCTATGAGGTCGTAACTTTCTACCCGATGTTCCGCCGCAAGCCGATCGGTCGCCGGCACATCAAGGTCTGCCGCACGCTCTCCTGCGCGCTCATGGGCGGCTACAAGACCTGCGAGCAGTTCGAGCAGGAATTCAATACCCACCGCGGTGAAGTCTCGCCCAACGGCGAGGTTACGGTTGACTTCGTCGAGTGCCTCGCGAGCTGCGGCACCGCGCCCGTTGTGATGATTGACGACGACCTCCACGAGAAAGTGGACTGCGCGAAGGCGAAGCAGCTCAGTGAGCAAATCAAAGCGGAGGCGAAAAAGCGTTAATCCCATGGCTGCACCTGAACAACGTCGCATCATTTTCGCCCACATTAACGAGCCGGGCTACTCGAATGACATCTCGTGCTATGTGCGGCATGGCGGCTACGAAGTGCTGAAGAAGGCGGTCACCCGCAAACCCGAGGAACTGATTGAGGAAGTGAAAAAATCCGGCCTGCGCGGGCGCGGCGGCGCGGGTTTTCCGTGTGGCGTTAAGTGGGGTCTCGTGGACCGCAAGAGCGGCAAGCCGATTTACCTGATTGTGAATGCGGATGAGTCCGAGCCGGGCACGTTCAAGGACCGTTACATCATGCATCAGGACCCGCACCAGTTGATCGAGGGCACGATGATCTCGTGCTTCGCGAACAACGTGAAGCAGGCCTACATCTACATCCGTGGCGAGATGCCGCACGGCGCACGGATTTTGGAGAAAGCGATCGCCGAGGCGCGCGCGGCGGGCTTCGTCGGCCAGAACATCCTGGGCACTGGCTACAGCTGCGAAATTTACGTCCATCGCGGTGCGGGGGCCTACATCTGCGGCGAGGAGACCGGCCTCATTGAGTCGCTGGAGGGCAAGCGCGCCAATCCGCGCATCAAGCCGCCGTATTTTCCGGCGGTCCTCGGCCTCTACCAGTGCCCGACGATCGTCAACAACGTCGAGACGCTCTGCCATGTGAAATACATCGTGGAGCACGGCGGCGAGGCGTTCACCAAGCTCGGCACGCCCAACAACACCGGCACGCGCATCTTTTGCGTGAGCGGCCATGTGCAGCGGCCCGGTTACTACGAGTTTGAGGCCGGCAAGATCACGCTGGGCCAGCTCCTCAACGAGGTGTGCGGCGGCCCGCTGCCCGGCCGGAAGTTCAAGGCCGTCATTCCCGGTGGCTCGTCGGCGAAGATTTTGCGCTTTGGCGAGACATTCACCTTAAAAAACAAGGACGGCTCGACGCGCACCTTGGCAGTCGAGGACATCCCGATGGACTTCGACACGCTCGCGGCCTGCGGCACGATGGGCGGCTCCGGCGGCGTGATCGTGATGGACGACACCGTCAACATGGTGGAGGCGCTGGCCAACATCAACGCGTTCTACTCGCACGAGAGCTGCGGCCAATGCACGCCCTGCCGCGAGGGCTCGCTGTGGATGAAGAAGATCACCACGCGCATGGTGCACGGTAACGCCCGCACCGAGGACGCCGCACTCCTCAAGAGTGTGGCCGACCAGATTCCCGGCCGCACCATCTGCGCCTTCGGTGAGGCCTGCTCGTGGCCGACCCAGAGTTTCCTCGCGAAGTTCGGCGACGAGTTCAAGGGCTACGCCGAGGCGAAGCCCACCAAGCCCGCGCCCGCCACCCCGCTTATCTGATTTTTCAACCGCAATGTCCGCTCCCGCCAAACCCGCCGACCTCGTGACCGTCAACATAGACGGCAAGGACATCGCCGTGCCAAAGGGCACGAATGTGATCGAGGCCGCGCGCCTGCTCAACGTTGACGTCCCACACTACTGCTACCACCCGAAGCTCTCGATCGTGGGCAACTGCCGGATGTGCCTCATTGAAATGGGCATGCCCGCCGTGGATCCCGCCACCAAGGCGCCGGTTATGGACCCGGCGACCGGCAAGCAGAAGATCAACTGGATCCCGCGCCCGCAGATCGGCTGCGGCACCAATGTTTCGCCCGGCCTCCACGTTAAGACCACCTCCCCGATGGTGAAGGACGCCCGCGAGGGCGTGATGGAGTTCCTCCTCATCAATCACCCGCTTGATTGCCCGATCTGCGACCAAGCGGGCGAGTGCAAGCTGCAGGAGCAGTCCACCGGCTACGGCCGCGGCTACTCGCGCTTCATCGAGCAGAAAAACGTGAAGCCCAAGCGCACCCAGCTCGGGCCGCGCGTCACCCTCGACGACGAGCGCTGCATCCTCTGCTCGCGCTGCATCCGCTTCAGCAAGGAAGTCGCGAAGGACGACGTGCTCGGCTTCATCGACCGCGGCAGCTACTCGACGCTCACCTGCTACCCCGGTAAGCAGCTCGCGAACAATTACTCGCTTAACACGGTGGACATCTGCCCGGTCGGCGCGCTCACGAGCACCGATTTCCGCTTCAAGATGCGCGTCTGGTTTCTCAAGCAGACCAACAGCATTGACACCGAGTCCAGCGTCGGCGCCAACACCGTCGTCTGGTCCCGCGAGGGCGCGATCTATCGTATCACCCCGCGCCGTAACGACGAGGTCAACGACACCTGGATAGCCGACAGCGGCCGCGAGCTCTTCAAAGCTGTGAAGGCTTCGGACCGGCTCACAGCGATCAAGGTCAACGGCAACGAGAGTTCGCTTGAGATCGCCGTCAACGCGGCGCTCCATTTCTGCAAGGACGGCGGCGTCGCCGTCGTCGGCTCCGGCCGCAGCAGCGTCGAGGAGCAGTTTCTCACAAGGAAGCTCGCCGAAAGCCTCAAGGCTTCCGCGCATCTCGTCAGCCGTGTGGCGAAGGGCGATGGCCTGCTTGTCTCCGCCGACCGCAACCCGAACGTGCGCGGCGCGCTGGTCACCGGCCTTATCTCCGCCCTTCCGTCGCAGCAACTCGGCGGCCTCGCGGCCGAAGTTGATGCGGGCAAAATCAAGACGATCATCTCTGTCGGTGAAGACCTCGCCGAGGCCGGACTCACCCCCGCGCAGCTCGCCAAGATTTCCGTCATTTATCTCGGCACGCACGCCAACGCGACCAGCGCTGCCGCCAAGGTCGTGATCCCGACGCTCACTATGTTCGAGAAGTCCGGCTCGCTGGTGAACCAGCAGTTCCGTCTCCAGAAATTTGCCAAGGCCGTTCCCGGCCCGCAGGGTGCCACCGACGACCTCGTGGTGCTCGCCCAGCTGGCCAATATCGCCGCCGCCGACCTGGCGTCGGTCTGGAAACTCCTCGCCGCCGAGGTGCCCGCGCTGGCCACCACCACCCACCCCAGCATCCCCGAGATCGGCCTGCTCCTCGACGCCACGCCTTACGCCGCGCTGCCCTTCGTCGAGGGTGAGACGCTGCACTACAAACCCGCCGCCAAGGCGTCTGCCGCATGAGCACCATCGCTGAATATTATTTTGGGCTCCCGCTCCTGCTCCGCATGGTGCTGCAAGGCACGGCAGTCATCCTCGTCCTTTTCCCCGCGGCGGCGGCATGCTCGATGGCGGAGCGCAAGATCTCCGCATGGATTCAGGGACGCCCCGGCCCCAACCGCACCGTCGCACCGTTTCTCGCGTGGATTCCCGGCATTAGCATCCTCCGCAATCTCGGCCTGTTCCAGCTCGCGGCCGACGGCGGCAAATTCACGTTCAAGGAGGACCCAGTGCCGGGTCACGTGAACAAGTTCTATTTCATCCTCGCGCCCATCGTTTCGATGATCCCGGCGCTGACGACCGTCGCGGTGGTGCCGCTCGGCGCCTATATTTCAAACGGGCAACTTCTCCCCATCATTTTGGCCG
Organism: uncultured Opitutia bacterium; assembly: GCA_903869665.1. GTDB lineage: Bacteria > Verrucomicrobiota > Verrucomicrobiia > Opitutales > Opitutaceae > CAIYUN01. The sequence goes on along the minus strand of CAIPZZ010000060.1, from coordinate 4,113 downwards.
ACGTGGACGTGGGACTGCTCGCGGTGTTTGCGGTGTCGTCGCTTGGGGTGTATTCCATCATCCTGGCTGGCTGGGCCTCGAACTCGAAATATCCCTTTCTCGGCAGTGTGCGCGCCTCCGCGCAGCTCGTCTCCTATGAGCTTTCGATGACGCTCTCGGTTCTGCCGGTGTTCCTCTGGATCAACGCCCCCGGCGAACACGGCACCCTCAACCTTTTCGATGTGGTGCAAAAGCAGTCTGGCACGGGCTTCGCATGGGACAGCGTGTGGTTTGCCGCCTACATGCCGGTTTCCGCCTTCATCTTCCTCGTCGCGCTGTTCGCCGAGACGAACCGCCAGCCGTTTGATATGCCGGAGAGCGAGGCCGATCTCGTAGGCGGCTTCCACACAGAATACGGCGCGTTCAAGTGGTCGCTGTTCTTCGTGGCGGAGTATTGCCACATGATCGTCGGCTCGGGCGTGTTCTGCCTGCTCTTCCTCGGCGGCTGGAACCCCCTGCCCGGCCTGCCACTCGCTCTGCTGGCCGATTGGCTCGGCATCGCAGGCGTGCCGTTGCTGACCGGGCTGCTTGGCATCGGCATCTTCGCGGGCAAGGTCGCGTCGTTCATCTTTTTCTTCATGTGGGTGCGCTGGACGCTGCCGCGCTTCCGCTACGATCAGGTGATGAACATCGGCTGGAAAAAACTCCTCCCCCTCGCCATCGCCAACCTCGTCTTCTACGCTCTGGCCATCGCCGTCATCCAAAAATGAATTTTTCAACGCAAAGCCGCCAAGCTGCAAAGTCGCCAAGCCATCCCACGGTGGTTTTTGTGTCCGTGCGGTCTTTTCCTTCCGCCCTCTCTCTTTGCGCCTTCGCCGCTTCGCGTCTTTGCGTTTAATCCGAATCGAATCGCCCACCCGCCATGGCCGTCATCACCGTCGAACGCAAACCGCTCACCTTCGCTGAGCGCACCTATCTACCGCAGATCGCGGGCGGCCTGAAGACCACGCTCAAGCACTTCTTCGCGCCGAACGACACGCTCGAATACCCCGAGCAACGTCCCGCCATCCCGCCCGGTTACCGCGGGGTGCCCACTTTGGTCTATGACCCGCACGGCCGCGAGAAATGCGTCTCCTGCCAGCTCTGCGAGTTCGTCTGCCCGCCCAAGGCCATCCGCATCACGCCTGGAGAGATCCCCGCCGCCGATGCCAGCGCGCACGTCGAGAAGCGCCCGCAGGAGTTCGAGATTGATATGCTGCGCTGCATCTACTGCGGCCTCTGCCAAGAAGTCTGCCCCGAGGAGGCGATCTGGCTGCAAAACCAATATTCCACCACCGGTTACACCCGCGCCGACTTCGTCAACAACAAGCAGAAGCTCTACGAGCTCGGCGGCACCCTGCCCGACCCGCACCTCAAGTGGGACAAGAAGCTCGCCGCCGAACAGCACGGCAACGCGCACTGAGCCATGACCGACCCCCGCGACCTCCTCTTCAGCCTCTTCGCCGTCTTCACCGTCGCCTGCGCGCTGGGCGTGGTGCTCAACCGCAACGCCGTCGCCTCGGCGCTCTCGCTCCTGCTTTGCCTCGTCGGCGTCGCCGGGCTGTTCGCGCTGCTCGACGCCTTCCTGCTCGCGGTGCTCATGGTGTTTGTCTACGCGGGCGCGGTCGTCGCGCTGTTTCTCTTCATCATCATGCTGCTCGACGTGAAGGGCGGCGAACGCAAGCCCTTCGGGGCGGCGACCGTCGTGGCCGGAACGCTCGCGGTCGGGCTGCTCACCACCGGCGTGCTGACCGTCGCCCGCGCCGCCACGCCCGCCAAGGACGCCCCCCAGTTGGTCGCCCAGAACTTCCCGAAGCTGAAGGACTATGCCGAGCTGCTCTTCACCCAATACCTGCTGCCCGTGCAGGTCGTCGGCTTCCTGCTGCTCATCGCCATGCTCGGCGTGATCGTGCTCAGCAAACGCCATGAAGGCCTGGAGGACATCAAATGATCCCACTCACGCTCCCCGCCTGCATCACGCTCGCCGCCGTGCTCTTCGCCATCGGCTTCTTCGGCGTGCTCGTGCGCCGCAATACGCTCGTGATCTACATGTGCCTCGAGCTGATGCTCGTGGCCTGCACGCTCGCGCTGGTCGCGTTCTCGCGGTTCAACGGCACGGCTGACGGCGGCGTGTTCGTCTTCTTCATTCTCACCGTGGCCGCCGCCGAGGTCGCGGTCGGCCTCGCCATCATCGTGGCGCTCTTCCGCCGCCGCCAGACCGTCGAGGTCGGCGAGCTCAACGCCCTCAAGGACTGACGCCATGACGATGCTCCAGCACGCCATCCTAGTTTTGCTCCTGCCGCTCGCCTCGGCCACGGTCATCGCGCTGTTCCTGCGCCGCACTCACGGCGTGGCCGCGCTGGTCTCGACCCTCACCGCCGCCGCCATCGCGGCCATCGCCCTCATCCTCGCGGTGCATGGCGAGCGCTTCGAGTCCTCGATGGAATGGCTCCGGCTCGGCAATTTCTCCGTCTCACTCGGAGTCAAATACGACGACCTCGCCGCGCTGATGCTCTGCATCGTCGGCGTGGTCGGCCTGTGCGTCCACGTCTTCTCGCTCGGCTACATGAAGGACGACCCGGCCAAGGCGCGCTATTTTGGCGGCCTCTCCATCTTCATGTTCTCGATGATCGGCATCGTGCTCGCCGACAATCTGTTCATGATTTTCATTTTCTGGGAGTTGGTCGGTTTCAGCTCCTGGCTTTTGATCAATCATTTTTGCGAGAAGCAGTCCGCCGCCGATGCCTCTAAAAAGGCCTTCATCGTCAACCGCGTGGGCGACTTCGGCTTTCTACTGGGCATCGTGATGTGCTGGTGGCTCAACGGCACGGTCAGTTTCTCGGCGCTAACCCAACAACATGCCTTCAGCACCGCCGTCGCGCTGCTGCTCTTCTGCGGCGCGATCGGCAAGTCTGCCCAGCTTCCGCTCCAGGTCTGGCTGCCCGACGCGATGGAAGGCCCGACACCGGTCTCCGCCCTCATCCACGCTGCCACGATGGTCGCCGCCGGTATCTTCATGCTCTGCCGGATCGAGCCGCTGATGACGCCGCAGGCGCTGCACGTCATCATGTGGACCGGCGCGGCCACCGCGCTCTACGCCGCGCTCTGCGCCATCACCCAGCGCGACATCAAGAAAGTCCTGGCCTACTCGACGCTCTCGCAACTCGGCTACATGGTTGCGGCGTTTGGGCTGGGGGCATCACAATATTTGAATACCGGCCAACATGAAATCGTCGGCACAATTGTTGCGAATGGAACTGGCCCGGCGATGTTCCATCTCACGACCCACGCCTTTTTCAAGGCGCTGCTTTTCCTCGGTTCCGGTGCGGTCATCTACGGCTGCCACCACGAGCAGGACATCTTCAAGATGGGCGGGCTGCGGAAGAAGATGCCGTGGACGTTTTGGACATTCACCATCGGCGTGCTGGCCATCATCGGGATGCCGGGGCTGGCGGGCTTTTTCTCGAAGGATGCGATCTTGCTCCTCGCGTTGGAAGAAAACGAAGCGGTCTTCGCCGTGCTCGCACTCACTGCTGCACTCACGGCCTTCTACATGGTGCGGATGTGGAAGCTGGTGTTTCTCGGCGAAGCGCGCGGGGACGGGGCCTCGCACGCGCACGAGGGAAGCCTTGCGCTTACCGCGCCGCTCGTGGTGCTCGCAGCGCTTTCGGTGGTGGGCGGCTACACGGCGCTTTACGGCATTCATTTCCACGGGGTGTTTCAATACATCCCACGCGCCGAGGATGCGCACCGCCTAGCAGCGAACATTCCAATGGACTTTTGGCTCTCGCACGCCGAGAGCACCATTTTGGCCGTCAGCCTCGCCGTAATGACCATCGGCGCAGGCGCGGCGCTGTGGCTCTACCAATCCGGTCCAAAAGACTCGCTCGCGGTGAAGGCGCCGGGCGTCTTCGCCGGCCTGCATTTGCTCAAGACCTCCTTTGACACCGGCTACGACTGGTTCGTGGCGAAGGTCCAGCAGCGGTTCGCCCTGCTGCTCAAGCTGGTGGACGACGTGCTCATCGCCGGAGTGATCGTGCGCGGCAGCGCACTCGTGGCCGAGGCGCTCGGCGGGTGCGCGCGCGCGCTGCACAC
>CAIPZZ010000059.1 GCA_903869665.1 uncultured Opitutia bacterium | reverse complement strand
GCCTTCGCTATGGACGGAGAGACCATTTCCTTTGACGACCTCTGGCTCACCGGCCCCGAGGCCGCGCTCATGGCCGCCGGCGCCTACCGGCTCGACACCCAAGCGCTGGATTTTCGCGTGCAAGTGCTGCCATTTGAAAAAGGCAAAACCCTTTTTGCCAGGACCATTAACATCCTGACCATGCCGCTCTCGGCCGCGCTTGAGGTCAGGCTCAATGGCACCTTGGAGCAGCCCGAATGGATCTTTGTCCACGGGCCCACCAATTTGCTGCGCTCACTGGTCGGCGCAAAGGAAAACCCGGCCACTCCGCCAACGTTGGAACCGGAAAAAAAATAGCGTCGGACGCTCTGGAAATGCGGTTGCGCGGCACCATCTGCCGACCCTAGGGTGATTTCCTTAGAAATGCCGTCCCTGCCCACTTTGCCCAAAAGGCCTTGGCAACACCATGTCACGCTTGCGCTCGCCCTCGCTGCGCTGGCGGTGGCAGGGCTGATGTTGTTTGACCAGATGGACTGGCTGGATCTCGCCGCCACCGGCCTGGCAAAAAATTCTGGCTGGCGTTACCTGCTTGGCGCAGGCTCCGCGCTACTCGCGCTGACCGTGCTGCTAATGTTGATGTTCGGCCGCGGCGCGTCGGCGTGGCTCGCGCCGGGAGTTGCCCTGCTCGGGTTGGGCGAACTCATCGCCCGCAAGGGCAGCCCGTTGGACTTGTGGGTCTTCCAGTTCATGCAGGGCAATCGCCGGACTTGCCCGAGGCCATGCCGCCCGTCGCCGCGCTGGCGTTGCTGCTCGGGGGCGCGGCGTTGTCGCTCCACCTGCTATCCGGCCCGCGCGCCTGGCGCTCACTAGTCGTGGCGCTGGCCGGCTCCATGCTCGCCGCCGTTGGCGGCGCGACGCTGGTCGGCCACGCGCTCGGTCAGCAGGTTACCGCCGGTTGGGGTATGGCCGTCGCCCTGGCCCCGGCCGCCGGCGCAGTCGTGCTCACGCTGGGCACGCTACTGCTCGCGCTGGCCGCAAATGAGCACGCGGACGCCGGCCGGGGCGCGCCGGCCTGGCTGCCCGTGCCGTTCGTCGCGAGCGCGGCGGCGCTCACTGTTGTGCTTTGGGCCGGCTTGCGCGAGCGCGAGCTATTTTATCTGGGTGACAACGCCCGTGTGACCATCGCCGACCTGCGCGCCGCCATCAGCCTCGAGCTCCAGCAACAAACCGGCGCGCTGGATCAGCTCGCCCGCAGCTGGGGCGAGAAAGGTCTGCCTCCCCTTGCCGCGCGCGATTTTGACGCCGAACGGCATCTAGCCGCAGCGCCTGGCGGCCGCACGCTGGCCTTGGTGCGGCCCGATTACATCACCGACGACTGGTTTTTTCCCCGCGCCGGCAACGAGGCGCTCCTCAGCTTCGATCACGCCAAGGACCCCGCTCGCCTGCTCACTTTCCGGCTCGCGGCCGCCGGCGGCCACGCCGTGATGTCGCCGGTCCTCGCCCTCGCCGATAGCAGCCCCGGCTTCATCATCTGCGCGCCGGTGCCGGGGGCCGACGGCCGGCCCAAGTCCTTCCTCTCCCTCGGGCTGGCCGCTCAGGATTTTTTTGCCGCGCTTGACCGTCGCGTCCATGCCAATCTGCACCACCGCTGCCTTGTCCAAGTCGGTAATACTCTTGTCTACCAGTCACCCGAGGCGGGGCCGGTGGATGAGACCCAGGCGCTCAAATCTGAGCCGTTCAGAATGCAGCAGTCGCTGGTCACTATCACCCTCGTGCCCACGATGGAGTATCTCGCGCGCAACCGTGGTTTCCTTCCTGAGAGCACGTTGTTCGGCGGCCTCGGCATCACATTGCTACTCGGACTCAGTGTCCATCTCGCCCGCGCGGCCCGCTCCGGTCTGCGCGCCGCCCGCGACTCCAATCTCCGTCTCATCGCCGAGAACGACGAGCGCCGCGCCGTCGAGGCCCGCCTCAAGACCTCCGACGAGCGCCTCAACCTCGCCCTCGACTCCACCGCCATCGGCATCTTCGAGTGGAACCTCGCCACCGGCGAGATTCACGGCAACCCCGGTCTCTGGGGCGTCCTCGGCCTCGCGCCTGCCCTGCCCTCGGCCTTGCCCGCACTCTGGGAGTCGCTCGTCCACCCCGACGACCTCCCCGCCTTCCGCGCCACGCGTGATGCGCAGCTTCGCGGCGCTCAAACCTTCGCCGACACGGAATACCGTGCCCGCGCCTCTGATGGCTCCTGGCGCTGGCTTGCCGTCAGCGCCCGCACCGTTGCCGGTATCACTGGCGCGCCCTTCCCATCCACCGCTGGCGGCAAGCCCGCCCCGTCCCGCATCGTCGGCACCGTGCAGGACATCACCGCCCGCCGGCGCGCCGAGGCCGCCCTCGGCGAGAGCCAGGCCGCCGCCCGCAAGCTCTCCCTCGTCGCCAGCCACACCGACAACCCGGTCATAATCGCGCGGCGGGACGGCACCATTGAATGGGTCAATGGCTCCTTTACCCGGGTCATGGAGTGGTCCCTCGCCGAGATCGTCGGCAAAAATCCCGCCCATTTTATGGTCGGCCACGAGACCAGCCCGCGCGCGCTCCGACGTATCCGTCTCGCCATTGCCCGCGGCGAAAGTCTCTCCACCGAAATTGTCAACTACAGCAAGTCTGGCCGCAAATATCATCTCTCCATCGAGATCCAGCCAGTCCGCAACGAACACGGTGTCCTCGAGAATTTTATCGCCATCCTCGCCGACATCACCGCCCGCGTGGAGACCGAGAGCGCCCTCCGCCGCGCCAAGACCGAGGCCGACGCTGCCTCCCGCGCCAAGAGCGAGTTCCTCGCCTCTCTCTCCCACGAGATCCGCACGCCCATGAACGGTGTCATCGGCATGACCTCGCTCCTCCTGGACACCCCGCTCAACCCTGAGCAGCGGGACTGTGTCGGCACCATCCGCTCCAGCGGCGAGGCGCTCCTGAACATCATCAACGACATCCTCGACTTCTCCAAGATCGAGTCCGGCAAGTTCGACATTGACCACCAGCCCTTCGACCTTGCCGCCTGCGTCGAGGAAACGCTCGACCTCTTCGCCGGCCACGCCGCCACGAAGAAAATTGACCTCGCCTACTCCTTTGCCGCCGACGTGCCCAGCCTCGTCATCGGCGACAACCACCGTCTCCGCCAGGTTCTCACCAACCTCATCAACAACGCTGTCAAGTTTACCGCCACCGGCCACATCACCGTGGAGGCCCGTCTCCTCGCCGCGCGCCCTGGCGTGCCGCTCCTGCCGCCGCAGTCGCGTGACACCCAATCCCCCTTCGGCCCCGGCCTCACCCGCGTGCCCTTCGGCTCCGACCGCGTCCGCGTCGAGTTCACAGTGCGCGACACTGGCATCGGCATCCCGCCCGATCGCCAGCACCGGCTCTTCAAGCCTTTTTCGCAGGTGGACTCCTCCACCACGCGCAAATACGGCGGCACCGGCCTTGGCCTCGCCATTTGCCACCGCCTTTGCGATCTCATGGGCGGCGGCATCCGCGTTGAGAGCGAGCCCGGCCGCGGGTCCGCGTTCATATTCTATCTCACGGTCGAACGCATCCCCGCCGCGCGCCAGCCCGCGTCGCCGGTGCTCCCGCCGCGTCTTGCGCCCGGCGCGCGCGTCCTCTGCTGCGAGACCAACCCCGTCGCCCTTCGCTGGCTTGGTATCTTCTTCGAGAAGGCCGGACTCGCCGTCGTGCGCGCGGAGTCGCCCGCCACCGCGCTCGCCCTCCTCGGCGCGGCCCCGTCCGCCCCGAACCGCGCCGAGGAGTTTGCGCTCACCGTCTTCAGTTTCGCGGAGGACGAGGCTTCGGCCGCGCTCCGCTCCGCGCTGCTCGCCCGCCACCTCCCCGCGCTCGCGTTGCTCCCGCCCGGCGCCGACCTGCCCGCGCCCGCGCCGCGTTTCGCCGCGCTGGCCAAACCCATCCGCGCGACCTCCTTTGTGCGCGCTCTCCACACCCTGTTCCAGAGCGAGCCTGGCGCGCCCGCCGCCCCGTCGGCTGCGCGCGCGCGCCCGCTCGCCGAGGATATCCCTCTCACCATTCTTCTGGTCGAGGACAACGCGGTGAACCAAAAGGTCGCCTCGCGCTTCCTCGAGCGCCTGGGCTACCGTGCCGATATCGCCGGTAATGGCCATGAGGCGATCGCCGCCGTCGCGCGGCGGCACTACGATTTTATCCTGATGGACATCCAGATGCCCGAGCTCGACGGCTACGAGGCCACCCGCGAAATCCGCCGCCGACAGGATCCCGCGCGGCCGCCGCGCATCGTCGCCCTCACGGCCAATGCGCTCCAAAGCGACCGCGACCAGAGCGCCGCCGTAGGTATGGACGGGTTCATCACAAAGCCCGTGAAGCTTGAGGAGATCGCCGCCGCCATCCGCCGTCTTTTCCCTCCGGTGGAAACACCGTAAGGTCGGCGCCTTCGCCGCGCCGGTATGTTTGGTTGATGGCTCTGCCGCGAGAGGCGGGACAGCCCACGCACGTTTGCTTTGGACGGGGTTGCCCCGCTTCACGCCTCACGTCAGCCGCGCCAGCTCCGCGATCTCGGCGGCGCGCGCCGGATCGCTCACGCGATTATCCATCTCCAGTGGATCGTGCTCCAAGTCGAAGAACAACCACGGCGAGCCGTCCTGCCCTGAGCCTGTCGAATGGGCCGCGTTCAGCACGAGCTTCCGCGTCCGTGTCCGCACGCCCCGCCAGGCCCGGTCGCACTGGTGCGGCAATGCCACCACGCTCGGCATGGAGATGTGCGCCGCCATGCCGCTCGCTACCCATTTTCTCTTGTCCGCCCAAGCCAGCGTCATCGCCGCCACGTCGAGCAACGACACCGCTGCGTCGTCACGCCGCGCCCGCTTTGCCGGATGCCGCACGAGCAACGGCACACGCACGCTCTCCTCGTGGGGCCAGCCCTTGCGGAACAGTCCGTGCGCCCCGTGCATGTCGCCGTGGACGCTG
>CAIPZZ010000058.1 GCA_903869665.1 uncultured Opitutia bacterium | reverse complement strand
CTACCAGCTCAAGCAGTCATTTTACGCCTTTGCTGCCGGCGGGCTGGACGGCGTCGGTCTCGGCGAGGGACGGCAGCAGCTCGCCTACCTGCCGGAGGCGCACACGGATTTCATCTTCTCGGTCATCGGCGAGGAGCTCGGGCTGTGGGCGACGCTGGCGGTGCTGGCGCTGTTTGCGACCATCTTTGTCTCCGGGCTCGCGCATCTGCGGCGTGCGCCCAACCAGTTTCAGTTTCTGCTCGTGGCCGGGGCGTTGCTATTCATCACGTTGCAGGCGCTCGGCAACCTGCTTGTGGTCACCGGCGTAGTGCCGCCGAAGGGCATCTCGCTGCCGTTCATTAGCGCGGGCTTGTCCAACCTGCTCGTCATGGGCCTGCTGGTCGGCCTGATTGTCAACACGCAGCGTGCGTGGCCGCGGCCCGGCCTCGGCGGCCGGCGGCGTGCGCTGGAGCTGTCGCCGGAGGCACCGGCGAGGGAGGCATCAGCATGAAGCATTTTCTAATCTCCTGCGGCGGCACCGGCGGGCATCTCGCTCCGGGCATCGCGCTGGCCGAGGGGCTCGTGGCACGCGGCCACAGCGCGACGCTGCTCGTGAGCGGGAAAAAAATAGACGCGCGGCTCGCCGCGAAATACCCCGCGCTGAAATTTGCGACCGTTTCCGCCGCGCCGCTGGCCGGCGGCGCGGCCGGCTGGGCGCGCGGCGGCTGGGCGCTGGCGCGCGGCACGGTGTTCTGCCGGCAGCTGGTGCGGCGGACGCACCCGGCGGCGGTGGTGGCGTTTGGCGGCTTCACCGCCGCGCCCGCCGCGCTCGCCGGCCGGCTGGCCGGCGTGCCGGTCGCGCTGCACGAGGCCAACCGCGTGCCAGGCCGTGCGACCCGAGCACTCGCGCGGTTTGCCCAGCGGGTCTATTTGCCGCCCGGGGTGACGCTGCCCGGGGTGGATGATTCCGTCCGGCGGCACGCGGCGCTGCCCGTGCGGGCCGAGATCATGCGTCTGCCCCGCGCCGAGGCGTGCGCGCGGCTCGGCCTCGACCCGGCGAAGAAAATCCTCGCCGTGCTCGGCGGCAGCCAGGGAGCCTCGGCGCTCAACGATTGGGCGCGGCGTGAGCTGGTCACCCTCGCGGCGGCTGGCGCGCAAGTGTGCTGCGTGACTGGCCCGGGGAAGGCCGCGCCAGCCGGCGGTAGCGCTGTGTTCATCGAGTTTTGCGACGACATGGCCGCGCTGCTCTCGGCTGCGGACCTTGTCGTCTCCCGTGCCGGCGCCGGCACCATTGCCGAGCTGGCGCGGGTCGGCACACCCGCGATTCTGGTCCCCTATCCACACGCCGCCGACAATCACCAGCAGGCCAACGCCGATTGGTTCGCCGCCGGGGGCGGTGGCCTCGTGCTGACGCAGGGCAATCTCGCCAGCCTCGGTTTCCGGGCGCTCGATCTGCTGGCCGACGACGCGCGCCTCGCCCGTTGCCGCGCCGCGCTGCGCGCGCTGGACCGTCCGTCCGCCCTTGCGCTGATGCTCGACGACTTGGAAAACCTCCACCGTCCGCCGCCCTCGCCGGTGGCGATACAGTTCACCCTCGCATGAGACGAGACCCGCTCCCCGCCCTCTTCGGCCGCTCGGTCGCCGCCGTCCACTGCGTGGGCGCGGGCGGCATGGGCCTTGGCCCGCTGGCGATCTACCTCGCGCGGCTCGGCTTTGCCGTGAGCGGCGAGGACGACGCCATGACGGAGCCGATGCGCCATCAGCTCGTCCGCGCGGGCGTGGCGGTGACGGCGGCCGGGGCGGTGCCCGCGGACTGCGGGCTGGTGGCGTTTTCGTCGGCTATCGCGCCAGGGCATCCGGCGGTGGCCGCGGCGCGGGTGCGTGGGCTGCCGCTCGTGCGGCGCGGCGAGCTGTTGGCCGAAGTGACGCGAGGGCAAAGGCTCGTCGCCGTCTGCGGCTCTCACGGCAAAACCACCACGACGGCCATGCTCGTCTCCGCGTTGCGCGCGGCAGATTTTCCGGCCGGCTATGTCTTGGGTGGCCTGTTCGCCGACGACACACCCCCCGCGCGCGCCGGCAACAACGGCTGGGTGGTCGCCGAGGTGGACGAAAGTGACGGCACCATCGGTTCATTTTCGCCGGAGATCACGCTGGTCGTGAACCTCGACTGGGACCACCCCGACCACTACCACCGGTTGGCGGACCTGGAGGCAGAGTTCGCGGGGCTCTTCGTCCGCACGCGCGGCGCGATCTTAGTAAGCGACGCGTGCGCGCTTAGCGCGCGAGCCGCGCCGAAGTCGGCGCTCACCTTCGGCCGCACGGGCGATTTTAGTGGCGAGCGCACGGGCGAGTCCGCCGGGCGCATGATACTTCGGCTGGGCGGAAAATTTCCCGCCGCGGAGGCGACGATCGCTACTAGGGGCGAGTTCAACGCGGCCAACGCCACCGCCGCGCTGGCCGCCGCGCGGATGATGGGCGCGGAAGTGCCGCCGCGCGCGCTGGCGGACTTCCCAGGGGTGCGCCGCCGGCAGGGCGTGCTGCGCGCCGACGGCGCGCTCACGGTCATTGAGGACTACGCGCACCATCCGGCGGAGATCCGCGCGCTGCTCGGCAGCCTGCGCCGGCAAGACGGCGGCCGCCTCTTGGTCGCGTTCCAGCCGCACCGTTTCAGCCGCACAGCGCAGTTCAAGGCGGAGTTCGCCGCCGCGCTCGCGCTGGCCGACGCCGTCTTCCTGCTCGACGTCTATGGCGCGGGTGAGACCCCGCTCGCGGGCGGCACGACGGCCGACCTCTACGCGGAGCTGCAACGCGCCGCGCCCGCGCTCCCTGCGGCCTATTTGCCCGGCGACGCCGACGGCACGCTGGCCGCGCTCGCCCGGGCGCGGCGTGCCGGCGACCTCGTGGCGTTTGTCGGGGCGGGCGACATTGACCAGGCGGCGCGGCGCTGGCTCGAAGGGCTCGCGGGGGAGGAAAAAAATTCCGCCGCGTGGGACGCGCACGCCGCCGCGCTGCGCGCAACCATGCTAGGAGCGACCAAAATCCGTCGCGAGGAGCCGCTGGCGAAAAAAACCACAATGGGGGTGGGTGGTGCGGCGCAGCTTTACGCGGAACCGGCGGACGAGACGGACCTCGCCGCGCTGGTGCGCGCGGCCCGCGCGCGCGGCGTGCCGATCCTGCCGCTCGGGCGCGGCTCGAACCTCATCGTGCCCGACGAGGGTGTGGACGCGCTGGTCATCAGCTTGCGGCAGCCGGCTTGGGAAGCGTTTGAGCCGCAGGCGGACGGGCGGGTGCGGGTCGGCGCAGGGCTGCGGCTAAAACAGCTTTGCGGTCTGGCGGCGAAGGCCGGGCTCGCTGGGTTCGAGTTTTTGGAGGGCATCCCTGGCAACGTCGGCGGCGCGCTGCGGATGAACGCCGGCGCGATGGGCGGCTGGATGTTCGATGTGGTCGAGGAGGTGCGCGTGCTGACGTTTGACGGCGACATCCGCACGCTCCGGCGGGAGGAAATGCACACGGATTACCGGCATTGCGCGGAATTGCACGGCGCGATCGCGCTGGGCGCGCGGCTGCGGCCGGCGGCACGGGCCGAGGCGGCCGACATCGCGCGGCAGGTGGACTCCCACCGGGAAAAGCGCCAGAAAAGCCAGCCGCGCGAGCCGAGCGCGGGCTGCGTGTTCAAGAACCCACCGGGTGGCTTCGCCGGGCGGCTCATCGAGGAGAGTGGGCTGAAGGGCGCGAGCGAGGGCGGCGCGGCGGTGTCGGAGACGCACGCCAACTTCATCGTCAACCGCGACGCTGCGACCGCCGCCGACGTGATCGCGCTCGTGCGCCGCGTGCGCGCCGTGGTCGAGGCGAGGCACGGCGTGCGGCTGGAGCCGGAGGCGCTGCTGTTCGGGAAAAAATGGGAGGACGTGCTGTGAGCGTGCCGTTGCCCATCATCGCCGTCCTCTGCGGCGGCACGTCGGCCGAGCGCGAGGTGTCGCTCGGCTCGGGCCGCGCGTGCGCGGTGGCGCTGGCGAGGAGTTTTCCGACACGATTGTTTGAAATCGAAACTGACGCGCTGCCCAGCGGGCTTGATCCGGCGCGGCACGTGGTGTTCTCGACCTTGCACGGCACCTTTGGTGAGGACGGCGGGATGCAGCGGTTGCTCGACGCGGCGGGCATCCATCATGCCGGTTGCGGCGCGGCCGCCAGCGCGCTGACGATGGACAAGGCCCGCACAAAGGCCGCCGTGGCCGCGCGATGCGTGCAGGTGGCGCGGGGCGTGGCGTTTTCCGCCGCGAGGAAGCCCGCGCCCGACGAGCTGCTCGCCACGTTGGGTGAGGAGATCGTGCTCAAGCCCAACAACGAGGGCAGCAGCGTGGGCCTCGCCCTCGTGTCCGGCCGTGCCGCGTTGGCGGCGGCTCTGGGCAAGATCACGTGCGGGGACTGGTTGGCGGAGGAGCGTGTCGTCGGGCGCGAGCTGTCGGTCGGCGTGCTTGGCGGGCGGGCGCTCGGCGTGGTTGAGATCCGGCCACGCTCGGGCGTGTATGATTTCACGAGTAAATACACCAAGGGGCTGACGGAGTATCTCGCGCCCGCGCCGCTCGACGCGGCGACGACGCGCGCGGCGCAGGCGGCGGCGGAGACGGCGTTCGCGGCCTGCGGCTGCCGGGATTACGCGCGGGCGGACTTTATCTTGGCCGCCGGAGAAAACGCGAACAGCCCGCTTTATTTTCTGGAGCTCAATACGCTGCCCGGCATGAAGGAGACCAGCCTCCTGCCGATGAGCGCGCGCTGCGCAGGCCTCGATTTCACCGCCTTGGTCAGGGAAATGGTCGGGCCTGCCGTGGCGCGCTTCCGCGCCGGCCCCGCAGTCGCCACATGAATCCGCCCGTCCTCGAAACACCGCCGCCGCGCACCTGGCGCGAGATCCCGCAGCCCATCACGCCGCGCGCGATGTCGCGCGAGGGGCGGCGGCGGCGCGCGCTGGCGGCGGCGCGCACGGCGGGCGTGGCGCTCGTGGCGCTCGCGCTGGGGTGGGGCGGCGTGGAGGCGGTGGCCATCTGGCGGAAAAATCCCGGCGCGCTCGTCGCGCCGACGGGCGGCACGGCGCTGGGCTTGGTCACGGTGCGCTCCGACGGCGTGCTGGGCGAGGAGTGGACGCGCGCCGCGCTCGCGCTGTCGCCCCAGGCCCGTCTGATGGCGCTTGATCTCGCTGCGCTGCGCGCCCGGCTGCTGGTCGGCGGGCAGGTGCGGGACGCTGAGCTGACGCGACGCCTGCCCGACAAGCTGCTGGTCACGCTTTACGAGCGCACCCCGGTCGCGCGGGTGCTGGCCCGGGCGGCGGGCGACGACACACCGCGCACGCTGCTCGTGGCGGGCGACGGCACGGTTTTTGCCGGCGCGGGCCATGCGCCGGAGGCGGTGGCGCGGTTGCCTTTTCTTGGTGGGGTGCGGCTGGTGCGCGAGGGTGAGGGCTTTGCGCCGGTCGCGGGCATGGCGGCGGTGGCGGACTTGCTCGCCGCCGCCCGCGCGGTCGCGCCGCGGCTCGCGCGCGGCTTCCAGGTGGTCTCGCTGGCGCGGCTGGCGGCGGACGGCGCGCTGGTGGTGAGCTCGGATGAGGTGGGCGAGATCGTGTTTGCCGCGCGCGAGCCGTTCGCTCGGCAGCTCGCGCGGCTGGAGCTGGCGTTCGCCTCGGCACGGCGCCAGCTGGCCGCCGGGCCGCTGCGCGTGGATCTCTCCCTTGGCGGCGGGCAGGTGCTCGTCGCGCGGCAGACGGTGGCGGCGGCGGCCGCCGCCGGCGACGGCGGGCTCGCGTTGCCCTCCCTTTCGTCTTCGCCCGCGGAGCGCCCGTCGTCCGCGCGGTCTTTGCCCCCACCGCCAGCTTTCTCCTCCTCCCATGCTCTTTAGAAACAAGCTCGTCGGCGCCGTCGAGATCGGCACCTCCAAGGTCACCGTCATCGTTGGCCAGTTCGCGCGCGGGCGCAGCCTGAGCCTCGTCGGCCTCGGCGAGTGCCCGTCACGCGGCGTCGTCAAGGGCTCCGTCACTGACTTCAAGGCCGCGAGTGATTGCGTTCACCACGCGTTGGAGCTCGCCGAGCACAGCGCGGGGGCGCGGATTGATGAGGTGCATCTCGCGCAGAGCGGCGCTCACCTCGACGGATTTCAAAACGAGGCCGAGGTGCGCGTGTCCGCCGCCGACAATATGGTCAGCGCGCTCGATATGGACAACGTTTGCCGCCTCGCCAAGTCCAAGCAGCTGCCCGAGGGTCGCACAGTCATCCATCACCTGCGCCGGCCCTTTCGCCTCGACGGCCGGCTCGTGCCCGACCCGGAGCACCTCGACGGCCGCCGGCGTGAGGTTGGCTACTGGACGGTCCACGGCGACGAGAGCCGCGTGGCGGACCACATCCATGTCATCCGCGGCTTCAACGTTCGCGTGGAAGAACTCATCCTCTCCAGCCTCGCATCCGGCGAGGCGATGACCACGCCCGACGACCGGCAACACGGCGCGCTGGTCCTTGATATCGGGGCAGGCACGACGGACTTCGTGCTCTACCGCGACGGCTGCGCGTTGCTGACCGGCGTGGTGCCCGTGGGCGGACAGCATTTCACCAACGACCTCAGTCTTGGCCTCCGGCTGAACAACCAGGATCAGGCCGAAAAACTGAAGCAGCACCACGGCAGCGCCGTTGCCGTCTCCCGCGACCGGGCCGACAAGGTCTGGCTCAACGGCAACCTCGCGCTCGGCGACCGGCAGCTCCCGCGCGCGGCCATCGAGCAGATCACCGCTGCCCGCACGCGGGAACTGTTCGAGGTCGTGCGGAAAAAGCTCGGCGCCAACTACGAGCCGGAGCGCATCGCCGCCGGCGTCATCCTCACGGGTGGCGCGTCGAGGCTCGCCGCCGTCACCGACGCGGCCGCGCAAGTGTTCGACGTGCCCGCGCGTCTCGGCGAGCCGCCGGCCTGGGTGGGTGACCATCTGCGCGCACCGGGCTACAGCACCGCGCTAGGGCTGTTGCTCCACAATCTCGGCACCCCGCCCGAAGGTTCCGCCGCCGCCCGGCGTCCCACGGCAGGCGGCCTGTTCCGGAAATTGTTCTCCGTCCGATCCTAAACTTCCATGGAAAACCACTTTCCCCCCGGCGACCTGCCGCTTGCCCCGAAAATTCTCACCGACCGCACGCTCGCCGTGAAGGTCATCGGGGTCGGCGGCGCGGGCACCAACGCCGTTGACCGCCTCAAGATGGAGAGCCTCGACCGCCTCCAGCTCGCCGCGATTGACACCGACCACCAGGCGCTCTCGGCCTCGCCGCTGCAGGAAAAAATCGTTATCGGCTCCGCCGTCACGCACGGACTCAGCGCCGGCGGAGACCCCGCGCTCGGGCACGACGCCGCCGAGGGCGACACGGAGAAAATCGCCGCCGCCGTGAAGGGCTGCGATCTCGTGTTTCTTATCGCCGGTTTGGGTGGCGGCACGGGCGGCGGCGCGGCCCCGGTCGTGGCGAAGCTCGCCGCGCAGGCCGGCGCGCTCGTGATCGCGTTCTGCCCGCTGCCGTTTAGCTTTGAGGGCGGCCGCCGGCTCAAGCAGGCCGACGAGTCGCTGCGCGCGATCCGGCAAACGTGCGACGCCGTCATCCCGCTGCCCAACGACGCGCTGCTCCAGGCCGCCGCGCCCGGGGAGACTACACTCAACGCCTTCGCCCGGGCCGACGAGTGGATCGGCCGCGCCATCAAGGGCGTGTGGGCGATGCTGTTCCGCACCGGACTCATCAATGTGGACTTCGCTTCGCTGTCGTCGGTGTTTCCGTCGCGAGGCGGCAAGACGCTTTTCGGTCTTGGCAGCGGTGAGGGTGCTGATCCCGCCGCCGCCGCGCTCGAGAGCCTGCGCCTCTGCCCGCTGCTCGCCACCGCCGAGTCGGCCAAGAAAGTGGACCGCCTGCTGGTCCACCTCACCGGTGGCGCTGACCTCACGATGGAGCGCGTCAACGGGATCATGACCGCGCTCACCGCGCAGTTCGGCCGCGACGCGCACGTCATCATGGGCGCGGTGATAGACGAGGCTCTGCCCGGCCGGGTGGAGATCGTGGTGCTCGGCACCAGCGAGCAAGGCGCGACCTCGCGCCGCCCGCTTTCGGCGCAGCGTCCGCGTCCGGCGCCCGCCGCCACCGCGACGACAGGCGGCAGCACGCCGCCAGTCTCGGCCACGACGGCGGCCAAGCCCGCGCAAGACGAGTTTGCCTTTGGCGGCGACACCGCGAGCCGCGGCTATTTCGACAACACCGAGCGCAACCTCTTCGAGGGCCAGGACCTCGACGTGCCGACCTGGCAGCGCCAGGGACTCAAGATCGTGCTGTGAAAAACGCGCCAATCATATTCGTCCTGATCGCGGTGGTTTTGCTGACCGCCGGAGGTTGCGCCACGGCTGGACCCCCGAAGGCCACACCGTATGTGATCCGTGGCACGGAGGTCTATTTTTGGAACCAGCCGCTCATCGGAGCTGACGCCAAGACTTTTTCCATTCTCGGCAACACTTACGCCAAGGATGCCTACCACGTTTACATGGGAGGGAAGGAGTTGGCCGGGGCAGATGCGGTCACGTTTTCCTTGGTGGAAGGTGTGACCAAGGACGCGCGACATGTCTATTACGGCAACAGGATTGTTTCCGATGCCGATCTGGCCAGCTATCGAGTTTTGAACCTTGAGTATGCCTGCGACAACAAGCGGGTTTATTATCAGGGAAACACGCTCAACGACGCCGATCCGCTGACCTTCACGGTGTTGGACGATCAATACGGCGGCACGGGGAAGGATCGCCGCCACGTGTATCTGGACGCGAAAATCATTCCCGGCGCCGATCCCGCCACCTATGTCATCTTGGGGCAGGACTACAGCCGGTTGGGCAAGGATGCCGCGCACGTCTATTTTCAGGGGGCGGTTATGCCCGAGGCCGATCCGGCTACCATCCGGTATCTGGGTGATTTTTTCGCGGCAGACAGCCAGCGAGTCTATTACTACGGAAAAGTCCTGCCCGGTGCGGAAGGCCGTTCATTTGTGATTCTCGCGATTCGGGATGGGGCGAGAAATTTGATCACCTACGCCAAGGACGCGGCCCGCGTTTACTATCGAATGGACGCGGTGGCGGTTGATGGCGAGGAGGCGACCGAGCCGCACGTCATCCCGGGGGCCGATCCCAAGACTTTCGTGACGCTGGACGAGAGCCTTTACGGCGGCTATGCGAAAGACGTGCGCGCTGTTTACTTCGCCAACGGGGCAGTCATCGGCGCTGACCCGCAGACCTTTGTGATTTTGCCCATTATGCAAAATCCCGGCCAGCCTGACAGGAAGGTCGTCTATGGCAAAGATGCCCACACGGTCTTTTTCCGCGGCCAGAAAATTCCGAATGCGGATGCGAAAACCTTCATCACTTTGCCCATCCCAGACGATGCCTCTGGTCAGGCTTACGGCAAAGACGCTCACGCGGTCTACTACCACGAAACCAAAATTCCCGGTGCCGATCTGGCGACCTTTGCCGCCCTCACTCCAGACGAATGTCGCTTGGCTGACTGGGCCGACTCCAGAGACAAAAACCATTTTTATTATGCCGGCAGGATTCAGGATCAAAAGGACCGGACCGACCAATAATTTGCCGACGAACGAACGGTCTAAGGGACGGTTACCAAATCATGCGAATCTATTTCATGGGCATCTGTGGCACCGCGATGGGGAACGCGGCGCTGCTGGCGCGGGCGGCGGGGCACGAGGTGCTCGGCGCGGACAGTGGGGTGTATCCGCCGATGAGCACCGTCCTGGCGCAGGCGGGCATCGCGTTGCACGAGGGCTACGACCCGGCGCGGCTGGCCAAACTTGCCCCCGACCTCGTCGTCATCGGCAACGCCATGTCGCGCGGCAACCCGGAGGTCGAGTGGCTGCTCGACACGCGGGCGCTGCCCTTCACGTCGCTGCCCGCGCTGCTGCACGACACGGTGCTGCGGTCGCGGCGCAACATCGTCGTCGCCGGCACGCACGGGAAGACGACGACGACAGCACTCACGGCGTTCCTACTGCGCGCGAACGGGCGCGACCCCGGCTTCCTGATCGGCGGCGTGCCGCAGGATCCGCCGGTGGGCGCGCATTTCGGCGCGGCGGGCGATCCGTTTGTGATCGAGGGCGACGAGTATGACAGCGCGTTTTTCGACAAGCGCAGCAAGTTCATCCACTACGCGCCGCACATCGCCGTGCTCAACAACCTCGAGTTTGACCACGCCGACATCTTTCGCGACCTCGCGGATGTGCAGCGCACCTTTGCCCACCTCACGCGGATCGTGCCGCGCAACGGGTTCGTGGTGCTGAACGGTGACGACCCCAACCTCGCCGCGCTCGGGCCGCTGTCGTGGACGCGCGTGGTGCGCGTCGGCGTCGGCGAGGGTAACGACACGCGCATCACGGACTTTGCCGAGACGACTGACGGAGCGAGCTTCAGGCTGCTCTGGCGCGGTCAGCCGTGGGCGGAGGTGCGCTGGGCGCAGCCGGGGCTCTTCAACGTGCGCAACGCCGCGATGGCGGCGACGGCGGCGGCGCTCGCGCTGGTGGAGCGCGACCTCCGGGCGCGCTCTCCGGGAGACCACGCGGCCCAAGCCGAGCGCGCCGGGGACGTCGCGCTCCACCTTCCGAGCCTGCTGCGGCTCGACGCGCTGGCGGAGTTTCGCGGCGTGAAGCGCCGGCAGGAGATTTTGCTCCGCACGCCCGCGCTCACGGTGATCGAAGATTTCGGCCACCACCCGACGGCGCTAGCGGAGACGCTGGAGTCGCTTCGCGCGCGATTCCCCGGCGCGACGCTGACGGCAGTGTTCGAGCCACGCAGTAACACCGCGCGGACGAAGGCGCTTCAGGCTGGCTTTCTGCGCGCGCTCGCGTTGGCCGACGAGGTCTATCTCGGCGCGGTGAGCCGCGCGGAGAAGCTCGCCGAGGCCGAGCGGTTCGACGCCGAGGCCGTTGCCGGGCATCTGGGCACGCAGGGCGTGTCGGCGCTGTGGTTCTCGGCCAACGGCGAGTTGCTGCAAGAGCTGTGCGCCCGCACACTGCCTGCGGTGAGCGTGTCGAACCCGCCTGCGGTGAGCCTGCCGAAACCGCCGCCTGCATCAGACGCGCGTCCGCGCGTGGTGGCGTTTTTCACCAACGGGAGCTTCGACGGTATCATCCCGAAATTCGTCGTGGCGGCGAAAGGGTAGGGGGAGATCTGGTCGCGCTCTTCGGGGGAGAGGGCGCAGCAAGTCTGCGCCCCTACAAAATTCCGTATCCGTGCCCATCCATGCAATCCGTGGTAAAATTTGTTTTCGCCGGCCCAATCTCCCGCGATATATTCCGCCATGCCCGCCTCCGACCCGTCGCTTGCCGCTTTCATCCAGGCGCTGCCGAAGACCGAGACGCACCTGCATCTCGAAGGCGCTTTGCCCTACGCGTTGCTGACCGGGCTGGATGCTGTGCGTTGGCCGGCCGACCCGCCTTTCCGGAGACGCGGGCATCGCTACGCGACGTTTCCCGAATTTGAGAAAACGCTGCTCGACCATGCGTTACCGTGGTTCACCTCGGCGGAGCGCTATCACGAGGCGGCGAAAGTCGTCTTCGCCGGGCACGTCGCGCAAAACGTGCGCTACGTCGAGACGAGCTTTCATTTGCCGATCACTGGTTTCATCGGCGTGCCCGGCCCGGAGATCATCGCGGCCATCCGCGCCGCTGCGCCGCCGGGGCTGGAGGTGCGGATATTCGCGGGGATGCTCCGCTCCGACTACACCGGGCCGCTGCGGCGCACGATAGACGATCTCGAAAACTGGGCTGACCTCGCCGGCGTGGATTTGCACGGCGATGAGGCCGCGCCCACGCAGCCCTGGACGGCAAAGATCTGGGAACGTCTGCGCGGAGCGGGCAAGATGACCAAGGCGCACGCGGGCGAGTTCGGCGGGCCGGAGCGGGTGCGCGAGGCCATTGAGGTGTTGGGCGTGACGCGCGTGCAACATGGGGTGCGCGCCATTGAGGACCCGGCCGTCGTGCGGCTGGCGGCGGAGCGTGGGGTGACCTTTGACGTGTGCCCGATCAGCAACGTGGGCCTGCAAGTTGTGCCCACGATGGCCGCGCACCCGTTGCGCCGGCTCATGGCGGCAGGCGTCCGCTGCACGGTGAGCACCGACGACCCGCTCTGTTTCGCCAACACCCTGACCGACGAATACGCCGCGCTGGCGGCGGAGGCGGGCTTCACGCGCGCCGAGCTGGCGCAGGTGGCG